>JBBPYL010000124.1:0-18153 GCA_038199935.1 Propionibacteriales bacterium | reverse complement strand
GGCCTCGAGAGCGATCTCAAGGTCGTGGCCCAGGTCGGCCGGGGCGACGAGGTGGTGACCGCTGCCCGGGCGCACGAGGTCGACGTCTGCCTGCTCGATGTGGAGATGCCCGGGATGACCGGGATCGAGGTCTGCGACCGACTGCGGCAGGAGGCTCCGCGTATCCGGTCGCTGGTGGTCACGACCTTCGGACGCCCCGGCTACCTGCGGCGGGCCCTGGACGCGGGGGCCAGCGGCTTCGTGGTCAAGGACACGCCCGCCCCCGAGCTGGCCGAGGCGGTACGTCGGGTGCACGCCGGGCTGCGGGTGGTTGATCCGAGCCTGGCCACCGAGTCGCTGCTGGGCGGCGAGAACCCGCTGACCGAGCGGGAGCGCGACGTGCTGCGGCACTCGTTGACCGGGTCCCCCGTCCACGACATCGCCCAGGCCCTGCACCTGTCCCCGGGAACGGTGCGCAACTACCTGTCCTCGGCCATCGGCAAGACCCAAACCGCGACGCGCGCCCAGGCGGCCGCGGCGGCCCGGGACCGGGGTTGGCTCTAGGCCGCTAGCGTCGGGGCATGTCCTCCTTCTCCGGCTTCCCCGTCGCGGCTCTGGACTTCTACGACGACCTGGAGCTGGACAACACCCGGTCGTTCTGGGCGGCGCACAAGGACACCTACGAGGAGTCGGTCCGGGCCCCGATGGTCGCGCTGACCGCGGCCCTGGAGAGCGAGTTCGGGGCGGCCAAGGTCTTCCGGCCCTACCGCGACGTCCGCTTCGCGAAGGACAAGACGCCGTACAAGACGAGCCAGGGGGCCTTCGTGTCCATCTCGCTGTCCTGCGGCTGGTACGTCTCGGTGTCGGCTCCGGGGGTGTACGTCGGTGCCGGCTTCTACGCCGCCGGGCCGGAGAACCTGGCGGCCTACCGGGAGGCTGTCGTCGACGAGCGCACCGGTCCCGAGCTGGAGGCTCTGCTCGGCCGCCTGGAGTCGCAGGGCTGGGAGCGGGGCGGCGACCGGCTCAAGACCAGCCCGCGCGGCTACTCCGGGGACCACCCCCGCATCGACCTGCTGCGACACCGCTCCCTGACGGTCGGGCGCTCCTACGGCTTCGAGCCGGTCATCCACGCACCCGAGCTCCTGGAGCGCGTCCGCACCGACTGGCGCGCGCTCACGCCCCTGGTCGACTGGCTGCGGGAGCGCGGGGGCTAGCGACAGCGGACCGACCGACGCCGGTCAGTGCGACTGCCACGCGTCGTCGTCGGTCGTCCGGCTCAGCACCGCCGGGGGGAGCTCGTGATCGGCCAGCGCTCGGATCGTGACCTGCTCGAAGACGTCGCGCAGGCTGCTCCGTGCGGCGATCCAGACGTGCTGGAGGACGTCAGCGGCCTCGTTGTACTGGACGGCTTCGGGACGAAGCCCGTAGACGCTGACCAGCGGCCCGTCCACGGCGCGGATGACGTCGGCGACCGTCACCGTGTCGGCGCCCCGGGCCAATCTCCACCCGCCGGACTGACCGCGCTGGCTGCGCACGATGTCCGCGCGCCTGAGGTCGGCCAGGATGGCCTGGAGGAACCCGTGCGGGATCTCCTGCTCGCGCCCGAGGTCCTCGGCGCTGACAGGGGTCCCGTCGTCACGGCGAGCAAGCTCGATGAGCGCCCGCAGCGCATAGTCGGACTTCGCGGAGACTCGCATGGGTCGGCCAGTCTGTCAGACCTGTCGCCGACGCGGGAACGACGACGGCCCGGGCGGTGGGGCCCGCCCGGGCCGTCGTCGTGCGGAGAGTGGTCGTGTGGAGATGTCGCTCAGGCGACGACCGTCTCCAGCTCCTCGTCCAGCCGACGGGAGAGGCGCTCCTGCGTGACCGCCCAGGCGATCAGCGTCACCCAGACCAAGAACAGCGCGGCGGTTGCGACCGCGACCATCGAGCCGGTGGCGCCGAGGGCCTCGAGGATCGTCTTGGTGTTGGTCAGGATGATCAGACCGCCGGCAGCGACGCCGAGGACCCGGGGTGCCAGGTGCTTGACCAGCCAGGCGGCGAACGGCGCGGCGATGACGCCACCGGTGAGCAGGGCCAGGGCCACGCTCCACGGGATCTGCTGGCTGCCCAGGGCCAGGAGGAAGCCCAGCGAGCCGCCCAGGGCGACCACGAACTCCGAGGTGTCGATGGAGCCGACGACCTTGCGGGGCTCGAGCCGTCCCGAGGAGAGCAGCGGGGTGGTGCCGACCGGGCCCCAGCCGCCGCCGCCGATGGCGTCCATCAGTCCGGCCACGATGCCCAGCGGGGCCAAGAAGGTAGCGGAGAGCCGCCCCGTGAACTCCGGACGACGCCCGCCGAGGACCAGGAAGCGGTAGATCACGTAGACGCCGAGGCTGAGCAGCAGCACGGCGACCCAGGGCTTGGCCGTGTCACCGTCGATGTTGGACAGGAAGGTCGCACCGGCGAAGGCGCCCACGCCGCCGGGGAAGGCGATGATCGAGGAGGTGACGCCGTAGGCCATGCCGAGTGAGCCGTCGACCAGCTGGGCGAGGAGCCCGACCAGACCGAGGACGAGAAGACTGCGCATCAGGGACGTTCCTTCACGTCGAGGCCGTCCAAGACGGCAACAAAGTTTATTAGATTAATAGACTTACGTAAGGAGTGTGGAGCACGTTCTTCTCCGAAGTTGATCGGATCACTACTCTTTGCCTCCGGCGTGTCGCCCCGCCCGGACCGCCTTCTATCCTCTCCACGTGACCACCCCCCTCCAGGGCCCCACCGGCCGTCGCCTCTACCTGCACCTGGGCGTGCCCAAGAGCGGGACGTCGTTCATCCAGGCGACGCTGCGCGAGAACGCGGACCAGCTGCGCAAGGACGGGTTCCTCTTCCCGGCCAGCCATCACCGCGGGCTCTTCCACGCCGCGCTCGAGCTGACCGGGAACCAGGGCGGGTGGGGCGTCCCCGACGCGAGGATCGCGGGCACCTGGCGCGACCTGTGCGCGGAGGCGACCACGTATGACGGGGTCAGCATCTTCAGCAACGAGCTCTTCAGCAACATCAAGGAGGCCGACGTCGCCGCGGCGCTTCTTCCGCTCGCAGGCCTGGACGTGCACGTGGTCCTCACCGCGCGCGACCTCGGCCGGCAGCTCCCGGCGGAGTGGCAGGAGGGCATCAAGCACGGCCGGGCCGTCACGTTCGAGCAGTTCCTGCGCCGCATCCTGGACCCGGCGCGGTCCCACGAGCACGCGCGCCGCTTCTGGCAGCACCAGGGCCTCCCCGACATCGCGGCCCGCTGGGCCGCACATCTGCCGGCCGACCACATCCACCTGGTCACCTGTCCGCCGCCCGGGGCGCCCCGGGAGCTGCTGTGGGAGCGCTTCTGCTCCGTGGTCGGACTCGTCCCGACCGCGGTGCGGTTCCCCGAGACCGGGGCGAACACCTCGCTCGGGGTGACCGCGGTCGACGTGCTCACGCGGGTGAACCGGGACCTGCGTCGTACCCGGGGCGCGAGCCCGTCGAAGATCCGCCGCACCCTCAAGCAGTCCGTGGTCAACGGCGCGCTGCGCGGCGACACCTCCGCCCGCGTGGCGATCCCCCCGGCCGTGGTCCCGGCCCTGGAGGAGATCGCCCTCGGTTGGGAGCAGGAGATCACCCGGGCCGGCTACGACGTGGTCGGGGACCTGGCCGACCTCCGACCCCTGCCCCCGGACGGCGACGCAACGGACCCCGGGACGCTTCGTGTCCGACCGGCCGAGTCCCGGGACCTGGCGGTGCACACCGTCGCGGTCCTCGCCCGCGAGGTGGCCGTGCTGAACCGGAAGCTCGCCCGAGCCCAGGCACGCCGCCGGCGCGCAGGCACCTCGCCGCGGAGGGTCACCCGGACCGCGGTGCGCCGTCGGGGCCGACGCCTACGCCGACAACTGCGCCGCGGCTACCGAGGCCTCCGCGGACGACGGGCGAACTAGCGCAGACCGAGCCTGCCCCGTCGGCACGCCGGACATGACCTGGTCGACGTGCTGGCCGCAACCACACCACTCCGGCCTTGCCCGCCTCAGTCCGCCGGCTTGTCGGCGTACATCGCGTGGTCGGCACGGGCGAGCAGGCTCTCGGCGGTGTCCGAGACCCGGGCGCGGGCCACCCCGACCGACGCGGGCAGCCCGAGGGTCAGACCACCGGGCAGCTGGGCCGGCTCAGCCAGGGCCATCCGGATCCGTTGCGCGAGCACGCTCAGACCGGTGAGCGTCCGACCGTTGTCCGCCTCCTCGACCAGGACCACGAACTCGTCGCCACCGAACCGGCAGACCAGGTCGGTGTCCCGCGCGCAGCCGACCAGCCGGCTCGCCACCTCGCGCAGCGCCTCGTCACCGACGGCGTGCCCGTAGGTGTCGTTGAGCCGTTTGAACCCGTCCAGGTCCACGAAGAGCAGCCCCGCGCGACCGTTCTCCCGCTCCTGCCGGGCCAGGGCGCGACCGAGCGCCTCGTCGAAGAGGGTGCGGTTGGGCAGGCCGGTGAGGGGGTCGCGGGTGGCGGCCTGCGCCAGGGCGCCCGCGGCACGGCTCAGCTCGAGCAGCCGCACGGTCGTCGAGGCCAGGTCGCGCATCCGCTCGAGTGCGGCCTGGGACACGCGCCCGGGTTCGTCGCCGAACGCGCACAGGCTGCCGATCACGTGCTCGTCGGCGACGATGAGCGGCGCCGCGACGTAGAGGCGGATGCCCCCGGGCCCGGTCACCAGGGGGTTGTCCGCGAAGCCCGGGTCCAGGGAGGCGTCGGGCAGGTAGGTCACGTCGCGGGAGAGGATGCTGTAGCCGCAGAGCGCGACGTCGCGGGGAAGCTCACCTGCCGTCGGGCCCCAGGCCGCCGCGGGCCAGACCCGGTCGCTGTCCACGAGGTGGACCACTGCCGACGGCGCCCCACACAGATGCGAGGCCAGCCGCGCGAGCCTGTCCAGGTCGGCGTCACGCGGCCGGTCGAGCGCGCGCAGGCTGTGCAGCACCTCCAGACGAGCGTTCTCGCCGGTCGGTCGGGGCCACCTGGGCGTATCCATGAGGTCCACGGTGGCACCTCGACCCCAGGAGTGCAGGATTTCACCCCAGGACCCGGCGGCCCATCCGCCGTACCGCACCCGTCGAGCCGGTGGGGCGAAGGCCGGCGTTCCGGGTTGCCCTGGGCTACTGGTCGGTAGCATACTGTTGTTACCGGCCAGTATTCGTCGAGCGCGACACCGCGATCGCGCTCGGCACACGCCGGACCCTGGACCCCGATCGTGAAGGTGGAGGCCGTGAGCCACTACAAGAGCAACCTGCGCGACATCGAGTTCAACCTCTTCGAAGTGCTCGGACGCGGCGACGTGCTGGGCTCCGGCCCCTTCGCCGACATCGACACCGACACCGCGCGGACGATCCTGGCCGAGGTTGACCGGATGGCTCGCGGCGAGCTGGCCGAGTCGTACGCCGAGAGCGACCGCAACCCGCCCGTCTTCGACCCGGCCACGCACACCGCCCCGGTCCCCGAGGCCTTCGCCCGGTCCTACCAGGCCTGGATGGACGCGGAGTACTGGCGGCTCTCGCTCCCCGCCTCACTCGGTGGGACCCCGGCCCCGTCCACCCTCAACTGGGCGATCGGCGAGCTGGTGCTGGGCGCCAATGCGCCGGTCTGGATGTACGCCTGCGGACCGGCCTTCGCCGCCATCGTGCACCGCAACGGCAACGACCGCGACAAGCGGATCGCCGAGCTCATCGTGGAGCGCCAGTGGGGCACCACGATGGTGCTCACCGAGCCCGACGCCGGCTCCGACGTCGGGGCGGGACGCGCCAAGGCCACGCTGGCCGAGGACGGCTCCTGGCACATCGAGGGGGTCAAGCGGTTCATCACCAGCGCCGAGCACCAGATGAGCGAGAACATCATCCATCTCGTCCTCGCCCGCCCGGTGGGCGTCGAGGGCCACGGTGGCCCCGGGACCAAGGGGCTCTCCCTGTTCATCGTCCCTCAGCACCACGTCGACCTCGAGACCGGCGAGCTGACCGGTGAGCGCAACGGTGTCTACGTGACCGGCGTCGAGCACAAGATGGGTCTCAAGGTCTCGAACACCTGCGAGCTGACCTTTGGCGACGCCGGGGTCGGCGAAGGTCAGCCTGCCCGCGGCTGGCTCCTCGGCGAGGCCCACCAGGGCATCGCCCAGATGTTCCAGGTCATCGAGAACGCTCGGATGATGGTCGGCACGAAGGCGATCGCGACGCTGTCCACCGGCTACCTCAACGCCTTGGACTACGCCAAGACCCGGGTCCAGGGCGCCGACCTCACCCAGGCCTCGGACAAGACCGCGTCCCGGGTGACGATCACCCACCACCCCGATGTACGCCGCTCGCTGATGACCCAGAAGTCGGCGGCCGAGGCGATGCGTGCGCTCGTCCTCTACACGGCCTCCTGGCAGGACCGCGTCCAGCTGGCCGAGCACCGGGGCGAACGCGACGAGCTGGCCGAGAAGGTCAACGACCTGCTGCTGCCGATCGTCAAGGGCTACGGCTCCGAGCGGTCCTGGGTGCTGCTAGGCACCGAGTCGCTGCAGACCTTCGGCGGCTCGGGCTTCCTCGCCGACTACCCCCTCGAGCAGTACGTCCGCGACGCGAAGATCGACACGCTCTACGAGGGCACGACCGCGATCCAGGGGCAGGACCTCTTCTTCCGCAAGATCGTCAAGGACCAAGCGGTGGCCCTGGGTCACCTCGCCGCCGAGATTGAGGCCTTCGTGGCCAGCGAGGCAGGCAACGGCCGGCTCAAGGTCGAGCGCGAGCTGCTCGCGGTCGGGCTCACCGACGCCCAGGCCATCGTCGGCACGATGGTCACCCAGCTCATGTCGGCCGACGTCAGCACCGAGGGCGGCGACCTGCGCAACATCTACAAGGTCGGACTCAACACCTCGCGCCTGCTGATGGCGCTGGGCGACGTGGTCTGCGCCTGGCTGCTGCTGCGCCAGGCGGAGGTCGCGCTGGGACGGTTGGGTGACGAGGTCAGCCCGGCCGACCGGGCCTTCTACGACGGCAAGGTTGCTGCGGCGCAGTTCTTCGCCCGCTCGGTCCTGCCCAAGCTCAGCGCGGAGCGGGTCATCGCCGAGGCCACCGACCTGTCCGTGATGGACCTGGCCGAAGGGTCCTTCTGAGCCGGGGCGTGCGCGTCCCGCGGGCTCACTCACGCCTCTGAACCGACACATTGGATTGTGCGCGGTCCCCGCGGGGTACAACTTCTGGCAGCGGACGCAGGGGCGTCTGATCGCGCCGCCCCGAGGGCGGCTACCGACGAAGGAGCACAGCATGGGTATCGGTCTTGGCGTCGTTCTGCTGGTCCTGGGGCTGGTCCTGGTCTCCGGCGTGGTCAACGTCGACATCGGGTTCATCGACGACCGCGGTCTCGGCTGGATCCTCCTGCTCATCGGCATCCTGGCCATCGTCCTCGCCTTGGTGATGAACCGTCAGCGGTCGCAGAGCCACCACGTCGAGGAGCAGCGGCACGACGGGCCTCCCCCGCGCCGCTGACCCGCACGCCCCCACGCTCGAGGTCAGTGCCCGGCGAGCGGGAGTTCCAGTTGGGACGGGGCGCCGGCGACGACGCGCACCGGGACGCCCCAGTCCTGCTGGTGCACATGGCATGCGGCTCCGGGCTGGTCGTCGATGTCGCAGGACGCCGCCCGAGCCGCGACGTGGAGGACACCGTCCCCGACGGCCGCGTCGATCTCGACCGTCCGGGTCAATGACGTACCCCGGCCCGCCCCGGACCGCAGCAAGCCCGGTGGGGTCGCCTCGACGACGAGCTGGGACGCAGGGCCGTACCGCTCGTCCACCTTCTGCCCGGGCGGCGGGGTGAAGTCGACGACGAGCTCCAGGGTCCCCGGTCCGACCTCGATCGTCGGCCGGTGCGTCGTACGCGCGAAGCCGTCCGCCAGGGCCTGGCCACCCAACCCCACCCGGGTGAGTCGGTGCGCGGCCGACTCGACCACGAGCAGGGTGTCGCCGTCGAGCACCACGTCGCTCGGCTCGGCCAGTCCGGTGGCCAGCGTAGTCAACTCCCCTGCCACCGGGTCCCAGCGTCGTAGCGCCCCGTTGTAGGTGTCCGCGACCACGACCGACCCGTCGGGCAGGACCGTGAGCCCGAGCGGGTGCTGGAGCAGCGCCGTGGACGCGGAGCCGTCGGTGAATCCGAAGTCGAACAGCCCGCGCCCCACCACCGACGTGGTCACGCCGGCCTCGACGCACCGCAGCGCGGAGGTCTCGCTGTCCACCAGCCACAGCTGATCCCCGTGCACCGCCAGCCCCGAGGTCTGCGCGAACCACGCCTCACCGGACGGTCCGTCGACCAGGCCCTCGTGGGTCGTCCCGGCCGCGGCGCCGGCCTCCCCGGTGCGGGGGTCGAAGGTCCACAGTTGGTGGATCCCCGCCATCGCCACCCAGACCTGGTCCTGCCACCAGACCACGTCCCAGGGGCTGGAGAGGCAGCCCTGGTTCTCCGGGGCGTCGCCCTGCATCCACGCTCGTCCGGTCCCGGCCACCGTCTGGACCTCCCCGGTCTCCAGGCGCACGCCACGCAGGAGGTGGTTCGCCGTGTCGGCGACGACCACGTCGTAACCGACCTCGGCGGCGACGTCGCAGGGCAGGACGCACAATCCGTTCGGCTCGGCGAAGGACGCCTGGTCGGCGGAGCCGTCGGCGCGTCCGCGCACCCCCGCACCGATCCGGCGGACCAGCTTCCACTCCCCGTCCTCGGTCTCGGTGAGCTCGACCAGTTGGTGATGCCCCGCGTCGGCGACCAGCCAGTGCCCCTGATCCAGCGCGAGCACCGCGGCCGGGAAGCGAAGGTCGCCGTCCGGGAGATCCGGCGCCACGTAGGGCGAGTCGCCCGGCTGCACCGTGCCCCGGGCCCGGTGAACCGGCAGCAGCTCCTCGATCATGGCCGCGACGGCGTGGCCGTGTCCTTCACCGGCGAGCTGCGCCACCACGTAGCCCTCCGGGTCGACGAGGACCAGGGTGGGCCACGCCCGCGCCGTGTAGGCCTGCCAGGTGACCAGGTCCGGGTCGTCGAGCACCGGGTGGCGAACGTCGTACCGCTCGACCGCCGCCGCGAGGGCCGCGGGATCCGCCTCGTGGACGAACTTGGGCGAGTGCACCCCGACGATCACGAGCTCCTCGGTGTATCTGGCCTCGAGCTCGCGCATCTCCTCTATGACGTGCAAGCAGTTCACGCAGCACGAGGTCCAGAAGTCCAGCAGCACGAAGCGACCCCGCAGGCCGGCCAACGACAGCGGCCCATCGGTGTTCAGCCAGGCGCGCCCGCGCAGCTCCGGGGCACGCACGCGTGCTCGCGGAGCGAAGGGCTTCGTCCTCATGCACGCCAGTCAACTCCACCGCTCCACCCGACCAGCAGGAGGACCCATGCGCTCCACTCTTCGCAGGCTCGCCGCCCCGCTTCTCGCCGCCGTTCTGGTGCTCAGCCTGACCACCGGCGGAGTCGCCGTGGCGAAACGGCTGATCACCGGCGCGGACATCAAGAACAACTCGGTCACCGGCAAGGACCTGAAGAACAAGTCCGTGAAGGGCAAGGATCTCGCCCCCACCGCCAAGGGGATGCGCGCGGTGGCGGCGGTGTGGGCCGACGGCAGCGGGTGCTACCTCGTGCCCGGCACCAGTCGCGGCATCACCTCCTGCGCCCGCGTCGCGGAGGGCTTCTACAACCTGACCCTCTCCCCCGGCGCCTCCACGAAGAACACCTACCCGATCTGCTCGCTGGGCAGCAACGGCGGCTTCAACACGCTCTACCAGGCGACCTGCTCCACCGGCTACAACCCGGCCGATGACCGTCAGCTCCGCGTCGTGATGAGCCGGGTGCCGGAGAAGGCCCTGACCGGGCCTGAGCACTTCGACCCCGTGGCCACCATCCCGGTCGTGGTGGCGCTGCCCTGACCCGTCGGCTGGTGCAGACCACAGTGGACCCGGCGTCGCCACCGGGTCCACTGTGGTCTGACGAACCGAGAGAAGGGCGACCCTGATGTGCGCAGCCTCGACCGACAACGACCTCAAGAGCCGACACCGTGCAATGTGGTCGCTGGGCGACTACGCGCAGGTCGCCTCGACCCTGATCGCCCCGATGGGGACGACCCTGGTCGAGGCGTGTGGGATCGGACCGGGGCAGCGGGTGCTCGACGTGGCCGCCGGCGCCGGGAACGCGGCGATCCCCGCGGCACGGAGCGGCGCTCAGGTCGTCGCCGCCGACCTCACCCCCGCGTTGATCGAGCAGGGCCGGCAGAGCGTCCGGGGCCTCGACCTCGACCTCGAGTGGCGTGAGGCCGACGCCGAGGCTCTGCCCTTCGCCGACGCCGAGTTCGACGCCGTGGTCTCGACGGTCGGCGTGATGTTCGCCCCCCACCACCAGCGGGCCGCTGACGAGCTGGTCCGGGTCGCCAAGCCCGGTGGCGTCATCGGGCTGGCCAGTTGGACGCCGACAGGCTTCATCGGACAGATGCTCGCCACGATGCGGCCCTACGCGCCCGCACCGCCGCCCGGGGCGCAGCCGCCGCCCTTGTGGGGCAGGGAAGAGCACGTCCGCGAGCTGCTCGGCGACCGGGTGGAGGTCAGGTGCGCGCGACCAGAGATGGTCAGCATCGACTCCTTCGCCACGGCCGAGGACTTCCGCGACTTCTTCAAGGCCTACTACGGCCCGACCATCGCGGCCTATCGCTACATCGCCGAGGACCCCGACGCCGTGCGTGACCTCGACGAGGCCCTGGCCGACCTGGCCCGCCGCCATGACCTCGGAGGCGGCAGGATGGACTGGGAGTACCTCCTGCTCACCGCCGAGGTTCACTAGACCCTCACGCCGCGAGGTCCGGGGGAGCCGAGGGGGTGGGTATCGCCCGGGCGCTCCGGCGAGCATGATGGCGCCATGGCCGACTCCCCCTCCCGCGCCGGACAGCTCGCCGAGAGCACCGACCTCGTCGACGTCCCCCACCTCGTCACCGCCTACTACACCGAGGTGCCCGACCCCGACGACGTGGACCAGCAGGTCGCCTTCGGCACCAGTGGCCACCGCGGCAGCAGCCTCACGACGTCGTTCAACGAGCACCACATCCTGGCCACCACCCAGGCGATCTGCGACTACCGCAAGGAGCAGGGGTACGACGGCCCGCTGTTCCTGGGCCGCGACACCCACGCGCTCTCCGAGCCGGCCTGGGCCACGGCCCTGGAGGTCCTGGTCGCCAACGACGTCACCGTCCTGGTCGACGACCGGGACGGCTACACCCCGACGCCGGCGGTCTCCCACGCGATCCTGCGGGCCAACCGCGGCAAACGCCTGGACGGATCGGGCTTGGCCGACGGCATCGTGGTGACCCCCTCGCACAACCCGCCCAGTGACGGAGGCTTCAAGTACAACCCGCCGCACGGCGGACCCGCCGACTCCGACGCCACCTCGGTCATCGCCGAGCGGGCCAACGCGTTGATCACCGCCCGCCTCGGCGAGGTGCACCGGGTGCCGTTCTCCCGGGCCCGGGCCGCCGCCGGCGGCTACGACTTCCTCGGCACCTACGTCGACGACCTCGGCCAGGTTCTGGACCTGGACGCGATCCGCTCGGCCGGCGTGCGCATCGGCGCGGACCCCCTCGGTGGCGCCAGCGTGGCCTACTGGGGCGAGATCGGGGAGCGGCACGGGCTCGACCTGACCGTGGTGAACCCGCTGGTCGACCCCACGTGGCGCTTCATGACGCTGGACTGGGACGGCAAGATCCGGATGGACTGCTCCTCCCCGGACGCGATGGCCTCGTTGATCCGACGCAAGGACGACTACGACATCGCCACCGGCAACGACGCCGACTCCGACCGGCACGGCATCGTCACCCCCGACGCCGGGTTGATGAATCCCAACCACTTCCTCGCCGTGGCCATCGGCTACCTCTTCGGCGGCGCCCGGCCCGGCTGGCCCGAGGGCGCCCGGATCGGCAAGACCCTGGTCTCCTCCTCGATGATCGACCGCGTTGCGGCCGCGATCGGGCGTCCGATGAGCGAGGTCCCGGTGGGCTTCAAGTGGTTCGTTCCCGGGCTGCTCGACGGGTCCTTCGGGTTCGGGGGCGAGGAGTCTGCGGGCGCCTCCTTCCTGCGCAAGGACGGCACCACCTGGACGACCGACAAGGACGGCCTGCTGCTGGCCCTGCTCGCCTCGGAGATCCAGGCCGTGACGGGCAGGTCGCCGAGCGCCCACTACGCCGACCTGGTGGCCGAGCACGGCGACCCGTCGTACGCGCGGATCGACGCCCCGGCGAACCGTGCGCAGAAGGCCGCGCTGGCCGCGCTCTCGCCCGAGGACGTGAGTGCCACCGAGCTGGCCGGCGAGAAGATCACCGGCAAGCTGACCGAGGCCCCCGGGAACCGCGCGAAGATCGGCGGCCTCAAGGTCACCACTGAGTCGGCCTGGTTCGCCGCCCGCCCCTCGGGCACCGAGGACGTCTACAAGATCTACGCCGAGTCCTTCCGAGGCCCCGAGCACCTGGCCCAGGTCCAGGACGAGGCGCGCGAGGTGGTCAACGCCGCGCTGGGCTGAGCGACCCGGTCACGAGGAACAGACCCGAGCAAGCACCCGAGACGAGGAGGGGACCATGTTCTACCCGCTGACCGTGCGTGACTTCCTGGACCGTGCCGAGACCGTGTATCCCGACCGGGTGGGCGTCCTCGACGAGCCCGACCAGCCGGCACCGTCGCTGGGGTCGCAGACCTACCGCGAGATCGCCGCGCACGCGCGCGCCCAGGCCGCGCGGCTGGACCAGCTCGGCGTACCCCGGGGCGGGCGCGTCGCCGTCGTCTCGCAGAACTCCGCGCGGCTGCTCACCTCCTTCTTCGGCGTCAGCGGCTGGGGTCGCACCCTTGTGCCGGTGAACTTCCGACTGAGCCGGGCCGAGATCGCCTACATCGTCGGCCACAGCGGCGCGGACGTGGTGTACGCCGACCCCGAGCTGAAGGACACGCTGGCCTCCCTCGACGTGACGCACCGCTTCCTGCTGGGCGAGGACGACGACCTCTACCGCCACGGCCACGAGCCGGAGGAGTGGGCCGATCCCGACGAGGGCGCGACGGCCACGATCAACTACACCTCGGGAACGACCGCGCGACCCAAGGGGGTTCAGCTCACGCACCGGGCGCTGTGGCTCAACGCCACGGTCTTCGCGCTGCACCTCGGGGTCAGCGACCGCGACGTCTACCTGCACACGCTGCCCATGTTCCACGCCAACGGGTGGGGGATGCCCTTCGGGGTGACCGGCACCGGGGGTCGGCACGTGGTGCTGCGCAAGGTCGACGGCACCGAGATCCTGCGCCGGATCCAGGAGCAGGGGGTGACGCTGATGTGTGCCGCGCCCGCCGTGGTCAGCGCCGCCCTGGAGGCCGCGGCGACCTGGGACGGCCCGGTCCCTGGGCGGGGCACCGTGCGCATCGTCGTGGCCGGCGCACCGCCGCCCACCCGGACGATCGAGCGGGTCCTCGATGAGCTGGGCTGGGAGTTCAACCAGATCTACGGCCTGACCGAGACCTCACCCGTGGTCACGGTCAACCGGATGCGGGCCGAGTGGGACGAGCTGTCCACGGGGGACCGGGCCCGACGGCTGGGCCGGGCCGGTGCCCCTGCGCTCGGCGTACGGGTGAGCATCGACGACCAGGGGGAGGTGCTGACCTCGTCCAACCACAACCTCGAGGGCTACTGGGAGCAGCCGGAGGAGACCGCGCGGGCCCAGGCTGGAGGCACCTTCCACACCGGCGACGGGGGGTACGTCGAGGACGGCTACCTGACCATCTCCGACCGGAAGAAGGACGTGATCATCTCCGGGGGCGAGAACGTCTCCTCGATCGAGGTCGAGGACGCGCTGATGTCGCACGCGGAGGTCCGCGAGGTGGCGGTGATCGGCATCCCCGACGAGCGGTGGGGCGAGATGATCACCGCGCTGGTCGTGACCGACGGGGAGGTGAGCGCCGCGGAGCTGATCGCGCACTGCCGCGAGTTCCTGGCCGGCTACAAGTGCCCCAAGCGGGTGGACTTCGTCGACGAGCTGCCCCGGACCGCGACCGGAAAGCTCCAGAAGTTCAAGCTGCGCGAGCCGTTCTGGTCCGACCACGACCGCCAGGTCAACTGACCAACCCGCCGAGTCGGCGCGTGTGCACGTTCCGGACCATGCCTAGGGTGGGGACGTGGTTGACCAGACGACTCCCAAGACCGACCCCGTCCCCTCCCCCGGGACCACCCCGACGAAGGTGCCGGACCCAGTTGACGACCTGGTCGCCACCCGGCACCGACTGAAGGTCGGGCGACGAAGCCTCGACTACACCGCCACCACCGGGCGCGTGGTCCTGCGTGACGAGGTCTACGAAGACGGGGTCTTCACCGGCTTCAAGGCGAAGGCCGAGATGTCGATGACCACCTACGTCGTCGACGTCGCGCAGGGTGAGCCCAACCGACCGGTGACCTTCGCCTTCAACGGCGGACCGGGCAGCTCGAGCGTGTGGCTGCACCTGGGCCTGCTCGGACCGCGGCGGGTCGTGATGGGCGACGTCGGACAGCTCGCGGCTCCGCCGTACGCCCTGACCGACAACCCCCAGTCACTACTCGCGGTCAGCGACCTGGTCTTCATCGACCCCGTCTCCACCGGCTACTCCCGCACCCTGGAGGGGACGAAGGCGCAGCCCTTCCACGACTACCAGGGCGACATCGAGTCGGTGGGCGAGCTGATCCGGATCTGGACCTCTCGGCACAAGCGTTGGATGTCGCCGAAGTTCGTCGCCGGGGAGTCCTACGGCACCCTGCGCGGCGCCGCGCTGGTCGACCACCTCCAGTCCCGGCACGGGATGTACGTCAACGGGCTGGTACTCATCTCCAGCGTGCTGGACCTGTCCTCGATCGACTTCGAGAAACAGCGCAACGACCGGGCCCACGCGCTCTACGTGCCGACCTACGCGGCGATCGCCCACTACCACGGCCGGCTCGGACGTCGCTCGCTCAAGACCGTGCTGGCCGAGGCCGAGGAGTACGCCGCCCGCGACTACCCGTGGGTGCTCTCCCGGGGTGACCGGCTCACCGCGAAGGAGCGCCGGGCCGCGGTGGCGAAGCTCGCCTCGCTCACCGGCCTCAGCGAGGAGTACGTCGACCGGACCGACCTGCGGATCGAGCACTGGCGCTACTTCGGCGAGTTGCTGCGGGACCAGCGGCGTACCGTCGGGCGGCTCGACGGGCGGTTCTCCGGACCCGCCGCGAGCGCGATCGCCGAGGAGATGGACGCCGACCCCTCGCACGACGCCATCGCCGGTCCGTACGCAGCGGCCTTCAACCACTACGTCCGTGACGAGCTCGGCTACGAGAACGACCTGCCCTACGAGCAGATCTCGCGCCGGGTCCACCCGTGGTCGTTCAAGGACTTCGAGGGTCGGCCGATCGACGTCACGCCCCAGCTGGAGAGGGCGATGCGGCAGAACCCGCACCTGCGCGTGCACGTGGCCTACGGGTACTACGACGGAGCCACCCCGCACTTCGCGGCCGAGGACGTGATCGCCCACCTGCGGATCCCCGAGGAGTTGCGCGCCAACATCGAGCACGCCTACTACGAGGCGGGGCACATGATGTACGTGCACGAGCCGTCCCGCCTCCAGCAGAGCAAGGACCTCGCCGACTTCGTCGCGGGCGCCACGCCCTGACTCCGTCTCCTCATCCCCAGAACCCGCCGAGTCGGCGCTTGTGCACGCCTAAAACCCGCCGAGTCGGTGGGGTGCTGAGGGGTTGCTCAAGGTGGTCGGGGGGGTGGCGGCGGCCGCGACGAGCCCGCGGAAAAGCCCGGCGTCCGCCCGGGTCTCAGGGTGCCACTGCACGGCTACCGCGAAGCGCGGTCCCACCGCCTCCATGGCCTCCAGCGTCCCATCGGCCGCGTACGCCGCCGGGACGAACCCGGGGTGCTCGCGCACCGACTGGTGGTGGTGGCAGCCCACCTCGTGCCGCTCGCCGACCAGCCCGCGCAGCCGCGAGCCCTCGAGGGTCACGACCTCGACGTCGCCGTAGCCGTCCCGCGAGGGCGAGTGCTGTTCGTGACCGAGCACGTCGGGCAGGTGCTGCTCGAGCTGACCACCGCCGGCCACCGCCATCACCTGCATCCCGCGGCAGATCCCCAGCACCGGAAGGCCGAGCGCGTCGGCGGCGCCGAGCAGCGCGAGCTCCCAGGCGTCCCGGTCGGCACGGGGGGGAGCGGTGGCCGGGTGCGGGTGCTCGCCGTAGCGTCCCGGCTCGACGTCGGCCCCGCCGGTGACGAGCACGGCGTCCAACCGCCCCACGAGGGCGGCGGCCGCGGCCGGATCCTGCGGTGGCAGGAGGACCGGTACGCCGCCGGCCGACTGGACCGCGGCGGCGTACTGGCTGGGCAGCAGGTCGGCCTGCACCCCCGACCACACCCCCCAGTCCGCGGACTCCCGGTAGGTGCTCAGGCCGATCACCGGATGTGCCACGCCGGCCTCACAGCGGGGTGACATAGGCCGCGGAGATGCCCCCGTCGACGAGAAAGGTGTTCGCCGTCATGAAGCTCGACTCGTCCGAGGCGAGGAAGACCACCGCGTTGGCGATCTCCACCGGCTCGGCGAAGCGGCCCATCGGCACGTGCACCAGCCGTCGCTGGGCGCGGTCCTCGTCGGAGGCGAACAGGTCCTGGAGCAGCTGGGTGTTCACCGGTCCCGGGCACAGCGCGTTGACCCGGACACCCTGGCGGGCGAACTGCACGCCGAGCTCACGGGTCATCGACAAGACGCCCCCCTTGGACGCCGAGTACGAGATCTGCGAGGTGGCGGCGCCCATCACGGCCACGAACGACGCCGTGTTGATGATCGAGCCCCGCTCCTGCTCGAGCATGTAGGGCAGGACCGCCTTGCAGCACAGGTAGACGCTGGTCAGGTTCACCTCCTGGACCCGACGCCACGCGTCGAGGTCGGTATCCAGGATCGAGTCGTCCTCGGGGAGGGCGATGCCGGCGTTGTTGAAGGCGATGTCGATCGAGCCGTAGGTCGAGTGTGCGGTGGCGAAGAGCCTGGTCACCTGCTCGGGGTCGGTGACGTCGGTGTGCACGAAGAGGCCGGCGATGCCCTCGGCGATCTCGGCTCCGCGGGCGTCGTCGAGGTCGCCGATGACGATCTGCGCACCCTCCTCGGCGAAGCGCTCGACGGTGGCCCGGCCGATGCCGGAGCATCCGCCCGTGACGACGGCAACCTTGCCGTCCAGCCGTCCAGTCATGGTGGAACCTCCAAAAGTCGGGGCGTTGTCCGGGAGAACCGGGCAGGGGTGGCGCGCTCAGTGCGCGATGAAGACGTTCTTCTCCTCAGTGAACGCCTGGGAGGCGTCCGGCCCGAGCTCCCGCCCGAGGCCGGACTGCTTGAACCCGCCGAAGGGGGTCCAGTAGCGCACCGCGGAGTGGGAGTTCACCGAGAGATTGCCCGAGTCGATGCCGCGTGCCACGCGCATCGCCCGGCCGACGTCGGAGGTGAAGATCGAGCCCGACAGACCGTACTCGGTGTCGTTGGCCCGCTCGACGGCCTCCCCCGCGGAGTCGAAGGGCAGCACCGCCCCGACCGGTCCGCAGACCTCCTCGCGGCAGATCGGTTCGGGCGGGGGGCCGGCCAGGACGACGCTCGGGGGCACCCAGAAGCCGGGCCCGTCCGGGCTGGTCCCGGCGAAGGCGACGTCCACCCCGTCCAGGTAGCCCTGCACGGTGCGGCGTTGCTGGGCCGAGATCAGCGGACCCATCTCGCTGGAGCGGTCGCGCGGGTCGAGCACGGCCATGCCCTGCACGGCCTCCTGGAGAAGGCCGAGGAACTCGTCGTGGACCGAGCGCTCGATGAGGATCCGGGAGCGCGCACAGCAGTCCTGCCCGGCGTTGTCGAACACGGCGTACGGCGCCGCGGCTGCTGCCACCGCGAGGTCGGCGTCGGCGAAGATCACGTTCGCGCTCTTGCCACCGAGCTCGAGGGTGCAGCGCTTCACCTGGTCGGCGCAGCCGGCCATGATCTTCTTGCCCACGCCCGTCGAGCCGGTGAAGCAGACCTTGCGCACCAAGGGGTGCGTGACGAACCGCTGCCCCACCACCGACCCCTGACCGGGCAGGATGGTGAGGACTCCGTCGGGCAGCCCGGCCTCGAGCGCGAGTTC
>JBBPYL010000123.1:0-9125 GCA_038199935.1 Propionibacteriales bacterium | reverse complement strand
TCATGGGACCCAGTCTCGCAGGCGGCAGCAGGGACGCCGGACGCGCCCGGAGTCGTGCCGACGACCCCGCGCGCGGGGTCGTCGGCACGACTCCGGGCGCGTCCGGCGTCCCTGCTGCCGCCTGCGAGACTGGGTCCCATGAGCAGCTCTCCCGCCGGGCCCAGCGCCGACGTGTCCGTCCGGATCGCCTGGGGCGAGGACGCGCCCGCCATCGCCTCCGTCCAGGTCAGGGCCTGGCGTGCGGAGTACGCCGACCTCCTCCCCGAGGAGCTGCTGCACGCGATGGAGCCCGCCGACGTGGCCGAGGCGTGGCGGGAGTCGCTGGCTCGTCCCAGCGACGCGCGGAACCGGGTGCTGGTGGCCCTGGAGCGCAACACCGTCCGGGGCTACGCCGTGACCTCCCCCTCCCCGGACCCGGACTGTGACCCGGTGGCCGACGGTGAGCTGGTTGAGCTGACCGTGGATCCCGACCACACCCGGCAGGGCCACGGCTCCCGACTGGTGCAGGCCAGCGCCGAGACGCTGCGGGCGGACCGCTTCGTCCAGGCCCTCTCCTGGCTGCGGGCCACCGACGACGTACGCCGGGCGTTCCTCACCGACGCCGGCTGGGGGCCCGACGGGGCGCACCGCGAGCTGGACCTGCGCGGTGATGCCACGCTGGTGGTCAAGCAGGTCCGGATGCACACCGACCTCAGTGGACTCCCCGGTCCGATGTGAGTCCCGGCCGTCGTGCTGCCCTGGGGATTGGATCGCTCCAGGTGTGCGAAAGGTGCATGGGGGGCATCATGAACGAGTCCTCCCGCAGCGGCACCCGCCGCCGGAAGGGCTGACCGGCAGCTCGAGACCAGGGTTGTCTCGGATGCTCGTGCGAGGAGCGATGTCATGCTGGGTCCGCTTCCCTTCCTGTACCGCGTCGCCGTGGCCACCGTGTCCCTTCTTCTCTGCGTCGGTGTCGGTGCCTGGCTGGCCGACGCGCTGCCCGTGCCGCTGCTGGTGACCTCAGGCGCGCAGATCGGCGCCGCCTGCGGGGTCCTGCTGGTCCTCCTGGTCGTGCACGGGACAGAACCGGTCGCGCGTACCGCCCGAGGCCGGGATCACCGCCCGTCCTGAGCTCCTGGCCCACACCCGGTCGCCCCGGGCCGCCGGCCCCCTCGCCGGCCGTCTGGCCCGTAGGCTGCGCGGTGACCGCTCCCGAGCCTCTCGAGGACCGCGCGGCCATCCTGCGAGACGGCGTGGCGGTGGGCCTGGCCACCGGCGCCTACGGTGTCTCGTTCGGAGCCGTCGCGGGCGCGGCAGGTCTGACCATCCACCAAGCCTGCACCCTGTCCCTGATCGTGTTCACCGGGGCTTCCCAGTTCGCGCTCGTGGGTGTTCTGGCCTCGGGTGGCGCTTCCCTGGCCGGTGCGGCCGTGGGCGGGGCCTTCCTCGCACTGCTGTGGCCGCGACTGCGCTCGGGGAGCGCCCGCCTGGTCGCCGTCGCCGCACTGGCGCTGGCCCTTGGCCTGGTGCCGACAGCGCCGGCCGGGGTCGCCGTGCTCGCCGCGGCCGGGGTGGCCCTGGTGGTGGGGGCCTGGGGGCAACCGGACCCGCCGACGCAGGGGCCACTCCGCGCGAGCCCCACGGACCGATCGTGACCTGGTTCGCGATCGCGGTCGCCGGCGTCGGCTGCTACCTGCTCAAGCTGGCCGGCCTGTCCATCCCCCGTCGGCTGCTCGACCGACCGGCGGTGGCACGGGTCGCCGACCTCGTCCCCGTCGCTCTGCTCTCCGCCCTGATCGGAGTCCAGGTCGTCACCTCCCGGACCGCACCTGGTCCTCGACGCCCGACTCGGGAGGGTCGTGGTGGCCGCCGCAGCTCTGTGCTGCGGGCCCCCTTCCTGGTCGTGGTCGTGCTCGCCGCGGTATCGGCCGCGCTGCTGAGACTGGTCTGACCACCACCTCGGTGGAGCCCAGCGCGACGCCGGGGCGACGGCCGTTGGCTTCGACAGGCTGACAAGCTATCTTCGATTGTGTGGCTTATCCCGGCATCTGACCCTTGACACAACACGACCGCGGTCATATAAAGGGAACCACAGAATCAACCACCCGGGGGCACACCCGGGTGTGACCGCGAGAGATGGAGCGTGCTCATGTCCATGCCGGACGCGACGATGAACAAGAACCTCGAAGGAGGAGGCTTCCGCGCGCGGATACAGCGCTTCGGGGGCTACCTGGCCGGGATGATCATGCCGAACATCGGCGCGTTCATCGCCTGGGGTCTGATCACCGCCCTCTTCATCCCCACCGGCTGGCTTCCCAACGAGAAGCTGGCCGAGCTCGTGGGTCCGATGATCACCTACCTCCTCCCGCTGCTCATCGGCTACACCGGCGGCCGCATGGTGCACGGGCAGCGGGGCGCCGTCGTGGGCGCCATCGCCACGATGGGAGTCATCGTCGGCAGCGAGGTCCCGATGTTCCTCGGCGCGATGATCGTCGGTCCGCTGGCGGGCTACATCATCAAGGTGATCGACAACGCCATCCAGGACCGCGTCCCCTCCGGCTTCGAGATGCTGATCGATAACTTCTCGGCCGGCATCGTCGGTGGCGCGTTCGCTCTGCTCGGCCGGCTGGCCATCGGCCCGGTCGTGCAGAACCTCGTGGACTGGCTGGGCAACGGGGTCGACGTGCTGGTCGAGAACAACCTGCTCCCTCTCGCCTCGGTCTTCGTCGAGCCTGCGAAGATCCTCTTCCTCAACAACGCCATCAACCAGGGGGTGCTGACCCCCTTGGGCGCCATCGACGCCCAGGAGGCCGGCCGCTCGATCCTGTTCATGGTCGAGACCAACCCCGGGCCCGGCCTGGGCATCCTGCTGGCCTACCTGTTCTTCGGCCCCAAGGTCATGCGCCCCACGGCGCCGGGCGCGATCATCATCCACTTCCTCGGCGGCATCCACGAGATCTACTTCCCCTACGTGCTGATGAAGCCCGTGCTCATCCTCGCCGCCGTCGCCGGTGGCGCCTCGGGCCTGCTCACCGCGACCATCCTCAACGCCGGTCTGGTCTCCGTGCCCTCACCGGGCAGCATCTTCGCCTACCTGGCCGTGACGCCGAAGGGTGGGTACTTCCCGGTGCTCTCAGCCGTGGTGGTGGCCACCGGAGTCTCGTTCGTCGTAGCGTCCATGCTGATGGGCTTCGGTCGAGGCGCCACCAAGGACGACGAGCTCGCCACCCCGGAGAGCACCGCGACCGTCGGGTCCTGACCGCAGCCGGTCCCGGACCCGAGACCCACCCCGCACCACCTGGCCAGCCCCCTCCCGGGGCGGGCCGGGCCCCCCACCGAGAGGAGCGCCACGTGCCCCAGATCAACGGAAGCGACGTGAACAAGGTCGTCATCGCCTGCGACGCCGGCATGGGCAGCAGCGTGATGGTTGCCAGCACGATGAAGAAGAAGCTCAAGAAGTACGACGTCACCGTCGAGCACACCCCGGTCAACAACATCCCCGGCGACACCCAGGTCGTGCTCTGCCACGCCGGACTGGCCGACCGGGCCCAAGGCATCGCGCCGAACGCCGTCGTCGTGCCCTTCCAGATCTTCATGGGCGACCCCGCCTTCGCCAAGGTCGAGGCCGCCATCAAGGACGGCGGAGTCCTTGAGTCCTGAACCGGAGGACGTCTCGCAGGTGCTTGGCCGCGACGCGGTCCGACTGAACCTGACGGCGTCGGACAAGGAGGACGCGCTGCGTCAGTGCGGCGCCGTACTGGTAGAGATCGGCGCGGCCGGTCCCGAGTACGCCGAGGCGATGCTTGAGCGGGAGAAGTCGGTCTCGACGTACATGGGCGAGGGCGTGGCCATCCCACACGGCACCGACGAGTCTCGGCGGCACATCCACCGGGCAGCGCTGGCCTTCCTCCAGTTCCCTGACGGCGTCGACTGGAACGGGCAGACCTGCACGGTGGCGATCGCCATCGCCTCACGCAGCGACGAGCACGTGAGCATCCTGCAGTCGCTGGCCATGGTGCTCACCGACGGCGACAAGGCGACGAGGCTGCGCGAGACCGACGACGTGGACGAGGTCCTGGAGCTGCTGGCGCCCCAAGACGACGAAGAGGACGACGCATGAAGGCACTACGCTTCTACGCCCCCGAGGACATCCGTCTCGAGGATGTGCCCGAGCCCGACTGCGGCGCCGACGAGGTGAAGCTGAAGGTCAAGAACTGCTCGACCTGTGGCACCGACGTCAAGATTCTGCACAACGGGCACCAGAACCTCACCCCCCCGCGGACCATCGGCCACGAGATCGCCGGCGAGGTCGTGGAGGTCGGCGCGAACGTCTCGGGGTGGAGCGTCGGCGACCGTGCCCAGGTCATCGCCGCGGTCCCGTGCGGTGACTGCTACGAATGCGACAAGGGCTGGATGGCCGTGTGCCAGAACCAGACCTCGGTCGGGTACCAGTACGACGGGGGGTTTGCGGAGTACATGATCGTCCCCCGGCAGGTCCTCGCCGTGGACGGGCTGAACCGTATCCCCGACAACGTGGGCTACGACGAGGCCTCGGCCGCCGAGCCGTTCGCCTGCGCGATCAACGCCCAGGAGCTGCTCGGCATCGAGGAGGGTGACACGGTCGTCGTCTTCGGCGCCGGCCCGATCGGGTGCATGCACATCCGGATCGCCCGCGGCGTCCACAAGGCCGGCAAGGTCTTTCTCGTCGACGTGAACAACGACCGCCTGACGATGTCGGCCGACGCGGTCCACCCGGACGAGACGATCAACGGGGCTGAGGTCGACGTCGTCGAGCGGGTCATGGAGCTCACCGGCGGCCGCGGCGCGGACGTGGTCATCACGGCCACCGCAGCCAACGTCACCCAGGAGCAAGCCATCGCCATGGCGGCCCGCAACGGCCGGATCTCGTTCTTCGGCGGGCTTCCCAAGACGGACCCAACCATCACCTGCGACTCCAACGTCGTGCACTACCGCCAGCTGCACATCCACGGCGCCAACGGGTCCGCCCCCGAGCACAACAAGCGGGCTCTGGAGTACATCTCCAGCGGCCAGGTGCCGGTCAAGGACCTGATCACCGAGCACATCCCGCTGGAGCGCGCGCTCGAGGCGTTCGCGATCGTGCAGAACGGCGAGGCGATCAAGGTGACCATCGAGCCGTAGCCCCCGCGGCCACGCTCGACGCCGTCGGAGGCACACCCCGGTCGCCCCCGACCGACTGCGCCGACGAACACGACCAGGGACCGGCCCCGCTAGGGAGGGGGCCGGTCTCTGGTCGTCGGAGAACGCGCGTCGTCACCGGCCGCTGGGACGGTCGGGAGACGAAAACTCCTCCTCGTGCGGTGGCCTGCGATCAAACCGCGAAGCAGAGGTGAGGGGTCGTCACCGAGCAGGCGACGACCCCTCGATTTCCCCTGGTGGGAACCGTGGCCGGTCGGAGGGCCCGAGAGCCCCCGACTGGAGAACCGTGCTTCGTGAACTACTCTCTCCGGTCGGTCGTCACGAGGGAAGGTTCCGCCTACTTCACGTTTGTGCGCTGCACAACCCTGCAAACCTTGTGGAGACCGCAGGCACAGCGAAGTGCCACCTCCGAGCCTGTGCGCGATTCTGCCGCTCGGCGGGTGCCGTCGCGTGCCACCTCCGACCCTGCGCGAGATTCTGCCGCCCGCGGGGTCAGGCCGCGGCGTGCAGATTCAGCGCGTGCCGGGCAGCGGCTCGTCCCCGGGTCCGGTCGCCCGCCAGGTCGTAGGCCAGGGCCAGCCGGAACCAGGACCGCCAGTCCTGGGGGGCCCGCTCGGTCTCCGCCCGCATCGCCGCGAACTGCTCGTCGGCCGCGTCCCGGTCTACCCGGCCCGAGGGGCGCCGCGGCAGGTCGTCGACCGGCAGGCCCTGCTCGGCCTCCAGTTCGGCGGCGAGGCGGGCGCACCGGCGACCGAAGCGCACCTCGGCCCCGATCAGGACCAGGCCGAGCACCGGCACGACCAGAACGGCGAGCCCCAGCAGGACCGGGACGACGGACCCCTCGGCGACCAGCAGCACGCCCTTGTAGCCGATGAACGCCGCGTACAGCAGGGCGGCGACCACCCACAGCCCGATCCACGCTGCCGTGCGCGCGCGCATCAGTCCAGCCCCAGCAGACTCTCGATCCCGAGGGTCAGCCCCGGGTGCTGCACGACGTGCCGCAGCCCGAGCAGGACGCCGGGCGCGAAGGACGCGCGGTCCAGGGAGTCGTGACGCAGGGTCAGGGTCTCCCCCGGCCCCCCGAGCAGCACCTCCTGGTGTGCGACCAGGCCCCGCACGCGCACGCTGTGCACGGGCACCCCGTCGACGTTGGCGCCGCGCGCCCCCTCGAGTCCCGAGCTCGTGGCGTCCGCGGCGGGAGCCAGGCCGGCCGCGCGGCGGGCGGCGCTGACAGCGGCCGCGGTGCGCGAGGCGGTCCCCGACGGTGCGTCCGCCTTCTCGGGATGGTGCAGCTCGATGATCTCCACGGACTCGAAGTACGGTGCGGCCTCCGCGGCGAAGCGCATCATCAGCACCGCACCGAGGGAGAAGTTGGGGGCGACCAGAACTCCGGTCCAGGGAGCGGAGGTCAGCCAGCCCCGTACCGTGTCCAGGCGCGCGTCGTCGAAGCCCGTCGTACCGACCACGGCGTGCAGGCCGTTGCGGACACAGAACTCGAGGTTGTCCATCACCACCGACGGGTGGGTGAAGTCGACGACGGCCTCGGCTTCGGCGAGGAGCAGGTCCTCGACGGCGTCGCCCTGGTCGACGCGGGCCACGAGATCGACATCCTCGGCCTGCTCGAGAGCCTCGCAGAGCGCCGACCCGACCTTGCCCTTCGCTCCCAGGACGCCGACCCTCATCACGTCAGCCAACCTAGCGGGACCACGAGCATCGGGTCAGGCGGGCACATCGTCGAAGGGACCGACCAGGGCCAGCGTCTGGTCCTGCGCCAACAGGTCGCGGGCAAGCGCGGCCACGTCCGCGTGGGTCACGCGGTCGACGCGCGCCAGCACCTCATCGAGGCTCGGGAGCTCGTCGTAGAGCAACTCGGCCTTGGCCACGCGGGCCATCCGCGAGGCGGAGTCCTCCAGGCCCAGCACGAGTCCCCCGCGCAGCTGCCCCTTGCCGCGAGCCACCTCCTCGTCGGTGAGCGAGCCGTGCGCCAGCCGGGCCAGCTCTGCGCGCACCACGGCAAGCACCTCCGCGGTCTTGGTCGGCAGACAGCCCACGGCGACCGCGAACGAGCCGGAGTCGGCGTAGTGCGAGGCGTAGGAGTAGACCGAGTACGCCAGCCCGCGTCGTTCCCGGACCTCCTGGAACAGCCGCGACGACGTGCTGCCGCCCAGGGCGGCGTTGAGCACGCCGAGGGCGTAGCGACGCTCGTCGGTGCGGATGAGGCCCTCGACGCCCAGCACGAGGTTGACCTGCTCGAAGGGCCTGCGGACCACGGACTCGCCGGAGAGGAGCGGTCGCGGCCGGACCGAGCGTCGCACCGGAGCGGGACGCACCGTGTCGTCGTCGAGGAAGCCGCTTCGCGCGAACGCCTTCTTGACCAGGCGGACCACGGCCATGTGCTCGACGTTGCCAGCCACGGCCACCACCATCGCGTCCGGGGTGTAGCGGCTGCGGTAGTAGCGGCGGATCTGGGCCCGGGTCAGTGTCCGGATCGACTCGACCGTGCCGGCGATCGGCCGCCCCAGGGGCGAGGACTCGTACGCCTGCTCGGCCCACACGTTGTGCACGACGTCGTCGGGGTCGTCGTCGTGCATGGCGATCTCGTCGAGGATCACCTCACGCTCCGCCTCGACGTCCTCCGCGGTGAGGGACGAGGAGGTGATCATGTCGCCGAGCACGTCGACCGCCAGCGGCAGGTCCTGGTCGAGGACCCGGGCGTGGAAGCAGGTGTACTCCTTGGCCGTGAAGGCGTTGAACTCCCCGCCGACCTCGTCCAGCGACACCGAGATGTCCAACGCGGACCGGGTGTCGGTGCCCTTGAACAGCAGGTGCTCGAGGAAGTGCGAGGCGCCAGAGAGGGTGGGGGCCTCGTCGCGAGAACCGACCCCCACCCAGACGCCGACGGCCGCCGAGCGGACGCCCGGCATCGCCTCGGTCACGACCCGCAGTCCCCCCGGGAGGACGGTGCGTCGCACCAGTCCTCCGTCCTGGGCGGACTGAAGGATACGGGTCGTGCCGGGCTTCTGCTCTGCGGCTGAGATAACCAACGACTACTCGGCGCCGGCCTCGGAGGACGAGGAGTCGTCCTCGACCACGGGCACGAGCGACAGCTTGCCGCGGTCGTCGATCTCGCCGATCTCGACCTGGACCTTCTGACCCACCGAGAGGACGTCCTCCACGGCCTCGACCCGCTTGCCACCGGCCAGGGCGCGGAGCTTGCTGATGTGCAGCAGTCCGTCCTTGCCGGGCAGGAGCGAGACGAAGGCGCCGAAGTTGGTCGTCTTCACCACGGTGCCGAGGTACCGCTCGCCCACCTCGGGCATCGTCGGGTTGGCGATGCCGTTGATGATCGAACGGGCCGCCTCGGCGGACTCGCCGTTGGTGGCACCGATGTAGATGGTGCCGTCGTCCTCGATGCTGATCTGGGCACCGGTGTCGTCCTGGATCTGGTTGATCATCTTGCCCTTGGGGCCGATGACCTCGCCGATCTTGTCCACGGGGATCTTCACGGTGATGATCCGCGGGGCGTGCAGCGACATCTCCTCGGGAGCGTCGATGGCCTCACCCATCACCTCGAGGATGGACATGCGCGCGTCCTTGGCCTGGGTCAGCGCCGCGGCCAGCACCTCGGCGGGAATGCCGTCAAGCTTGGTGTCGAGCTGGAGGGCGGTGACGAACTCCTTGGTGCCGGCGACCTTGAAGTCCATGTCGCCGAAGGCGTCCTCGGCGCCGAGGATGTCGGTCAGCGCGACGTACTGGGTCGTGCCGTCGACCTCGTCGGAGATCAGACCCATGGCGATGCCGGCGACCGCGGCACGCAGCGGCACGCCCGCCTGGAGCAGCGACATCGTCGAGGCGCAGACCGAGCCCATCGAGGTGGAGCCGTTCGAGCCCATCGCCTCGGAGAGCTGGCGGATCGCGTAGGGGAAGGTCTCGCGGTCCGGCAGCACCGGCAGCAGCGCGCGACGCGC
>JBBPYL010000122.1:0-27356 GCA_038199935.1 Propionibacteriales bacterium | reverse complement strand
TGTCGAGCCGCTCGAGACCCGCCAGCGC
Organism: Propionibacteriales bacterium; assembly: GCA_038199935.1. GTDB lineage: Bacteria > Actinomycetota > Actinomycetes > Propionibacteriales > Nocardioidaceae > Nocardioides_B. Next base: position 27,328 of record JBBPYL010000122.1, on the reverse strand, counting down.
CGCGATCTCGGGCATGCACAGGCCGCTGGCGTAGTTGGTGAGCCTGACGTAGCGCCCCAGCTTCTTGGACGACTCGTCGAGCGCGGCCCGCATCAACCGGAAGTTCTCGGCGGTCGCGTACGTCCCGGCGAAGCCCTCACGGGTCGCCCCCTCGGGCACGTAGTCGAGCAGCGACTGGCCGGTGGAGCGGATCACCGCGATCACGTCGGCCCCCTCGCGCGCCGCCTGCTGCGCCTGGGGGATGTCCTCGTAGATGTCTCCGGTGGCCACGATGAGGTAGATCCACGGTGTGTGGTCCGGGTCGCCCCAGCGACGGATCAGCCGCTCGCGCTCGCGCCGACGGGCGTCGACCTGCTTGAGCCCGCGTCCGACCTGCCGGGTGGCCGCAGTACCGGCGCGGCGCCGGTCGGCCCCCTCGGGGAGCCGGAAGCGCACCGACCCGGCGGCCGCCTTCTGGGCCAGGGTGGCCAGGTCGTCCGCCTCACCGCGGACCAGGGCGTCCCACACCGGCGCGCACACGCCGTGCTCGAGGCCGACGTCCCCGCGTACGGAGTCCAGCAGCCGGTTGACCCACGGGATGCCGTCCGGGTCGGCCCCCTGGAGCCCGGCCAGTCGCAGGGTGGCGCGCTCGACCGAGACGGTGGTGTGGTCCTTGGCCAGCGCCACGATGGGCCGCCCCACCCGCCGGGCCAGGGTGCGGGCCTTGCGGGTGGCCACGGGGTCGAGCTGGAGCTTTCCGGTGTGTTGGGGGCTCACGAGAGCGCGCCCTCCTCGTCGTAGGCGACCCGACCCGCCACCAGCGTGATCACGCACCGGGGAAGGTCGAGGTCGGGATGGAGATCGGGAAGCTGCGGGACCCCGGCGCGAGGGTCGGTGGACCAGGCGGCGACGCGGGCATCCGGGGTCTGCACCCTCAGCTCGCCCGGTACGTCGAAGACGGCCAGGTGGGCCGGTGCCCCGACGGCCAGGACACCGCCGTCGTCGCGGGTCGCGGCGCGCCAGCCGCCGCGGGTGTGGGCGTTGAACGCGGCCCGGACGGTGATCCGCTCGGACTCGGTCCTGTGCCAGGCGGCGGCGCGCACGGCCGCCCACGGTCCGAAGGGCGTGACCGGGCTGTCGGAGCCGAAGGCCAGCGCGACGCCGGCCCGGTTCATCAAGGCGAAGGCGTTCATCGGACGGGCCCGGTCCTCGCCCAGACGCTGGGCGTAGAGCGAGTCCGTGCCGCCCCAGAAGGCGTCGAAGACCGGCTGCATGCTGGCCGTGACGCCGAAGGAGCCGAGTAGGGCCATCTGCTCCGCGTCGGCCATCTCGAGGTGTTCGAGCCGGTGCCGGGCGGCGACCAGTGCGGGCCTCCCGACGACCTGGGCCGCGCGCTGGAAGCCGGCGACGACTTCGGCCACGGCCCGGTCCCCGATGACGTGGAAGCCGCCCTGGACCCGAGCCCGGGTGCACGCGACCAGGTGTTCGGCGACCTGCTCACGGTCGAGGTAGAGGTGACCGCTGCTCTCGGAGCCGACGTAGGGCGTGTGCAGCGCGGAGGTGCGCGAACCGATCGAGCCGTCCATGCACAGGTCGCCCGCCGCGCCCCGACAGCCGATGGCCTGGGCCTTCTCGACGTCGAGCGACCCCCAGTAGCCCTCGACCTCGGGCAGCGCCGCTCGCTCCCCCAGCACCGCAGCCTCGGACAGGACACCGATCACGTCGAAGTCCTCGGGGGGTGAGATGTGCGGCGCGCCGAGCTCGTGGACCATGGCGATGCCGGTGCGTGCAGCGTCCTGGAGCGCGCGCAGGATCGCGTCCTGGCGGGCCGAGGCGGGCTGGATCCGGAAGAGGCCCTCACGCGCGGCGTGGTGGGCGTCGCGCTCGACCAGACCGCTGACGCCACCGGCGTCGTACCCCTCGGCGTGGACGATGTCCGGGCAGGCGTCGAGCAGGGCGGTGGAGACCACGGCGGAGTGCTCGTCGACCCGGGCCAGGTACGTCGGACGGCCGCCGGTGGCCCGGTCGACCTCCTCGCGGGTGAACGGGCGCTGCTCGGGCCAGGACGTCTCGTCCCAGCCGTAGCCCAGCACGACCGGGTCGCTGGTGGAGCGGGCGAACACCTCGAGCGCGTCCAGCGCCTCACCGAGGGTGGTGGGCACGGTGAGGTCGAGACCGGCGGCGGCGAAGCCGCTCTGAGCCAGATGGACGTGCGCGTCGACGAAGGCCGGCGTGACCAGGCGGCCCTGCAGGTCGACCACCCGGGTGGCGTTGTCCTCGAAGTGCACCGAGGCGTCGTCGTCTCCGGTCCACACCACCTGGCCGTCCTGGACGCAGATCGCGGTGGCGTGCGGGTCGGCGGGGGTGTGCACGTAGCCGTTACGCAGCAGCAGCCGGGGCTGGGTCGTCATACCTGCATCCTCACAGCACACGGCCGTCCGGACATCACAGCCTGCGCTCGAAGAGGCCCCGGACCCCGGCGTGACCACGGAGCAGCCCGAGGGCGAGATCGGCGTGGCCCGGGGCATAGCCGTTCCCGACGAGCATGGTGACGTCCGCCGCGAGACCCTCCGCGCCCAGGGCCGCGGCACTGAAGGAGGTGGCCATCGAGAAGAAGATCACCGTGCCCCCCTCGGCGGTGGTGAGGATGGCGCCTCCCTCACAGCCGGGGACGTCGACGCACACCACGGTCACGTCGGCGGGGCCCCCCGCCCCCGTGACCGCCTCCGCGAGTTGCACCGGGTTCCGGGCGTCAGCCACGACGACCGCGTCGGCCAGGCTCGCGGCGATGAGCAGGTCCGCCTCCGCCGGGTGGGGCACCACGCCGATGGTCCGGGCCGCCCCAGCCGATGCGGCAGCGGCCAGGGAGAGCGACCCGGACTTGCCGGCTCCGCCGACGACGACGACCACGGGGTCGGTGTAGCCGCGGACCACCCGTCCGGTCAGGGCCGGGGCGCCGCAGACGTCCATCACGGCCAGGGAGAGCTCGGCGGGAAGGTCCTCGGGCAGGACAGCGGCGACCGACCGGCCGAAGAGCACCGCGTACCCCGTGGTCGGCACCTGCTCGGTGAGCCCGTCCCAGGCCCTCAGCCCGTCCTCGATCACCAGCGGAGTCAGGGTGAGCGAGACCAAGGTGGCCACCTTGTCGCCCACGCGGAGCCCGAGCGGCGAGTCCGGGCCGACCGCCACGACAGTCCCGATGAGCATGCCGCCGCTGCCGGTCTCCGGGTTCTGCATCGTCCCCCGGCTGGCCACGATGTCGAGGACCTCGGCGCGCACGGCGTCCGGGTCGCCCGGGTGCGCGTGCGCCAGCTGACGGAACGACGCCGCGTCCAGGTTCAGGCGCTCCACACGGACCCGGACCTCGTCGGGCCACAGGGCGTGACGGGTGTCGAGCCGGTCGGCGGCCTGAGGCAGCACCCCGGCCGGGGACAGCACGCGGTGCAGCCCCACGGGGCTGCCGACATCGGTGCGGCTGGCGGCATTGGCGTCGCTCACGGGTGGTCCTTCCCGATCAGGTGACATCAACGGGAAATCTTGCGGCGTTTCAATCGACAGGCCGGAGATTCTATGCGTAGTCTGGCATGACCCGAGGGCGGCAGCAACCCGCCGCGCCCGAACGTCCCCGAGGGAGGATCAGCCATGAGCATCGACGCCGCGTACGGGTTGGACACCGGCCAGCCCTACGCCTACCGCAGCACCGAGCTGGTCGAGCCCGACTGGAGGCGCTTCCCCGGCTGGGCGCAGGTGACCGAGACGGAGTGGAGCTCGGTGCAGTGGCAGCGCGCGCACTGCGTGAAGAACCTCACCCAGCTGCGGGTCCTGTGGGGCGACCTGGTCGACGAGCGCTTCTACGCCGACCTCGAACGCGACCAGGCGCAGCGAGCGACGATGTCGATGCTCGTGCCGCCGCAGATGATGAACACGATGGCGCCGCGGGACGAGCCCGCAGGCCCGGGGTCGCTGACCGAGGCGATGTACGCCGACCCGATCCGCCGCTACATGCTGCCGGTCTTCAGCGACCGCCGCGCCGACTGGCCCAGCCATCCCTACGCCACCCGGGACTCCCTGCACGAGCACGACATGTGGGTGGCCGAGGGGCTCACCCACCGCTACCCGACCAAGGTGCTGGCCGAGCTGCTGCCCACCTGCCCGCAGTACTGTGGCCACTGCACTCGGATGGACCTAGTCGGCAACTCGACCCCCCAGGTCGACAAGCTCAAGTTCCTCGGCAAGCCGGTCGACCGGCACAAGGAGATGCTCGACTACCTCCGCCGTACGCCGGGGGTGCGTGACGTCGTGGTCTCCGGCGGGGACGTGGCCAACATGCCCTGGGCCCGCCTCGAGGACTTCCTGACCCGACTGCTGGAGATCGAGAACGTCCGCGACATCCGGTTGGCCACCAAGGCGCTGATGGGCCTGCCCCAGCACTGGCTCGCCGACGACGTCCGCGCGGGCATGGAGCGGGTGGCGACGCTGGCCCGTGGTCGGGGCGTGTCCCTGGCCATCCACACCCACGTCAACCACGCCAACTCGGTCACGCCGGCCGTGGCGGCGGCCACCCGCGCCATGCTCGACGCCGGCGTGCGCGACGTCCGCAACCAGGGGGTCCTGCTCGACGGGGTGAACGCCGACCCGCACGCCCTGCTCGACCTGTGCTTCGCCCTGCTCGACGGCGCGCAGATCATGCCCTACTACTTCTACATGTGCGACATGATCCCGTTCAGCGAGCACTGGCGGGTCTCGGTGGCCGACGCCCAGCGCCTCCAGCACCACATGATGGGCTACCTCCCCGGTTTCGCCACCCCGCGGATCGTCTGCGACGTGCCCTTCGTCGGCAAGCGATGGGTGCACCAGATCGCCGACTACGACCGGGAGCGCGGGGTGTCGTACTGGACGAAGAACTACCGCACGTCGATCGAGACCGATGACGCCGAGGCGCTGAGCCGCACCTACGCCTACTACGACCCCATCCACACGCTGCCCGAGGCCGGCCAGGCCTGGTGGCGCGAGAACGCCGACGCGGCCGCGCTGGAGGACGCCGAGCGTGCCGCTGCGGCCTCACGCGGTGCGGCGGAGGCCCAGAAGGAGTTCACGCTCTCCTGATCCCGCTGCGTCACGGATTCGGCCGCCGCGGCGGTACCGGTGGCGGCAGTGGCTCCCTGAGGTCTCGGCGGCGGAGCAGCAGGTGGGCCCGCTCCGCCTCGTTGCCGCAGGTCGCGATGGCCACGTCGTAGGCCACGACGGCGGCGGGTCGTTCACCCTGTCGTGAGAGCAGCTCGGCTCGGACTGCGGCGACCCGGTGGCTGCCGGGAAGAGTGCTCCCGAGCCGCGATGACGTCCGTGCTGCTCGACGTAGGTCTCGAAGGCCTGGTGGGCGGTGGCGTACTCCTGCCGCACCGCCTCGGACGTCGACTCCCAGTCGCCCGGCTCGCAGGCGAGTAGTACGACGTAGCGCGTCACGACGGACGTTCGGCCGGGTCGACGGTCCGGCGCACCTCGATGCCGTCGCCCACCGAGGTGATGATCGTGCAGCACTGGAGCAGGTCGTCGAGGTCGTCGGACTCCACCAGGTAGAACCCCCCGACCTGCTCGGCCGTCTCGGTGAAGGGTCCGTCGGTGACGGTCGTGCTGCCGGGCCGGATCGACTTGGCCTCGGAGCTCTGGTGCAGCTCGGCGCCGCCGGTGATCCGGTGGCCGCGGCGGGCGACCTCCTGGCCGAAGCGGGTGTACTCGGCGTACGCCTCCGTGCGCTGCTGCATGGTCATCGAGGTCCACCAGCGGTCGGCGTCCCCAACGATCAGCACCGTGTACTGCGTCATCCCTGTCTCCTTCTCGTGGTCGGGCCGCGAGTGCGACCTCCACACCATGACGGGTGAGCACAGGGGATTTCGACAGCGGACGCGAGAAAGTCTTGCCCTACGATCGGCCGGTGCGTGCAGAAGCGCCGACTCGGCGGGTTCTGGGGTCAGGAGGTCGGTGTGCCCGTGGTGCGGGCCAGGGTCTCCTCGACGGCCTCGGCGAAGAGGGTCGCAATCTCGACACCGGTGGCGGCGGCCATCACCGCGACCACGCTGGTCGGGGCGAAGGAGCAGTAGAGCCCCGCCTCCAGGAACCACGGCCGGCCGTCGGGGTCGATCCGGAAGTCGAAGAGGCTGTAGTCCCGGCAGCCCAGCGCCACGTGGCACTCCCGCGCCGCGGCCCACACGGTCTCGACGACGGGGTCCTCGGGATCGACGATCCAGGCCCGGGTGACGTCCTTGGCCACCAGGCGCAGCCCGCCGTCATCCTCGCGCCGCACCTTGTCGTCGTAGCCGCGGATCGGCTTGGTCGTCGCGTCGACGGCGTACTCCTCCAGCGGGAGGCAGATCAGCTCCCCACCGCGCTCCAGCACGCCGCAGCGGACCTCCCGACCGAGCTCGACGTACGACTCCACCAGCACCGCCTCGGAGTTGGCGAACGCGGTCTCCAGCGCCGGGCCGTACTCCTCGGGCTCCCGCACCAGGCTCACTCCCAGCGAGTTGTCCGCGTCGACGGGCTTGACCACGGTGGGCGGCGCGAGCCTGGGCTCCTGGCCTCGGCGCAGCACCTCCCCCACGGGCACGCTGACGCCGGCGGCGGCGACGACGGCTCGGGCCAGCGCCTTGTCCGCCCCGAGGGCCATCGTCTCTGGTGCGTTGCCGAGGTACGGGACGCCGAGGAGGTCCGCGAGGCCGCGGTAGGTGGTCATCCCCGGCAGGCAGAACATCTGCGGCACGACGAGGTCGAGCTCCAGACCGGCGAGGTGCTGGACCGCACCGGCGAGGCTGAGGGTCGGGGCCTCGGCGATGGCCTCCGGCCCCAGGTCCGTCGGAAACCGCCAGGGTCGGTCGGGGGTGACGTAGGCGAGGTGGACCTCGTACCGCTCGGGGTCCGCGGTGGCCTCGAGACACCCGCGCGCATAGAGGCAGGACAGGTCGACGAGGAAGTTGCTGACCGCCGAGCCGACCAGGTGCAGGACACGGAGGGCCATCTCAATCCCCTCCCGGTTCGACGAGCTTGCCGATGTTGGCGTCGATGCGCACCCAGTTCCGCAGCGCGAGGAGGTTGCGGACCAACAACCAGGGCAGGTGCACGTGGTGCAGCATGAGGAAGGGCAGCGGGTCGTCCCGGTCGAAGACGGCGTCCCGTCCGGCCAGGATCACCCGCAGGCGGGTCAGCCGGTCCGGCTCTCGCAGCAGGCGCCACACCTCGTGGTAGAGCCAGTACGTCGGTCGCGTCCCCGGCAGCGGTGTCACCGCCGGAGCGTCGGGGTCGAGGTAGGCCGCGGCGAAGCCGGGGTGGTCGTGGAAGAGGGTGATGGCAGAGTGCGTGCGCGGGTTGCACTCGATCGCGAACAGCTCACCCTCGGGGGTCTCGATGAAGTCGAAGCTGACCTGGCCGGTCAGGCCCAGCGGCTCGACGAACCCACGCACCCAGGCCTCGATCTCCGGCTTGTCCACCTGGGCGTAGTTGATCTGGAAGCCCGAGGAGGGGCAGCAGGCGAACGCGGTCACCCGGCCGTCGCGGACCGTGCTGTGCGTGCAGTACTCCTGTCCAGGCACGAATCCCTGGAGGATCCACGGGCTCTGCGCCGAGATGGGCTTGGACCGCGCGAACCGGTTCGTCTCCGCCCTGGTCGGGCGCGGCAACGGCGTCAGGTCCATCCGGTTGACCGGGTCGTAGGGGATGCTCTTCAGAATGTAGCCAGTGCCAGTGCCAGTGCCAGTGCCGGAGGCGGCGAAGTCGAAGGCGTCCACCTGAGCGGGGTCGTCGATCCGGTGGTGGTCGGGCACCGACAGTCCCAAGGACGCGGCCGTGGCCGAGAAGACGTACTTGTCGTCGAGCATCCGCACCGTCTCGGCGTCGCTGTGCAGCACCTCGCAGTACGGCGCCAGCACCGGCGCGGCCAGGGCGTCGTAGTAGCTCGCCAGCGGACTGCACACCGGGACGTAGACGTCCACGTCCTCACGCCGGACGATGTCCACCAAGGCCTCGGCGTAGCCGTCGGCGTCCGGGGCCGGGACCGTGTAGAAGCGGTCCACCGCCCGGGAGAAGCGGTGCCCGGTCAGGCGGTACTTGGCCTGCTCGACCAGGACGACCCGGTGGCCCGCGCGGTGGAAGGCCCGGGCCAGCTCCAGCGCCTTGGTCATCTTGCCGCCGCTGACCAGCACGGTCCTCGGGACGTCGGCGACCTCACGGGCCGGCGGCACCACCTGCGACCGGACCAGGGCGAGTCCGGTCACCGCGAGGTTCACCGGGAGCGCCCACTGCATCAGGGCCAGCGCGCCGAGGGTCTTGGGGACCATCGCCATCCGGGTCGGTCCGGATCGCCCGCTCAGAACGCCCTCGAGCGGAGCGGCTGGTCGAGGCCGTAGCCCGCCACCATCCCCCGATGCATGACCCGGTCTCCGGTCACGTCCGCGTGGTCGGCGCGGTGCAGCACACAGCCGTTGTCCCACATCACCACCTCACCCGGAGCCCACGCGTGCCGGTAGGTGTTCTCCTGCGTGGTGGAGTGGGCGTAGAGGTGGGCGATCAGGCTGGTGGACTCCTCCGCGTCCAGGCCGCTGACCGAGACACAGCGCTCGGGGGTCGAGAGGTAGAGCGACGTGCGTCCCGACAGCGGGTGCGGACGGAAGGCCGGGTGCTCGGCCTCGGTCTCGTCGTCCTCACCGAGGTCCAGACCAGTGACCACGTGCCGGATGGTCCGGCCCTCCAGTCGCGCCCTGACCTCGGCGTCGAGGGTCTCGTAGGCGCGGTACTGGTTGGTGAACAGGGTCTCCCCGCCGCGGGCCGGGATCTCGACGGCGCGCAGCGCGGTGTAGGCCGGCGGGCTCGCGACGTAGCTGGTGTCGACGTGGAACACGCTGCGGGGCGGGGTGGTCCGACCGACGTTGGTGATGACGTTGAGGTCCGTGTGGCCTGGGACCGGCGTCTCGCCGACCGAGAACATCAGGTCCCCGAATCGGCCCAGGAAGCGGGTGAACGCCTCGTCGTCGAGGGTCTGGTCGGGGAAGACCACGACGCCCCGCTTAGCGAGGATCTCGCGCAGCCGGTGGGCCACGGCCACGTCCACGTCGGCCAGCGACAGGTCGGAGATCTGGGCCCCGAGGGGGTGCAGGTCATGCTGCTTCATCGAGTGGTTCTCCTCAGCGGGTGGTCGTGGTCGCGGTACGGCGGATCAGGGTCAGACCGTCACGCAGGGGTACGAGGACCTGCACGACCCGGGGGTCGTCGGCGAGCCAGCGGTTGAACTCGGCGATGGACCGCCCGTTGTCGGTGGACTGCTCGCGCAGCCAGGGTTGGCCCTGCATCAGGGTGTTGTCGACGCACAGGAGTCCGTGCGCCGCCAGCAGCCCCGAGTCGAGGGCGGTGGAGACGTAGTCGCGGTAGCCGCCCTTGTCGGCGTCGACGAACACGAGGTCGAAGACGTCGCCGGCTGCGGCCAGGTGCGACAGAGTCTCACCGGCGGGGCCGACGCGTACCTCGATGCGCTCCCCGGCCGGCGACGCGTCGAACGACTCCTGGGCGAAGGCGGCCACCCGCGCGTCGATCTCGCAGGCGATGAGCACCCCCTCCGGGGGCAGCCCCTCGGCCATCGCCAGCGCGGAGTAGCCGGTGAACATCCCGATCTCCAATACCCGCCGTGCGCGGGTCAGGTGGACCAGCATCTGGAGGAACTGGCCCTCCACGTGTCCCGAGAGCATCTCCTGCTCCAGCCCCGCCGTGCCACCAGCGGCGGGCGACCAGTCCGCGGCCGCAGTCCGGGCCGCCAGCGCCGCCAGCGCCGGCGACTCCGGCGTGGTGCACCGGCTGAGATAGGGGTCCAGTCCGCCGGCAAGGTCGCGTGCCCGACGGAGGTCGGCGCCCAGTGCAGAGCCAGCCACCCCACCCGTGTGCGTGGTCCCGGCCGGCTCAGCCGTCCCAGGCCCCGGCTGGTCCCAGGCCCCGACCATCTGGTCCAGGCTCCGGGCCAGGATCGTCGTCGGGGTCACCGGTCGTGGCTCCCCGGGCACGGGGACCTCGCTCACGAGGTGAACATGTCGACGCCGTCTCCCCCGCGCGGGAAGTCCCGGCACACCTTCTGGTGGATCACCAGGGCGTCCTCGAGCTCCTCGGAGGTCAGGTCGTTGACGAAGTCGCAGCGCCCGATCGGGTGGGGCAGCGCGGCCCGCAGTAGCCCGTCCCGGGTCTGCACGATGGCCGCGGTGGCCGTCCCGAGCAGGTCGGGCGTGAGGTGCTCGCTGGTCAGGGTGAGACCGAGCCGGCTCATCAGACCCAGGATGCGGTCCCGGTCGGTCTCGGAGAGGTAGCCGCGCTGCTCGGCGATGGTCGTGGAGAAGGCCATGTCGATGTTGATGGCGTGGCCGTGGAAGAACGGCGGCTCGGTGCTGAGCTCGAGGACGGGGCTCCAGGTGTGCCCGAAGGCGATCACCCGGTCGAGTTCCAGCTCGTGGAGGTTGGGGACCTCCAGACGGAGCATCGTGTCGATGCCGCTGTAGGTGACCCGGTGGGCGACCTCGCGCAACTCGGGGGTCCCGTCGAGGTGTCCGAAGCGCGTGCGGAGCAGGTCCTCACCGTGCTGCTCGAGGAGCTCGAAGATCTCCCGGTTGGCCACGGTCGAGATCTTGATCAGCTCAGCCATCCCGTTGCGGACCTGGTCGGTGGGCAGCGTGCGCAGGAACGAGAAGTCCAGGATCACCTTCTGCGACGCGTGGTAGGCGCCGAGCCGATTCTTAGCCTTGCCGTGGTTGACCGCGACCTTGATGGCCACGCTGGCGTCGATCAACCCGATCAGGGTGGTGGGAACGCGGATGTAGTTGGTGGAGCGTCGGAACATCGCGCAGGCGAAGCCGGCGACGTCGGTGACCAGTCCCCCGCCGACGACCAGCACCGGCTCCTTGCGCACCAGCCCGAACTCCCCGAACGCGTCCACGATCCGCTCGGCGGTCCGCAGCGTCTTGTCGGTCTCCTTGATGACCACCGGCAGCACCGTGAGCTCGAGGTCGTGCGCCTCGAAGTAGGAGTGCATCTTCGGGCCGTACAACGCATAGACGTTGTGGTCGACCACCATCAGACACCGGCCGTAGGGTCGGTAGCTCTCGGCGATCTCCGGGTTGTCCACCGCGAAGGCGCCGTCCACGTAGACCATCGAGTAGTCGATCTTCTCGTAGGCCTCGATGTGGAAGGACGTGTCGGTCGCGGTGTACGTCGGGCTGGCGGTGCTCTGCTGGCTGGCGGGAGCGGCGGTCGTCATGGGGTCAGACATCTCCGAGGTGAGAGCGCGCAGCCACGGCTGCGCGGGGAACAGGGCGGTGGGGGTGGCGAGGTGCTGGCGGCTGCGCTGCGTCGTGCTCACGAGTTGGTGGTGACGGACGAGAGCTCCACAAGCTCCACGAGCTCGTCCAGCTCGAGCCGGTCGACCTCGCGCTCGGCCGCGCTGAAGTCGTGCTCGGCCGTGTTCTCGTTGGGGAACGCGACGCAGGCCACGCCGGCCGCGACCGCGGCCGCGACGCCGTCGACGTTGTCCTCGACCGCGACGCAGTCGTCGGAGTCCTCGCCGAGACTCTCGATGGCGAAGGAGTAGGCGGCCGCGTCGGGCTTCGGCCGGTCGACGGTGCTCACGTCGACGACGACGTCGAAGTGGTCAGGACGGATCCCGGGGCTCAGGGCGTGCAGCAGGGCCGAGATGTTCTCGCGCGAGGTGGTCGTGACCAGGCCGACCTTCCAGCCCTGGCTCTTCGCGCCCGTGATGGTCTCCAGAACACCCTCGCGGGGCTCGAGCTCGGCGACAGCGAGGCTCTCCTGGAAGATCGCCGACTTGGTCTGGTGGACCGCCTCCGCGTCCACGCTCTCGCCCCGGGACTCGGCCTGCTCGGCGATCCGGGCCTTGCCGCCACTGGTGGCCAGCATCGTGCGGTAGTCCTCGCGGTCCCAGCGCCAGTCCAGGCCGTGGGTCTCGAAGGCCTTGTTGAACGCGTCGCGCTGAAGTTCTGAGGTGTCGGCGATCGTGCTGATCGAGCCGAAGAGGATGGCGCTCATCTGTGTCTCACTCTGGGTCCGGGCTGCCCATGCAGCCAACGAGATGCGACGGCGACGCAATGCGCCCTCGCCTTACTTCAACAGTAACCTCAACAAGCCGTTTAGGTCTAGTGAGGCAAGGGGGCAGATTCCGGTCCAGGTTCAGGTTCAGGTCCCGGGGACGGGACGGAATGGTCTCCGGGATCCCCGCGTTGGCCCCGGGTGACCTTCCCCGACCCGCAGGCCGCGCCGACCGCGCCGGGGGCCAACCCCGCGATCCCCCGGGAGATCCGCGTGCTGGTCGCCGCCGCCTTCGTGATCGCCATCGGGTTCGGACTGGTCTCCCCGGTGCTCCCCGCCTACGCCCGCAGCTTCGACGTCGGCGTGGCCGCGGCGTCCCTGGTCGTGTCGGCGTTCGCGTTCTTCCGGCTGGTCTTCGCGCCCGTCGGTGGCGCCCTGGTTACCCGGCTCGGTGAACGACCGGTCTACCTGACGGGGCTCCTCGTGGTCGCGGCGTCCTCCCTGGCCACGGCGTTCGCCCAGTCCTACACCCAGCTCCTGGTCCTGCGCGGCCTCGGCGGCATGGGCTCGACGATGTTCACCGTCTCTGCCATGGCGCTGCTCGTCCGGCTGGCACCGCCCGCCATCCGCGGTCGCGTGACCTCGTCCTACGCCAGCTCGTTCCTGGTCGGCGGGATGCTCGGTCCGGTGATCGGAGGCGCGTTGGCGTCGTTCGGTCTCCGCCTCCCGTTCGTGGCCTACGCGGTCGCGCTCGTGATCGCGGCCGCGGCCGTGGCCCTCGGGCTCTCCGGGACGCGCCTGCGACCTCCCCCCAGCGACAGCCCACGCCCGCCGATGCTGGTCCGCGAGGCGCTGGCGGACCGGACGTACCGCGCAGCCCTGGTCTCCGCCTTCGCGAACGGGTGGTGCAACTTCGGGGTCCGGGTGGCGGTGCTGCCCCAGCTCGCCCTCGAGGTGCGAGACGCCCCGTGGGCCGCAGGCGTGGTCCTCGCCGTGGCCGCGGCGGCGACCGCGCTCACCCTCCAGGTGGCCGGCCGACTCTCGGACCGGGTCGGGCGCCGGCCGTTGGTCCTCTCCGGCCTGACCGTCACCGCGCTCGGCCTCGGCCTGATCGGCCTGAGCCACAGCCTGGGTGTGCTCCTCGCTCTCTCCGTGGTCTCCGGCATCGGAGCGGGCCTGGTCAACCCCGGCCAGCAGGCTGCGGTCGCCGACGTGATCGGCAACGACCGCAGCGGCGGCACGGTGCTCAGCACCTTCGGGATGTTCCAGGACGGTGGCGCCATCCTGGGTCCGGTGCTCACCGGGCTCGCCGTCGACGCGTGGGGGTACGGTCCCGCCTTCGGCCTGGTCGCCGTGGTCAGCCTGGTGGCCCTGGTGCCGTGGCTCACCGCGCCCGAGACCCTCGAGCGCCACCAGGGAGCACCCTCGGCCCGAGGCTGACCGTCCGGTCCGCGGTCGAGGGGAGGCGTGCGTCGCAGCAGGGGCGCCGGTCACGGACGGGGTGGTGGCGGCGATGGCCGCCTCCGGCGTCAGCGTCCGGTAGGACCACGCTCCAATTAGGCCGTGGCACAGTGGCGACATGCCTGAGTCCTCCCCTGTCATCGTGGTCACCGGAGCCAATGGTCTGGTCGGCTGTCGAGTCTGTGCCGCGCTGGTCGAGCGTGGTGCGCACGTGCGCGCCCTCGTCCGTCGCGCGGGCAGCGCCGCGGACCTTCTGGGCGTCGAGGAGCGGGTGGGCGACTTCGCCGACCCCGAGGTTGCCGCCGACGTCGTCACCGACGCCACGGCCGTGGTGACGACGGTCCACCCGATGGGGGCCTCGCGCGAGACCCAGCACCAGGTCGGGGTCGAGGGTACGACCCTGCTGGCCCGAGCCGCCCGGGACGCCGGCGTCGAGAGAGTGGTGCACATCTCGACGACGGCGGTCTACGACCGCTCCCCCGGACGTGGCGACGCCGACGAGTCCTCGCCGTTGGTCGGGGACGACGGGAACGCCTACGAGGTGACCAAACGGGACGCCGACGCAGCCCTGGCCGGGATCGACGGGCTCAGTACGGTCCTGGTCCGCCCGCCCTCGATCCTCGGCCCCGGCGACACCTCGGTCTGGAACGCGTTGCGGCCGGCCCGGATGCGGGAGGACGAGGCGGAGCGACACGCCAATCCCGACCTGAGCTTCCCCTGGATCCACCTCGACGACCTGGCCGCCTTCACCGCCGACGTTGCCGTCGGACGCATCCCCACAGGCACCGACCCGGCCCGTGGTCTGGTCGAGGGCGCCTGCACGGCGGTCAACCTCGTCGCAGGCACCGCGACGGCTCGCGACTACCACGAGACGGTCGGCCGGGCGCTCGGCTTCGAGCCGGTCTGGGACCAGGGTCCGACCTGGACCGGGCGCGTCGTGGCCGACCGGGCGCACGGATGGGGCTGGTCGCCCACGGTCGACCTGGACGACGCGCTGGACGAGCTGGCGCGAGGCCTCCGGGGCTGATCTCGCTGCGTCATCCCGGCCGTACAGTGCCGCCATGCGGAAGTCCGCGACGTTGGCGTGGGGCTTGGTCCTGGTCGCGGTCGACATCCGCTTCGGCACGGTCGACGTCGTCCCCGACCCGATCGGCTGGCTGATGGCGCGCACCTCCAGGCACGACGACGAGGCTGCGGTCGGACCCTGACTCGCGTCGCGCATCATGTCCTCATGCACTTCACCGAGTACGAGCTCACCGCCGCCCTCACCGGCAGCGCGAAGCAGGTCCTCGCCGCCCAGCGTCGCGACGTGCGTCGGGGGCGGGTCGACATCGAGGACGCGTGGGACCAGATGGACCGCTACGCGCGCTTCACTGTCCTCGACGCCGTGGGCGGACAGCTGCTTCCGGTCCTAGGGGCTCTGCCCGACGTCGAGGTGATCCCGGGCACCCGGCCGGCGTTCACCGACCAGCAGATCGCCACGGCGGTGGAGCAGTGCCTGGAGGAGAGTGGCGGCCGACTGCGCCGCAAGGCCACCGTGCTGGCTCGGACCGCGATGGTGCGGACCGCCCTGCTCCACGTACCGCCGCGCCGGAGCCCCGAGACGACTACCGGCCCGAGTTCACCGTGACCTGGCCCACCGCGCCTTCTTGGATCTTCCACCGCGACAGCACCTCGGCGTAGACCCCGCTGTCCACCAGTCGTGACAGCCCGGCCTGGACAGCCTCGCGCAGGCCCGGCCGGTTCTTGGCCACGGCGACCCCGTAGAGCCCCGGCTCGTACTGCGTGGTGGTGGCAAACTGGAACTGTGCCGCCGTGCGCGGGTCGGAGACGAGGTACACGGCCGGGGGCAGATCGTTGAGCGCCGCGGCGACGCGACCCGTGCGGAGCTGGAGCAGGGCGTCGGAGTTCGTCGCGAAGCGCCGTACCCGGATCGTGGCGGCGCAGTGGGACTGTGCGCGGGCGAGGAGATCGACCTGGGTCGTCCCGTCCTCGACGGCCACCTTCTTGCCGCACAGGTCCCGGAGCCCGCTGATGCCCTCGGGATTGCCGTGTTGCACCAGCACAGCCGTGCCAGCGCTGAAGTACGTGACGAAGTCGACCTTGCGCTCTCGTTCGCGGGTGTCGGTCATCGCGGACATGCCCAGGTCGAGCGACCCGTCCCGGACCTCGGGAAGGATCCGCATGAAGTCACGGTGGACGAACTCCACGTCGACTCCGAGCACCTCGCCGAGCGCACGTCCGAGGTCGGGCTCGCTCCCGACGATCGTGCGGCCGTCGGGGCCGAAGGTCGACATCGGCGCGTAGGAGGCGTCGGTGCCCACGCGCAGCAGCCCACGCTCTCGGATGTCGGCGGGAAGCAGGTCGTGGAGGGCCTGGTCGTAGCGCCCGACGGCCGCGGTCTCATCCGCCGCCACCGCCTTCTCGGGCACAGCCGCGCAGGAGGCAAGAACCCCGAGGATCCCGAGGAGAGCCAGTCCCGGCGCGATGCGGGTCCAGGCTGAGCTGTGCTGCGTGATCATGCCGGTACCTCTCGAGGACGATGTTCGTGGGTCTGCCCGGTGCGCAGTGCCGACCCCGACTGGTCGTAGGCGGCGAGCACCGGCCAGGGCACGGGGCGCAGCCAGAGGTACCCCTGCGCGTGGTCGCACCCCGCCTGGCCCAGCCAGGTCGCGACCTCGGCGGACTCGACGCCCTCCGCGGTCACCGTGCAGCCCAGACTGTGCGCGAGGTCGATGACCGAGCCGACGATGGCGCGGTCCTGTTCAAGCTCGGCGAGGCCGGTGATGAAGAGCCGGTCGATCTTGATCTCATCCATGGCCAGGGCCCGCAGCTGGGAGATGGCGGTGTACCCGACACCGAAGTCGTCGAGGGCCATCGCGATCCCCGAGGCCGACAGGGCAGCGATGACTTCCGCGGTGGTCTCGAGGTCGAAGGCGATGGCGGACTCGGTGACCTCCAGGCAGAGCCGGCTCGGTGACACCCCCGACCGGTCGAGCAGGTCGATCACCTCCTCGGCGAAGCTCAGGGAGGCCAGGTTCTTGGCCGAGACGTTGACCGACACCGTCCAGTCGTGCCCGACCGCGGTCCAGGCGACCAGGTCGGCGAGTGCGCGTCCGAGCACCCAGCGGGTCAGCGACACGATGAGCTCACTGCGCTCCACCACCGGCAGGAACTCGGCCGGGGCCAGCAGTCCACGCTCCGGGTGCTGCCAGCGCACCAGCGCCTCGACGCCGGTGACGCGCCCGGTGGCCAGGTCGATCTTGGGCTGGTAGAGCAAGACGAACTGCTCGTGGTCCAGGGCCCGGCGAAGCTCGCCCTGGAGGACGAGCGCGTCGACCTGGGGGGTCGACCCTCCGGGCTCGTAGACGACGACGCCCTGCGGGCCGTGCTTGCCCTGGTACATCGCGGCGTCCGCGTGCTGAAGGAGTCCCTCGACCGTGTCGGCGTCGTCGGGAAAGAAGCAGACGCCGAAGCTCGCCTCGACGCTGAGGATCCGTCCGCTCACGGGAACCGGCTCGCTCAGCGCGCGCCGGACCTCGCACAGCAGCGCGACGGTGTCCGCCCGGTCCCGGCTCGGCAGGATGATCCCGAACTCGTCTCCCCCGAGCCGCGCCACGGTGTCGTCGGAGCGCAGCGAGTCGCTGAGCCTCTGCGCGACGACTTGAAGGAGCTCGTCCCCGGCGTGGTGGCCCAGCGTGTCGTTGACCTCCTTGAAGTGGTCGAGGTCGACCACGACCAGCGCGCCCCCCGGTCGGTGGCCGAGGCGGGCCGAGCGGGTCAGTGCCCGGCTCGCGACCCGCCGAAACAGCTCCCGGTTGGGCAACCCGGTCAAGGAGTCGTGCAGGGCCTGGCGCTCGTGCTCGACGGCGTAGCGGGTCAGGGCCCGGGTGGTGAGGAAGGAGATCATGGCCAGGACGGTGTAGAGCGCCAGCAGACCGGCGAGCATCCGCGGGACCGCGGTACGGGTCTCCTCCTGAACCTTGGCCAGGATGTCGGAGTACGGGAGGTAGACCTCGAGGACGCCGACGGCCTGGCCGCTCGTCTCGGGGAACACGGGCTGGAGCACCCGCACCGATCTGCCCGAGATCCTCAGGTCCGTCCCGCCGGCCAGGGCGGTCTGGAAGCCGGGGTCGTCGACCGCGACCTGGCTCGTCGAGCCCCCGTCGTCGGAGAAGGCCACCTGTCCCTCGAAGTCGAGCACCTGGAGACTGGTCACCGAGCCGTTGAAGAGCGCGAGGTCCGTCGAGGACTGTAGGTAGCTGCGCTGGTGCGGCGTCAGGCCGACGCTGAGGTCGGCACCCCGCAGCGCCGGAGCGACGGCCATCTGCTCGATGACCTGGGCCTCGGCCAGGCCCTGCTCGCGGGCGTGCGCCTGACCTCGTTCCTGGTAGCCATGGATGAGCGCGAGACCCAGCAGGGTGACCGGGACGAGGCTGACGGCGGCGTAGACGAGGAAGAGCCTCGTCCCCGGGTGCAGGCGGGGGCGCCTAGGCATGGTCGGCTTCCGGCTCGGCCCGACCCGCAGTAGCCCTCGCGGAGGTGCGCGCAGGCGCTGTCGCGGTCGGGCGACTGTGCGGCAGCGTGCACCCGCCGCGAACAGCCCTACCGACCATGGAGTCCTCCTCGCAGGCTCCATCGGCAGGCAGCGCCCGCATCTGAGGGGTCTAGCGCACAATCAGCGCAGGGCGGTGAGCGCCTCCACCAGCCGTCCGCACGGGCTGTTCAGGCCCCAACGCTCGGCGAGCCGGGCCACCTCGTCCGGGTGCGCCGGGGTCAGGGGCAGCCCGAGATCGGGACGGCCCAGATCGATCTCCCGCGCCACCGCCACCACGCGCGGCGCGACGTCGAGGTAGTCCGAGGCCTCGCGAAGACGACGCCGAGGCCCGGGACCGACGTCGGCCTCGGGGTCGTCGACAGCCGCGCGAAGCTCGGTCATGGTGGGAAAGCGCGCGAGCAGGGTCGCCGCGGTCTTGTCGCCCACCCCCGGCACCCCCGGGAGACCGTCCGAGGGGTCGCCCCGCAGGGCGGCGAAATCGGCGTACTGGTGCCCGTCCACCCCGTACTTCTCCCGCACGACGCGGTTGGTGACCCGCTCGTGCCGACCCACGCCCCGGGCGGTGTAGAGAACCCGGACCTCGAGGTCGTCGTCGACGAGCTGGAAGAGGTCACGATCTCCGGTCACGATGTCCACCGGCATGCCCGCCCCAGTGGCCAGGGTGCCGATGACGTCGTCGGCCTCGTACCCGTCGGCCCCCACCACGGCGATGCCGAAGGCTGCGAGCACGTCGAGGATCACCGGGATCTGGGCCTCGAGCGGGTCGGGCACGTCCTCGGCGTACCCGGGCCCGCCGGCGCTGGAGGGGAGCGGGTGCTCGACCCGGTGCGCCTTGTAGGACGGCAGCAGGTCGACCCGCCACTGGGGCCGCCAGTCGTTGTCCCAGCAGCAGGCCAGGTGGGTCGGGCGGTACTCGCCCACCAGCCGCGTGATGAAGCCCACCAGTCCCCGGACCGCGTTCACGGGGGTGCCGTCCGGTGCCCGCACCGAGTCGGGGACCCCGTAGAAGGCGCGGAAGTACAGCGAGGCGGTGTCGAGCAGCATGAGTCGGCACCGGTCCACGCGAGGAGTCTGACAGGTCTCGCTCGGCCCACGAGGTCCTGGGACGGATTCTCGTGCTGCCGGATCGTCGCGGCACCGCTAGTCTTCGGTCCGTGGAAGACCTGGACCAACACATTCTCTCGCTGTTGGCCGACGACGGCCGGATGTCGTTCACCGACCTGGGGAAGGCGACCGGCCTGTCCACCTCGGCGGTGCACCAGCGGGTCAAGCGGCTCGAGCAGCGGGGCGTGATCCGGGGGTACGGCGCCGCGATCGACTACCACCAGCTGGGCAAGCCGCTGACCGCGTTCATCTCGATCCGGCCCATCGACGCCTCCGAGCCCGACGACTCCCCCGAGCGGGTGGCCGGAATCCCGGAGATCGAGAGCTGCTGGTCGGTGGCCGGCGACGAGAGCTACATCCTCAAGGTGCGGGTGGCCACCCCGGTCGACCTCGAGGACCTGCTCGCCCGGGTGCGGGCCGCGGCCAACGTGTCCACCCGGACCACGATCGTGCTCTCCACCCCCTACGAGAACCGCCCGCTGCGCTGAGTCAGTCGCGCACCGAGGAGTAGGCGATCACGCCCCGCCGCAACGCGTCGCGGGTCTGCCGCGCGGTGCGTCGCAGGTCCCCGGGACCGGCGGCGTCAGCGATCTGGTCGGTCAGGTCCAGGAGCTGCTTGATCCAGCGCACGAAGTCCCCGGCGGCCAGGTCGGTCTCGTCGAGGACCTCGTCCAGCGGAGCACCTTCGGCCCAGCGGTAGGCGGCCCAGGCGAAGCCGAGATCCGGCTCGCGCAGGAAGGCGAGCTTGTTGTCCTTCTCCAGCGCGTCCAGGTCCGACCACACCGAGACCACCTGGGCGAGCACGTCGGGGACGCGTCCGCCGGGCAGCCGCGGGGTCCGCGCGTCGTCGGGGCGACGCGCCTCGAAGACGAGTGCGGAGAGCGCCGCCGCGAGACCGCTGGGGTCCAGGCCGTTCCACACCCCGTGCCGCAGGCACTCGGCGGCGACCAGGTCCATGTCGGTGTAGATCCGCATCAGCCGCTGACCGGTCTCGGTGACCTCGTCACCGTCTAGGTAGCCCAGCGCGGTCAGGACGTCGCAGACCCGGTCGAACTGACGCGCGATGGTGTTCGTCCGCTGCTCGATGCGGCGTTCCAGGGTCCGGGTGTCCCGCTCGAGCTTGTGCCACCGCTCGGCCCACCGGGCGTGGTCCTCACGCTCCGGACAGGAGTGGCAGGGATGGTCCTTCACCGTGCGTCGGAGCCGGTCGACCTCGCCCTGGCCGGTCCCGTGGCCGGTCCCGAAGCCGCTCTCGCGCCCCGACGGGCCCCCCGATGCGGCTCGTCCCGGCGCCCGCGGGGGCGGCGGAGTCAGCCCCTGGGTCCTTGAGCGCAGAGCCGAGGCCAGGTCGCGGCGGGACTGCGGGTTGCGGCCGTTGAAGGACTTGGGCACCTTCATCCGGGTGAAGGCGGCCACCGGCTCGGTGAAGTCGCCCATCGACAGCCGTCGCGCGTGCCGGTCCGCGGTGAGCACGTAGGGCCGCGGACCGTCCCGGTCCGCGCGGACACCGGGGTCGACGACCACGGCCATGCCCGCGAAGCGTCCGGAGGGGACCTCGATCACGTCCCCGGGGCGCAACTGCTCCAGGGACCCGACGATCTCGGCGCGACGGTCCAGCCGCCGGGCCCGGGCCTGGCTCCCCTCGGCCTCCGAGATGCCGCGGCGGAGTGCGGCGTACTCCATGAAGTCGCCCTGGTGGCAGGTGGCCGCCTCGGCGTAGCCGGACAGCGCGTCCTCGGCCTTGCGGAGCTGTCGGGCGAGGCCGACGACACCCTTGTCGGCCTGGAACTGGGCGAAGGACGACTCCAGCAGCTCGCGGGCGGTGTGACGTCCGACCTGGTGGACCAGGTTGACCGCCATGTTGTACGAGGGACGGAACGACGACCGGAGCGGGTAGGTGCGGGTCGAGGCGAGGCCGGCCACCGAGGACGGGTTCAGCCCGGGCTGCCAGAGCACGACGCCGTGACCCTCCACGTCGATCCCGCGGCGTCCCGCCCGGCCGGTAAGCTGGGTGTACTCGCCGGGGGTGATGTCCGCGTGGGTCTCGCCGTTCCACTTGCTCAGCTTCTCCAGCACGACGCTGCGCGCCGGCATGTTGATGCCCAGCGCCAGGGTCTCGGTGGCGAAGACGACCTTGCAGCGACCGGAGGCGAACAGGTCCTCCACGATGTGCTTGAAGGTCGGCAGCATCCCGGCGTGGTGGGCGGCGACGCCGCGGGAGAGCCCGTCGAGGAAGTCGTGGTAGCCCAGCACGTGCCGGTCCTCGTCCGGCAGCGAAGAGCACCGCTGCTCGACGAAGGCGATGATCGCCTCGCTCTCGGCCGCGCTGGTCAGCCGGAGCCGGGAGGACAGCACCTGGGTCACCGCCGCGTCGCAGCCGACCCGACTGAAGATGAACACGATCGCCGGCAGCAGGCCCTGGGAGTCGAGCTTCTCGATCACCTCGACGCGCGAAGGGGGTCGGGGACCCCCCTGGGGGCGCCCGCCGCCCGAGCCGCCTGAGCCCTTGGCCCGGCGGTGGTCGCGCGGCATGCCGCGTCGTCGCCGGTCGCCGGCCCGTCCGGTGCGCCAGTCGTCGCGGGCCACCCGGAACAGCTCGGGATTGACCTTGGCCTCCTCGCCCCCGGAGTCGTCAGCGAACAGGTCCACCATCCGGCGCCCGACGAGCACGTGCTGGTAGAGCGGGACGGGTCGTTGCTCCTCGACGATGGTGGTGGTCTCACCGCGCACGGTGGCCAGCCACTCGCCAAACTCCTCGGCGTTGGAGACCGTCGCGGACAGGGAGACCAGCGAGACCGACTCCGGCAGGTGGATGATGACCTCCTCCCACACGGCGCCGCGGAAGCGGTCGGCGAGGTAGTGCACCTCGTCCATCACCACGTAGCCGAGGTCGTGCAGCGTCGAGGAGCCGGCATAGAGCATGTTGCGCAGCACCTCGGTGGTCATCACCACGATTGGCGCCTCGCCGTTGATGGTGTTGTCCCCGGTCAGCAACCCGACCTGGTCCGGTCCGTAGCGGGCCACGAAGTCGGCGTACTTCTGGTTCGAGAGCGCCTTGATGGGGGCGGTATAGAAGCACTTGCGGCCCTGGCTCAGCGCCAGGTGGACCGCGAACTCGCCGACCAACGTCTTCCCCGAGCCGGTGGGGGCCGCGACCAGGACGCCCTGTCCTGACTCCAGGGCACGGCAGGCCTGCATCTGGAAGGAGTCCACGGTGAAGTCGTAGTGCGCGGAGAAGTCGCCGAGCAGGGGGCTGTCCTGCTCTCGGCGGAACTTGGCGTAGCGCTCGGCCGGGCTGCTCACGGTCCGACCAGCACCTTCAGGGACTGGGCCCGCACCTGGACCATCAGGGGCAGCGGACCGATCTGCTCGCCGTCGGCGTACGCGGTCACTCCGGGCGCGTCGACCACGACCCGGCGGACCCGGTGGTGCTCGTACTCGGCGATGCCCACGTGGCTGCCGGAGAACAGTCGCGGGTAGGTCCGCACCAGCTTGGTTCGCGACATCGTCCTGATCACCACCACGTCGAGCTCCCCGTCGTCGAGACAGGCGCCGTGGGTAATCCGAAGGCCGCCTCCGAAGGAGGGCCCGTTCCCGACCGCGACCAGCATGGCCTCCACGGTACGGGGGGTGCCGTCGAGGTCGAGGGTGTAGCTGAGCGGACGGAAGACTCTGAGCTCGGCCAGGGTGGCCAGGTTGTAGCGCATCTGGCCCCGCGGCCAGCGCATCGCGTTCGCGCGCTCGTTGACCCGGGAGTCGAACCCGGCGGCCAGGACCGTGGCGAAGCAGGTGTCCCCGACCTGACCCAGGTCGATCCTCGCGACCCGGGAGGCGACGACCACGTCGGCCGCGAGCTGCGGGTCGTGCCGCGGGACGCCCAGGCTCCGGGCCACGTCGTTGCCGGTCCCGGCCGGGATGATGCCCAGCGCGGTCTCGCTGCCGACCAGGGCGTTGAGGGCCACGTGGACCAGCCCGTCCCCACCGCACACGACCAGGGCCTCGAGGCCGTCGGCGACGACCTGCTGGGCCAGTGCGGCGGCGTCGACCGCGTCGCGCCCCTCGAGCAGCTCCACGGCGAAGCCGGCCTCGGTCAACCGGGGCAGGGCGATTGCCGCCGTACGACGGCCCCGCCCGCGCCCCGACCGGGGGTTGACCAGCAGCGCGATCCGACGGGGCACGAGACGACGATACGGGTCGCGGGTGCGGGCCGGACCGCGACGCTCTAGCGTGGCGCCATGAGTCACCCCGAGGCGGCCACCGCCGAGCCGATCATGGTCACCGCTCCGGACGGCCGGAGCCTGGAGGTCCTCACCGGGGGCGACCCCGACGGCTTCCCCCTGCTCTACCACTCCGGCACACCGACGGCCGCGGTGCACGACCCCCAGGTCTTCGACGCCGCCGCCGGGCAGGGGCTGCGCCTGGTGACCTACTCCCGGCCCGGCTACGGTGCCTCGAGCCCCTGGCACGAGCGCGCGATGATCGCCGACGATGCCCAGGACAGCGCCGTGGTGCTGCACCACTTCGGGATCGAGGAGTTCCTCACGCTGGGCTGGTCCGGCGGCGGTCCCCGGGCGTTGGCCTGCGCGGCGCTGCTCTCGGCGGGCTGCCGGGCGGCCACGACACTGGCCGGGGTCGCCCCGATCGACGCCGACGGGCTGGAGTTCACCGCGGGGATGGGGCCGGAGAACGTCGAGGACTTCGCGGCGGCGCGCGAGGGCGTGGAGGCGTACGAGGCCTATCTCGAGCGGGAGCTGCCGGGCCTGTTCAGCGCGGCGCCCGAGGACCTGGTCGAGGCGATGGGCGGGCTGCTCACTCCGGTGGATGCGGCCTACCTGACCGACGAGGCGGGCATCCAGCTCTCCCGCAGCTTCGGCCATGCCGGCGCCCAGGGCGTCCGCGGGGCCCGCGACGACGGACTGGCCCTGGTCGCGCCGTGGGGCTTCGACGTCTCGGCGATCCACGTCCCGGTCGCGGTGTGGCAGGGCCGCCAGGACGCCATGGTGCCCTACGCGCACGGTGTGTGGCTGGCGGCGAACATCCCCAGTGCCCGCCCGCACCTCTTCGACGACGAGGGACACCTCTCCTTGGCGGCCCGGCTCCCGGAGATGTTCGCCGAGCTGCGCCAGCTCGCCGATCTCTGACCCACACCCGCCGAGTCGGCGCTTGCGCACGCCCAGAGCCGGCGGGTCACAGGCGGCGGGTCAGAGGCGCAGGGCCGCCACGAAGCTGGCCGTGGGGGCGCCGACGGCCTTGGCCAGACGGCCCAGGGACTCCAGGACGCCGTCCGCGGTGAAGCCGGTGCCGGGGACGAGAAGGGTCAGCCGGCCCGAGCGCTCCACCAGCTGCACCTGCCCGTGGGTCCAGGCCTGGTGCGCGCGCTGTCGCCACTCCTCCTCGACCACGGGCCGCGGATACGCCTGGTCGGCACCGAGCAGGTCGCAGGCCAGCGAGTGCGCGGGGGCGTGCAGCTCCCCGGTGACCTCGTGGCCCCCCCGTATCCCTGTGGCCGCCGACCAGGTGACCTGCTCGGTACCCAGCCACTCGGGTAGGTCGAAGGGGTCGACCTCGTCGAGGTGGAGCGACGTCGTCATCAGTCCCCCTCCTCCTCGTCGTCCTCCTCCAGGCGGGAGCGGCGTACGTCGGAGGGGCCCTCTACCGTCGACTGCGCCTCGTCGTCGAGGTCGAGGGCAGAGGCGTCGGCACCGCGCCGTCGGGCCCGCCGGCGGTCGTTGAGCCGCGCGATGACCTCGGAGATCAAGAACAGCACGACCATGGGCACGGCGAGCATAATCATCGAGAACGCCTCGGTGGACGGGGTCGCGACCGCGGCGAAGACGAACGTGCCGACGATGATCCACGGGCGGTACGCCGCCAGCGCCTTCCCCGACACGACGCCGACCAGGTTGAGCATGACCACGAAGAGCGGGATCTCGAAGGCGACGCCGAACACCAGCATCATCCGGGTGAGGAAGCGGAAGTAGTCCCCGAAGTCCACCAGGCTGGTCAGGCTCCCGGGGGTGAAGCCGATCAGCACCTCCATGCCCTTGGGAAGGACGTAGTAGGCCACCGCGACCCCGGCCACGAAGAGCGGACTGGCGATCAACGCGAAGAGCTTGGTCCCCCGTCGCTCATGCGGGTGCAGGCCCGGGACGATGAAGCCCCAGATCTGGTAGAGCCACAGCGGGCTCGTCCCGACCACGGCAGCCAGGGCGCTGATCTTCATCCGGAGCAGAAGCGAGGTGCCGACGCCGTTGATGACGCCTTCGGAGTCCACCCCCTTGGCCGCGAGGCGGGTCCGGGCGTCCTCGTAGGGGTCGAGCAGGAGGGTGAAGAGCTGGTCGTAGAAGAACCAGGCCACCACCATGCCGACGACCAGTCCTACGGTGGCGATCAGGATGCGGGCGCGGAGCTCGCGGAGGTGGTCGGCCAGCGCCATCCGGCCGTCGGAGCCGATCGGCTCCTGCGGGGAGAAACGGAACAGCCCTAGCGCCCCGGTGATGCTCATGGCTGCACGCTACGGCGTCGGGTCAGCGCTCGTCGCCGTGGGACTGCTCCTCGGTCTGCTCGATCCGGGTGGCTGCCTCGCCCTGGCGCTGGGAGTCCAGGTACCGCTGCTCCTCGGGCTTGGTGGCCTCGTCCTCGTCCTCGTCCTCGTCAAGCAGGCCCTTGGTCTCGGCCTTGAAGATGCGCAGCGCACGGCCGCTGCCCCGGGCCAGCTCGGGCAGCTTCTTGGCGCCGAAGAGGAGCACCAGCACCAGCAGGATCAGGATGATCTCCTGCGTCCCGAGACCCGCGATCATGGGTACGACGAGTGTGGTCATGAGATCCTCTTCTGTGACGGTCGAGCCGGTGTGGTCATCCTACGCGCCGGTCCCCGCATACAGGGCCAGCGTGCGAGATGCGGTGTCACGAACCCGCTCGGTGACCCCGGCCGGGGACTCGACGCGGGCGGAGTCGCCCAGGCGCAGGAGCAGGCGCAGCAGCCAGGTCTCGTCCGCGACCCGCAGCACGACCCCGAGCCGGCCCTCGTCCTGCTCCTGGGTGGACTCGGTCGGGTAGTACTCGGCCACCCAGCGAGCCTCCGGCGCCAGCGACAAGGTCACCCGCAGGTCGTCCGGTGAGGGCTGGAACAGGCCCTGGGCGAGGTCGCGCGGAGCGACCTCGTCGTGGCGGGGCGCGAGGGACCCCAGCCGTCGCACCGCGGAGATGCGGTCGAGCCGGAACAGGCGCTGGTCCTCAGCCAGGTGGCACCAGGCCTCGAGGTAGTCGTGTCCCTGGGCCGAGACCAGTCGGAGCGGATCGACGGTGCGCTCGGTCGACTCGTCCCGCGCCGGGACGTAGTAGTCCAGGCGCACCTGGGTGCCGGCCTCCAGCGCCTCGGCCAAGGTGGCCCGCAGGCCCGAGGCGGCCTCGTCGTGGAGCGGCAGCCGGACGTCGACCTGGGCGGCCACCTCCGCTGCGTCGCCGGCCGCCCGCTCCAGCTTGCCCAGGGTGCGGTCGACAATCGGGCGGACGTCGGGCCCGCTGCTCTCGCGCAGCGCCCGCAGGGCCACGATCAGCGCGGAGGCCTCCGAGCTGTCCAGTCGCAGCGGTCGGCTCAGGTAGTCGGCGTTGGAGACCCGGATGACGTTCTCGGTGTCGAGGGCGTCCATGTCGACCTCGATCAGGTCGCCCATCCCGAGGCCGGGGAGACCGCAGAACCAGAGCACGTTGAGGTCCTTGAGGATCTGCTCGGTGCTGACGTGGAACTCCTCGGCCGCCTCGTCCAGCGAGACCTCGCGGCGGGCCTGGATGTAGGGAACCAGGGCCAGCAGCCGGGCGACCTGCTCGCGGGCGCCGCTCATCGGCTCGCTTCCGCACCGACGAGGCGCTCGAGGCGAGCGACCACGCCGTCGCGGACCTCGACCGGCCCCTCGACCACGACGTCGGCACCGTAGCCGAGCAGCTCGTCGACGAGGTTGTCGGTGTGCGCGTAGGCCACCGTGAGACGTTCCCAGCCCTCGGGGCCGGCCTCCGCCGCTGGGCACCGTCGGCGCAGGCCCTGCCCGGCGCCGGGTCGGACCAGCAGCGAGGCGGCGCGCTCACCCCCCGTCGCGGCCAGCGACTGGGTGAGCGAGCGGATGTCGGTGTCGGGGGGAAGCGTGGACGCCCCCGGGGCCCCGG
>JBBPYL010000121.1:0-65857 GCA_038199935.1 Propionibacteriales bacterium | reverse complement strand
CCCGGCGACTGAGGCGCTCGCGACGCTCGACTCTAGACACGCGGTCCAGCTCCTGCCGAAAGCACCGTCCTGCGGTATCCAACCCGCGCATATCAGTCTGACCGCGCGTCGCCAACGACACGCTCACCAAGCCCCACGACGACGAAGCATGAGGCGCCCGCCCCGAGGCATCGGGGCGGGCGCCTCACCCTGCCCCTTGACAGAAGGTCACTCCATATCAGTTCAGTACGGCCCGAAGTATCCACCCCCGCTACCTGTGCGGGTCCTCCTTCAGGAGTAGCTTTGACCACCCGAGCGCCGGTCATCCGTGCGGCCGCAACACAGCTCGGCCGGGTAGGCATAGGCTGCACTCACCATCCGTCTCGATCGCGCGCAGCCGTACAGCCATCGGCTCCAGGTCTTGACGCGCTGGCCGAGGAGGCTCCCGATGCACCCAGCCGGGGGCACACCGGACGCCCATGATGTGTTCGAGATGGCCCGCCGACGCGGGGTCGAGCATCCCGAGTCGTCCCCACCGCCCAGGTTGTGCTGGGTACTCACCAGCAGTCTGGCTCTGCGACGGTGTCGCGCTGACCAGCCCGTTCGCCTCACCGTGGCCCGCCTTCACCGCGGCTGCCTGGTCCGCGGGCGCGGAATCGGTGTTCGCGTTCCCCTGCAGGTGGGGATCATCGGACTGGGAGTCTTCTGCGTCTTCACGGGATGAGGCCCGCTCGACGCCGGACCGCTGGGCTGGTCCCTGGCCCGTGCCGAGGCGGCGACCCCGGCGCTGCTGCACCTGCAGGACGACCTGTCCTCCGGACTTCCACCTCAGCTCGGCGTCCCCTGGAGAACTCCCAGGTTCACCAGGCGACCGGGCATGATGGCGTACAGGCGGGGGTCGGTCTGGCCAAGGCCATGCTGCTGCTCCGCGCTCATCCATTCACCACCGGACAGCCGATGGGCTCGCCGGAGCGGTGCCGAGCCGGCTGCTTCACTTCCGGCCCGGGTAGGACGAAGATGGCCCGACGAGATGACGCACGCACGAGACCGACCGGGGATCAATAGTTCCATGACCGGAGAAGACCGCATCTCCCGCGTGTTCATTGAGCTCGCGGACACTCTCGTCGACGACTACGACGTGATCGGGCTGATGCACGTCCTGGCCGACCGCAGCGTGCAGATGCTCAGCGCCGACGCGGCAGGAATCATCCTCAAGGATGCTCGCGGCCGGCTCGAAGTGATGGCCTCCACCTCGCAGTCGGCCGGGCTGTTCGAGCTGTTCGAGCTGCAGAACGCTGAGAGTCCTTGCCTGGACTGCGTGAGGTCTGGTCGACCGGTGGTCAACGTCTCCCTCCGGGACGCGGCGCGGCGCTGGCCCGCGTCACGTCCCGCGCCATCGAGCTCGGCTTCACCAGCACGCACGCCATCGCGCTGCGGCTGCGTGACCAGACCATCGGATCCCTGAACCTCTTCTCCAGCCACGCTGCGCCTCTCGCCGACGCCGAGGTGAGCCTCGCCCAGGGGTTCGCCGACATCGCCACCATCGCCCTCCTCAACGAGCGTGCGCTCTCACACCAGGAGATGTTGTCCGAGCAGCTGCAAGACGCGCTCCACAGCGCTCGCTGCCGCGTGTGCTGTCCGATCCGTCCTGGTCGAAGACGTGCAAAAGTGTCCCAAACCCCATGCCGACACGGTACGCTCGGCCCTAGGTCGCCGCTCAGCGGACCCGCCCAGACTCCGCGGTTCGCCCTTTCCAGCTAGGTCTGCGCATGGTCGAGGAGTCCACTCTGTCCTCGGTGTTGAGCGACTTCGCTCGCACGATGGTGACCGACTTCCCCATCCAACGGATCCTCGACTCCCTCGTGGAACGGATCGTGGCGATCCTCCCGATCACGGCGGCCGGGGTCACGATGATCACCAAGGGACAGCCCCCGCGCTTCATCGCCGCCTCGGACTCCTCGGCGCTCCGCTTCGAGCGGCTGCAGACCACGATCGGTGACGGACCCTGCGTGCTGGCCTACGAGAGTGGGGCGTCCGTCGCGGTGGCCGACCTGGCAACCGAGACACGTTTTCCGGACTTCGCCCGCCCCGCGCTGGAGGCCGGGCTCGTCGCGGTCTTCACCTTCCCCCTGCGCCACGGGAACGGTCCCGCTTTGGGGGCGCTGGACCTCTATCGCCAGACCGCTGGGCCGCTGAGCGAGACCGACATGGTGGCGGCCCAGACCCTGGCCGATGTCGCGGCCGCGTACCTGTGGAATGCGATCTCGCGTGAGAAGACCGAGCAGATGGCCGTGAGGTCCCACCACAGCTCGCTGCACGACGCCCTGACGGGCCTGCCCAACCGGCTGCTGCTCGCCGAGCGCCTCGAGCGGGCCGCGCAGCGCGCCCGCCGGACGCACCGCTCCGCGGCGGTGCTGTTCGTCGACCTCGACCGCTTCAAACAGGTCAACGACCACTACGGACACCACACCGGCGATCAGCTTCTCATCGCCGTGGCCGGACGACTCTCCGCGATTCTCCGACCCGGCGACACGCTGTGTCGAGTCTCCGGGGACGAGTTCGTCTTCCTGTGCGAGGACCTCGAGAGCGCGCACGACGCCGAGGGCATCGCCACGCGCATCACCGAGCAGCTGGTCGAGCCGTTCGACGTCCTCGACCTGAGCCTCGTCGTGACCGCCAGCGTCGGGCTGGCGTACGCGGGGCCAGGAACCGAAGTCTCGGACCAGCTCGTCGTCGACGCGGACACGGCGATGTACCAGGCCAAACGCCGAGGTGGAGACGGGCATCGGGTCATTGACCTGCGAGAGGCCCTTCGGCACAACCGGCGCAACGAGTTGGAGACGGACCTCCGCACCGCGATCGCGGACGGCGCCCTCTCCGTGGCCTACCAGCCGATCGTCCGCACCGCCGACGGGACCGTCACCGGGGTCGAGGCCCTGCTGCGCTGGACCCACGCACGATACGGGGAGATCTCCCCCGTGGTCGCCGTCGACATCGCCGAGCAGTCTCCCCTGATCAACGAGATCGGTCAGTGGGTGCTGGAACAGGCCGGACGAGACCGGGCCCAATGGCTACGCGACGCACCTGAGCGTCCCCTGCACCTGGCAGTCAACGTTTCGGGACGGCAGCTGCTGAGCAACGGCTTCTGCGTCCTGGTCGACGACATGCTCACCAGCACCGGCATGAGCCCCGAGGCATTGATCTTGGAGCTCACCGAGAACGTCTTGATCGACGACACCGAACGCACCCTCAACGTGCTGGGCGACCTCAGGAGCCTCGGCGTCCGGCTGGCGCTCGACGACTTCGGCACCGGATTCTCCTCTCTCTCCTACCTCGCACGACTGCCCATCGACATCCTCAAAATCGATCGGGCCTTCGTCGCCGACATCGATGGGAACCCCGGAAACGCCGCCATCGTCACGGCCGTGGCTGACCTGGCGAGAGCCTTCAAGCTCGAAGTCATCGCCGAAGGCGTCGAGACCCCCGTCCAGCACGATCGGATTGCTGCCCTGGGCTGCGAGTCGTCGCAAGGCTTCTACTACTCCTGGCCGGTGACCGCAGCTGCTCTCGGAGAGCAGCTCGCGACCACGAGAACTCATCCACTGCGCCTTCCCGTCCAGAGAGGACATCACGGCTCCCTCACGCCGAGTTCCTAGGCCTCCTGGCCTCGAACGCCTTGGCTGCTGGCACCCCATGGGGACATCGTCTCCTTCGAGGTCGACGAGCTCGATGACCGCTTGCGGTCCGGCTAAAGCGTCCCGGTCGTGGGGCGATCGCGCACACCGGCCCTTGGCGATCGGTGCTCTGACCCTGGTAGCTGCGCGTGACCCGGAAGTCCCGCGATTCGAGCAGGTCCTCGGCGCGGTCCTGAACGCTATCGACACCATTCGCCAACGTGATCCTGCACTGCGGAGTCCCGTTCTGACCCAGCTCAATCACCAGGAGTGGTACATGGCCGCACGCTCTGGCGTCGTCGTCATCGGTTCACTGAACGCCGATCTCACCATCAGGACGGACCGCCTCCCGTCAGCGGGTGAGACCGTCGCCGGGCACGACTTCGCCACCCGCCCCGGCGGCAAGGGGGCCAACCAGGCCGTGGCGGCGGCACGCCTTGGTGGGTCCGTCTCTCTGATCGGCGCCGTCGGTCACGACGCCCACGGGAGCATGCTGGTGAAGGCCGCCGGCGACGATGGCATCGACACGGACTCGATCGCGTGGGTCGACGGCACGCCGACGGGGGTGGCCGTGATCGAGGTCGACGCTCGCGGCGAGAACAACATCGTGGTGTTCCCGGGAGCGAACGGCCGGCTCGCTGCGCGTCACGTCACTGGTGCCGCCGGCGCCATCGCCGACGCGGCGGTGGTCTGCCTGTGCCTGGAGAGTCCTCTCGAGACCGTGATGGCCGCGGCCCGTCTGGGGCACCAGGCCGACACCACGGTCGTGCTCAACCTGTCACCGTTGCGTGAGGTGCCCGCGGAGTTGCTGGCTGATGCGGACCTGCTGCTCCTCAACGAGCTCGAGGCGGCCCAGCTGCTCGACGTGACCGACCCGACAATGGACTGGGAGGACACTGCTCGCGGGCTCGCCAGCCTGGGGGTTCGCAACGCGGTGGTGACCCTGGGTGCACGCGGGGCGATGGTGATCCAGGGCGGTGGTGAGAGTCCGCCGGTGCTGACCGCGATCGCTGCAGTGCCGACCGATGTCATTGACACCACCGGTTGTGGGGACGCCTTCACCGGTGCGGTGGCCGACTCGCTGGCCCGAGGCGAGGACCTGGTCGCTGCCGCGCGACGGGCAGCTGTGGTGTCGTCCATGGCCGCCGCGGCGGAAGGCGCCCAAGACTCCTACCCCACACTGAGTGCCGTCACTGCCCACGCCTGAGCGACGCGACCGTGGGTGGTCGTCCGGGTCAGGCCGCCCGGGTCTGCGACGTCGGGCCGAGCTCATTCAGCGCGGATGGACCGAGGGCGGGTCGTCGTTCTCCGAGCCGGCGATCACGGACATCAGCGAGTGCGGCCCGGGAACTGCGTCCACGCGAACACGGCCAGGCCGACCACCACCGGCCAGAGGACGAGGCGTTCGAGGCCGCCGGACACAGGGCCGTTCCCGGAGAGCACGAACGACACGGCCGATACGCCGGTGACTGCTCCCGTCGTCAGGAGTGCCCCACCAAGACGCGACCGATCAGTGCGCATCCGTGTGCCGAGCATGACGAGCGCGATCGGCTGCGCGAGGAACAACGGCACTGTGGCGATCGCATGGAGGGTGGCGTTCTGGTCAAGCGGCGCGAGGCCCGTGGCGATCGAGCTAAGTCCGGAGACCACCAGCAACCCCGTGACCCACGGCCCCAGAGGCCGGGCGAGCAGAACCGCACCCACGGCCAGCAACGCTCCGAAGGCCATGAATGAGCCGTTCATCAGCTCATGCCTCGGCGAGCAGCAGGTGTCCGAGCAACCGACCTCACCGAGCCGGCTGACGGAGTCAGCCAAAAAGCTGTAGCCGCCAGTCGTGGCCGCTGCAACGACGAACTCGGTCGCGATGTACACCGGGCGCACGAGCAGTGCCAGCGCTCCCCACCGCACGATCGCAGACTCGGTGACCTCACCTCGTCGCGCTGAGCTCCCCGCCATCAGATCACCGTAGAGGTCGAGTGTGCCGACCTCCTTCGCGAGGGTGTCGACGGACGAACCGGCGTCTGAGTCCGGTGATCTGGAGCGGACCCACCTCGGAAGGCCACGATCCCCCAGAAGGATGTCGTAGGTCATGTCGAAGGCGAAGGTCGTCGTTCGACGTGAGGGTGAGTCGCCCACCGAACAGCGGTGGGCCACAGATCTGAGGTGCAGAGCAATGCCGCGGTTCATGGGTTCCGTCAGGATGGAAGAGGGCGTCGGGTCGCCGCCAGAGGCGCTGTTCACAGCGATGGACGCCTACATCGCTGAGCAGGCGCAGCAAGGTCACTTCCTCGACGGGGACGGTCTGTTCGGCACCGAGGATGCGGTCAACTTCGTCGTCCGCACGGGAGAGACGACGCGGGTCGACGGCCCGTACGCCGAGGCCAAGGGAGTCGTGGGCGGGTGGTCCCTGCTCGAGTACGACAGCCTGGCGTTGCGAGTCCGCGCGACTGGTCGGCGCTCTGACCCGGGTGACCCGCTATCTCGACCTCGACCTCGCAGAAGACCTGGCTCAGGACGCGCTGGTGAGTGCCCTCGAGACCTGGCCCACCAGAGCTGGGTCATGGCCTGAGCGAGGAGGACGGACTGCCCGAGACCGCTATGGGGCAGCGGATCGCCCGGGCCAAGAGGACGCTCAGCGACGCCCGTGTGCACTGTGAGCTCCCCCTCCGCGCTGAGCGCACGGGCCGCCTCGAGGACGTGATGGCCGTGGTCTACCTGATCTTCAACGAGGGCTACGCCGCGACCGCGGGTGAGGACTGGATGCGCCCCAAGCTGAGGCGCGAGGCGATCAGGCTGGCCCGGATGCTGGCCCAGCTGATGCCCGATGAATCCAATGAGCCCCAGGTGCATGGGCTGCAGGCGCTGCTCGAGCTGCCAGCGTCTCGGATCCCTGCTCGTCGCGCGTGGGGGGACGGTCGACCGGTACCACCTGCAGGCAGCGATCGCGTCCCGGTGTGCCCGTCCCGCGACACCCGAGACGACCGACTGACGCGCCATCGCGACGCTGTACGACGTGCTCGCCGGATCGCATCTCCTCCCCAGCGTGCGCTGCGATCTGCTTGCCCGGGCTGGTCGCCATGCGGAGGCGGCGGCGTTCCGCGAGGCGGCGTCGGTGACCGGCAACGAGAGCGAACGATCGCTGCTGCGGGGACGCGCCGAGGAGTCTCGACGGCAGGCGAACACTCACGGTGAGCCCTCAGCAAGCGATCGATGCGCCGATCGGCATCGGCAGCCGGCGAGCCGCGCGGCCGACCACCCCCAGGAACCCGGAGTTTGTGCTAGCGGCCGGGGATGACGACCGTCGCGCAGGCGTCGCAGCGCAGGGCGTTCGCGCGGTGGTTGAAGATCCCCTGGGTGAGCGGAATCCCGGTCAGGTCGCCGGCCAGCCCCGCGGACTTCTTGAACGTCACCCCTGGCGACCGCCCGACCACCTGGCCCACGCTCATTGGGGCCTGGCACTCGGGACACGGGACCTCATGACCGCTCACCTGCTCATCGTCTCAGACGCCACGAACCGCTTCCAGGGATGTGGCGTGCCCCTCGAGGTACGCCACGACCAGGCCCCCGAGGCTGGGCAGGTGGTAGCCGCCTTCCTGCACCACGACCGAGGGCAGTCCGGTCGCCCCGAGGAGCCGACCCGCCTCGGCGTAGCCGGCCCCGGAGACCCGGAGCGGACTCTCGGGATCGTCCGCG
This sequence comes from Propionibacteriales bacterium, assembly GCA_038199935.1. Lineage (GTDB taxonomy): Bacteria > Actinomycetota > Actinomycetes > Propionibacteriales > Nocardioidaceae > Nocardioides_B. The sequence continues at coordinate 58,511 of JBBPYL010000121.1, read as the reverse complement.
GCCGCGTCCACGCCCAGCGAGACGACGAGGGCGCTGCACTCCTGCGCGCCGACCCAGCCGGTGAGCTCCTCGACCGCGGGCAACCAGTCTTCGTCGCCCGTTCCCTCGGGCAGCGGAACGTTGCGGGTTGCCCCCGACCCGTCCCCGTGGCCGATCTCCTCGGCGTGTCCCACCACGTGCGGGAACCAGCCGAGAGCCGGGTCGATGTGCGCCGAGCCGTAGAGCACGTCGCCGCGGTCGTAGAAGATCGCCGCGGTGCCGTTGCCGTGGTGGGCGTCCACGTCGACGATCCCGACGCGGTGGTGGCCGGCACGTCGCAGCGCGTCCGCGGCCAGGGCCGCATTGTTGAGGTAGCAGGAGCCGCCGTAGCCGGCCCGCGTCGCGTGGTGGCCTGGGGGCCGGCACAGCGCGTAGACCAGCGGCTCGCCGGAGGCCACCAGTGCGGCCGCGTCCAGGGCACACGCGGCCGCCGCCTGCACCGCCTCCCAGGTGCCCGGACCGATCAGCGTCATCGTGTCGTAGCCGAAGCGTCCCGCGTCGGCGTGCACGGTCGGCGCCGGTCGGGCCGGCAGTCCGCCGGTCATCGCCGGGGTTGGGAAGAGGTAGGGCACCACCCGGTCCTGGCCGACCCCCTCGGCGTAGCCACCCGCAGCCCAGCGAGTCTCGGCCGTGGCCAGGAAGCCGACCAACTCCGGTTCGTGCACGCGGTGCAGCTCTTCGGGCCGGTGGGCCCTGGCCGGCACCTCGCGGTGTCCCGCCGACCGGAGCGCGGAAACGATGGCGTCGACCCGCTCCGGGACCTCGGTGCCGTCGATGGCCACGCCGACCCAGACCTCGTGCCGCGGGTCGTGTCTGCGCGTGCGCTCGTCGTGGACGTACGGGACAACGGCCGGGCTCACCCCCGGATCGAACCACAGATCCGGTGCTGACTGACGGATCAGCAGCTGCCCCCTGACGCCGGGGCTTCGGATACGGCACGATGGGCTGCGTGCCGCGCGCTCGCGAGATCGGGCTCGGTGTCGGGACGACGCCTACCGGCCCCACCAACTCGGTCCTCGATGTTGCCGGCGTCGGGCTGGGCCACGCCACCGTGAGCCGCGACGAGCCCGGGTCGCCCGAGGGTCGCGGCGTCGCGCGCACCGGGGTGAGCGTGCTGCTGGCCGCCGCGGACGCCTACCGTCGTCCGTTGGTCGCCGGAGGCGCGGTGCTGAACGGGGCCGGCGAGTGCACCGGCTTCCTGGCCGCCGCCGAGTGGGGACTCATCGAGTCGCCGATCTACCTCACCTCGACGATGCAGCTCGGCCGGGTGTACGACGCGGCCTGCGAGATCGCCCTGGAGGCCGACCTGGCCGTGGCCGAGGACGTGCTGATCCCGGTGGTGGCCGAGTGTGACGACTCCTTCCTCAACGACTGCCGCCGGATGCAGGTCACCGGGGACGACGTCCGGGCCGCCCACGCTGCGGCGCTGGCCTCGCGGGGGGCAGGCGCGGCGCCCGACCAGGGCTCCGTGGGTGCCGGCACCGGGATGTCCTGCCTGGGCTTCAAAGGCGGCATCGGGACGTCCTCGCGAGTCACCGACGCGGGGTACACCGTGGCGGTGCTGCTGCTGACCAACTTCGGCGAGCGCAGCCGGCTGACCGTCGGCGGCGCCGTCCTCGGCCTCCACCTGCCCCCGGTGACCGAGCCGGTGCCGCCACCGGCTGGCTCCTGCGTCGGCGTGGTGGTCTGCGACGCGCCGCTGGACGCGGCCGGCTGCTCCCGGCTGGCCCGCCGAGTCGGCCTCGGTCTGGCCCGCACCGGATCGACCGCCCACCACGGCAGCGGGGAGATCTTCCTCGCCGCGTCCACGACGGCCCGGGTCGCCCGCGACGGGGGTCTCAGCGGCGAGCCACGGCCGCTGGTCACCGGACGCGGGCTCGACCCCCTCTTCGCCGCCGTCGTCGACGCCACCGAGGAGGCCGTCCTCGACTCGATGCTGGCCTCGCCGACGACGACCGGTCGCGACGGCCACACCGAGGAGGGGCTCACCCCGGCCCTGCTGACCGGGGCGCTGCACCAGGCCCGGGAGGTGGTCCGGTGAGCGAGCAGGAGATGCGGCTGACGATGGCCGACGGGGTCACTCTCGCGGCCCACCTCTACCTGCCCGACGGGTCGGACCCGGCGCCCTGCCTGCTCGAGGCCCTGCCCTACCGCAAGGACGACCTGACCTCCTCCTACGCCGAGGACTACCTCCGGCTTCGCGACGACTTCGGCTTCGCGGTCTGCCGCCTGGACCTGCGCGGCACCGGCTCCAGCGCGGGCGACGCGCTCGACGAGTACGCCGCCGCCGAGCAGCGCGACCTCCACGAGGTCATCGCCTGGCTGGCCGACCAGGACTGGTGCAACGGCCGGGTCGGCATGTTCGGCACGTCGTACTCGGGCTTCAACTCTCTCCAGATGGCGTGCGAGCGACCCGCGGCCCTGGGAGCAATCTGTGCGATCTACGCCACCGACGACCGTTTCACCGACGACGTGCACTGGCGCGGCGGGGCGTTGCGCCTCGTGGACCTCATCGACTACTGCCACTACATGACCCCGATGAACCTGCTGCCGCCGGTCCCGGCGGTGTGGGGTGAGGGCTGGCGCGCCGAGTGGCTCCGCCGGTGCGAGGCGGCCGAGCCGTGGCTGCTGACCTGGTTGGACCAGTCCCAGGACGGCGGCTACTGGCGACACGGGTCGGTGCGGACTGCGGTCGGGGAGGGTTACGACCGGATCGCCTGCCCGACGATGATCGTCGCGGGCTGGGCCGACGGCTACCGGAACGCCTCGTTGCGGACGGTCCAGGCGCTGGCCCGGGCCGGCGTGCCGCACCGGCTGCTCGCCGGGCCGTGGGCGCACGCCGACCCCGCCACCGCGATGCCCGGACCGCGCCTGGACCTGACCCGGGAGATGGCCGGCTTCTTCGACACCTGGTTGCGCGGCGACGGCACCCCGTCCCGGCCCCCGGTTGAGATCTTCGTGAGGACCTCGACCCGGCCGGACCCGGCGCTGGAGGACCACGAGGGCTTCTGGATCGCCGACTCCTGGCCCTCGCCGCACAGCAGCACCGAGGTCCGGCGTCTGGGCGCCCGCGGTGATCTGGTGGTCGAGCCCGACGTAGGGGTCGCGGCCTGGATCGACTGCGCCGGCCACCTGCCCTGGGGCCAGAGCGACGACCAGCGTCTCGACGACGCCCGCTCGCTGACCTGGGAGTGGCCCGGCGACGACCGGGTCCTCCTCGGCTACCCCCAGGCCCGGCTCCGGCTGTCCAGCTCCGCCCCCGACGCGCTGGTTTCGCTGAAGCTGTGCGACGTCTTCCCGGACGGGACGTCGGCCCTGATCGCCCGCGGAACCCTGGACCTGGCCTTCGCCCGCGACGGCGTGCACGCCCCGCCCGTCGCCGTGCCGGTGGGCCAGGAGCTCGACGTGCTGGTGGACCTCGACGCCTGCGCCTACCGCCTCGACCCCGGACACACGCTGCGGCTCTCACTGGCCGGGGCGGACTGGCCCAACGTCGCCTCCCCCCCGGCCCCGCTCACCCTGACCGTGCTCGGCGGGACCCTGGAGCTGCCCCGCTGGGACGGCGACGCGGCCCAGCCCGACTTCCTGGCCGGGGCGGAGCACTCCGGGGAGGATCCCGACGGCCTGGTCTGGGAGACGACCCACGACGTGCTCCGTCGCCGCACCACCTGTCGGGTCGACCACGGCTCGACGTACGACGTCCCGCACGGCGGGAGCGCCACCGAGCACTACGCCGGCACGGTCAGCGTGGACCGGCGGACCTTCGCCCAGGTCGCCGAGGCCGAGGCCACCTTCGACCTGTCCTGGCCCGGAGTGCGGGCGCGCGCCACAGCCACCCTCCGGGTCGAGGTCACCGCGCAGGGGTACGAGGTGGCGGTCGACACCCGCTGTGAGGACGACGGCGAGGTCGTCCACGCCCGGACCTGGCGGCGCCGGCTGCCCCGGCATCCGGGTCCGTAGGGTGCGGTCATGACCTCGCAGGGCCAGACCCGCCGCAGCGTCGAGGTGCGCCGGGAGGAGATCCTCGAGGCGACGCTGGAGCAGGTGGACCGCCTCGGTCTCGCCTCGACCCGCGTCGGCGACGTCGCGACCGCGCTCGGCGTCAGCACCGCGCTCGTCTTCTACCACTTCGGCACCAAGGACGAGCTGCTCGCCGAGGCGTTCACCCTGGCCGTGGACAAGGACCTGGCCCGTCTGGACCGGGCGGCCCGCCGGCACGCGGACCCCGTCCTGCGGCTGCGCGAGGTGGTCCGGCGCTACGGCCCCACCGGGCCCGCGGTCGGCTGGCGGATCTGGATCGACGCCTGGGCCCTGGCCCAGCGGGACCCCGGCCTGCGCGCCGTCCTGTGTCGGATGGACGACCGGTGGTCGACCGCGCTGCGCGAGATCATCGACCTCGGGGTTGCCGACGGCTCGTTCACCTGCCCGGACCCGGCCGGCTCGGTGGCCCGCATCTCGGCGCTGCTGGACGGGCTCTCGGTCGCCGCCCTCGTCTACCGCACGGTCAGCCGGGCCCAGCTGCGGCGCTGGATGGCCGAGGCGGTCGCCGGGGAGACGGGCCTCGAGGCGGAGCTGCTGGCCTGAGTCAGACCAGCCAGTGCGCGCGGTAGCCGGGGTCGGTGAGCGCGACGCGGTCCAGGCCGAAGGCGGAGACGTCGCTGGAGGTCGCGCCTTCGGTGGCCAGATCGGCCAGGATCCGGCCGAAGGTGGGAGCGAACTTGAAGCCGTGCGCCGCCCCGAGCCCCACGACGACCTGGGGCGCACCGGGCACCGTGTCCATCACGAAGTCCCGGTCCGGGGTGAGCGTGTACTGGCAGCGAAGCGAGCGCACCGGCCGTCCTAGACCGGGCAGCATCCGGCCCAGATGGTCGGCGAGCAACGTGCCCATCGCCTCGTCCGGCTCGGAGGTCCGGTCGTCCGGGTCGACCCGAGGGCCCCCGCAGTCCTGGGCCGCCTTGACCGTCGGTTCGCCGTAGCGGGGAAAGCCGTAGAAGGACGGGTCGTCCATCCAGATCCACAGCGGCAGTCGCCCGGGGGCGAAGCGCTCGGGCTCGTCCGGCGTGAAGTAGCTGACCTGCTCCAGCGTCACCTCCAGGGGCACGTGGACCTCGAAGGAGGCCAGCACGTCGTTGGCCCAGGCATCGGCGCACACCACGAGCCCACCGGCGTGTACGACGCCCTGGGGGGTGGAGACCTCCACGCCCTGCCCCCGGGCCCGGGCCGAGGTCACCGGGCAGCCACCGCGCAGCTCGGCCCCGTGCCGGACGGCGTCACGCTGCATCACCGCCGTGCCCCGACCGGCCGGCACGATCGCCGCGTCGGCCTGGTGCAGCACCAGGGTTCCCTCGGGCAACCGGAACGCAGGCCAGCGCTCGCGGACCTGAGCCTCGTCGAGCCGCTCGTAGTCGATGCACTCGGCGTCGAGAGAGTCGACGTACTCGACCGGGCTGATCGCCGGCTCCGGAGGGAAGAGGTCGAGCCCGCCGACCGTGCTGACCAGGCTCTCCCCGCTGGCGTCCTCGAGCCGGGCCCAGTCGAGGTAGGCCTCACGGGTCAGCCGGACGTACGCCGGGGTGTGATAGCTGTGCCGCAGGATGCGGCTGCGGTCGTGGCTGGCCCCCCGGCTGTGACCGAGCTCGAAGCGGTCCAGGCCGAGCACGCGATGCCCGCGCCGGGCCAGCTCGCGCGCGGTGGCGCTGCCCAGGGCGCCCAGCCCGGCGACGATGTAGTCCACCCGCTCAGCCATCCTGGCGCCCCAGCCGGGGCAGCAGCCAGCGCCGGATGTCCAGGCTGTCGTCCTCCATCGGGGCGAACCACCCCTGGGCGTAGCCGCGGCTGGACATCCCGCGCTGCACCGACTCGCAGACCGCCCAGTCCTGCCGGTTCACCAGGTCCCACAGGTCACCGGCGTCCGTGGGGTCGAAGTCGCGCCGGGCCACCTCGTCCGCGGCGAAGAGCAGGGTGCAGGTCACCGTGGTCCGGTCCACGCCGCGCGGGGCGAGCACGAAGGAGGCCACATGGTCGGCCGAGGCCGAGATCATCAGGTTCGGGTAGGCGAGATCGCCCTTGTGGCGTTGCCGTTCCGCCTCGGAGAGATGGGGCAGTGACGGCCGGTTGGTGGTGCCCGAGAGGGTGAAGGTCCACGCACCCTCTCGGTGCGGGACCCCCTCGGCCCAGTCCAGCCCTCCCCCGCCGCCGGCGAAGTCCGGCACCAGGCGGCAGAGCTCGGGGTGGACCGGACCGCAGTGGTAGCACTCGTTGTAGTTCTCCAGGATGACCTTGTAGTTGGCCGCGACCGGGTAGGTCAGCGTCAGCCCGGTGACCAGGTCCGCGAGCCCGTAGTGCGCGAAGTGCCGCTCCGGGCTGGCCACGGCCTCGGCCAGTGGCTGAGCGCGGTCCGGGGTCAGGTGCACGAACACCCAGCCGGCCCACTGGTCGATCCCGAGCGGGGTGAGCGCGAAGTCGGCGGGCTCGTCGAGCTCGGCGTGCGGGGCGCGCAACAGTCGCCCGTCGAGCCGGTAAGTCCATGAGTGGTAGGGGCAGCGCAGGGCCGAGGCGTCCTGCGCCTCGACCGGCAGCCCGTCGGTCGGCACCAGCTGGGAGCCGCGGTGACGGCACACGTTGTACGCCGCGTACAGGGCCCCGTTCTCGTCACTGGTCAGCAGCACCGACTCGCCGACCACGTCGACCACGGCGAGGCGTCGCGGCCCGGAGAGTCCGAGGTCGGCTCTGCGTCCGACGCAGAACCACTCCCCGAAGAGCACCTGCTCACGCTCGCGGGCCCAGTGATGAACGTCGACGTACATCTCCTTGGGGAGCGCCTCGGTGAGCCCCTCGGCCGCCGGCTGCCGGTCCACGGTCATCTCGCGAGTCTGGCCTACTGACTCACGAGTCAGCAAGGGGGTCGGTCGGCACCGTCGTCGGTGGCGGCGTCGAGATGACAGGCGACCCGGTGCTCGTGAGCCGGGCCGAGCACGCGCAGCGAGGTACGACGGCAGTCCTGATCTACCCCGGCGGCTGCGGCCCGACCGTCGGCCACCGCGGGGCAGCGCGGGTGGAAGCGGCAACCGGAGGGAATCGCGGTGGGGTCGGGGATCTCGCCGCGCAGGACGACCGGGGTGAGCCGTTCGATCTCGGGCACGACGGAGAGCAGGGCCTGGGTGTACGGGTGCCGGGCCTGCTCGAGCACCTCCTCGGTGGTGCCTGTCTCGACGATCCGTCCGAGGTACATCACGGCAATCCGGTCGGCGATGTTCCAGGCCAGTCCGAGGTCGTGGGTGACCACGACCACGCCCAGCCCGAGGGTGTCCCGCAGCCGCAGGATCAGGGCCAGGATCTCCCCCCGGATCGAGGCGTCGAGGCTGGAGACCGGCTCGTCGGCCAGCAGGATCCGCGGGCGCAACGCCAAGGCCCCGGCGATGAGCACACGTTGCCGTTGACCACCGGACAGCTCGTGGGGGTAGCGCAGGAACAGCCCCTGCGGAGGACGGAGCCCGGCATCGGAGAGGGCCTGCGCGACCAGCTCGGCCTCTGGTGTCCGAGTCTCCTTGACCAGGTGGTGCAGCCTGATCCCCTCGGCCACCGACTCGTAGACGGTCTGCCGTGGGCTGAGCGCGCCGGAGGCGTCCTGGAGGACCATCTGCACGTGCCGACGGAAGCCGCGCAGCGCGGAGGTGGAGTAGCCCAGCGGCTCGCCCCCGACGAGGACGTCGCCGTCACTGGGCCGCTGGAGGCCCATCAGCGTGCGGGCCAGGGTGGTCTTGCCCGAGCCGGACTCGCCGACCAGGGCAAGGATCTCGCCCGGCCGGACCTGGAGGTTCACCCCGTCCAGGGCCCGCGCCGCGGAGCCGGCCCGGGTGGTGAACCGCACCGACACGTCCCGCGCCTCCAGGTACGGCGGGCCACCCGCCGGCGACCCTGGTGACCCTGGTGACCCACTGTCCGCCGCGCTCATCGGTCCGGCTCGTCGGTGGCCCGACCTGCGACCCGGATGCAGGCCACCGAGCGGGTCGGGCTCAGTGGCACCAACGTCGGCTCCGCTGCGGCGCACTCCTCGACGCCCCGGGGGCAGCGGGGCGCGAAGGAGCAGCCGCCCGACAGCGTCCGCGGGTCCGGGGGGTCACCGGCCAGCCCGGAGGGCGCGTACCGGGCGGCAGGGTCGCCGATCCGGGGGAAGGCGCCGGACAGGGCGGCGGTGTAGGGGTGCAGTGCGTCGCTGAAGACCTGGTCGGCCGGACCCACCTCGACGATCCGGCCGGCGTACATCACCGCGACCCGGTCGCACACGTCGGCCAGCACCGACAGGTCGTGGCTGATCACGAGCATGCCCACCCCGAGGTCGTGGACCAGGCCGGAGAGCACGTGCAGCACCTGGGCCTGCACCATCACGTCCAGCGCGGTGGTCGGCTCGTCGGCGACGATGAGCCGAGGGCGGCAGGCCAGGGCCATCGCGATCATCACCCGCTGCTTCTGGCCCCCGGAGAGCGGGTGGGGGTAGGCCCGGGCGCGTGCCCGGGGCAGCCCCACCGACTCCAGCAGGTCACCCACCCGGGTCTCGATCTCGTCGTCGGCCACACTCTCCTCGTGCACCCGGATCGGCTCGGCGATCTGGCGGCCGACGCGATGCACCGGGTTGAGCGAGTGCAGCGCGCCCTGGAAGACGATCGACGCCTCGGCCCAGCGCACCGCCCGCAGGTCGCCCCAGCGCATGGTGAGTACGTCCGCCCCGGACAGCAGCATCTCGCCACTGACCTCGGCGTCCTTGGGCTGGAGGCGCAGGACGGTGCTGGCCAGCGTGGACTTCCCACACCCGGACTCACCGGCCAGGCCGACGATCTCTCCCGCGGCGACGGTGAGGTCGATCCCGCGGACGGCGGGCAGCCTGCCCTCCGAGGTCAGGTAGGCCAGGGAGAGGTCGCGCACCTCGAGCAGGACCGGACCTGCGTCGGCGGCGTTCATCGGCGGGTCCGCAGACGTGGGTTCACGATCTCCTCCAGGGCCTGGCCGATCAACGTGAAGGACAGCACGACGAACACCACGCAAACGCCCGGGGGGATGATGTACCACCACGACCGGGTGGTCATCGCCCCCACCGAGAAGGCGCCGTCGAGCATCGACCCCCAGGACACCCGGGTCGGGTCGCCGAGGCCGAGGAAGCTCAACGTGGTCTCGGCCAGGATGGCCACGGCCACCATCAGCGTGGTGTTCGCGAAGACCATCGGCATCACGTTGGGCAGCACGTGCCGGGTCATCTGGTGCCACCGCCCCGCCCCCAGCGCGCGGGCCCGCTCGAGGTAGGGCCGCTCCTTGATGGACAGGGTCTGGCTGCGGATGAGCAGGGCGGTGCCCGACCAGCTGGTGATGCCGATGACCAGCGAGATGTTCCACAGCGACCGGCCCAGCACCGTGGCCAGCACCAGGGCGAGCGGCAGGAAGGGCACGACCAGGAACCACTCGGTCATCCGGAAGAGCACCCGGGCCGGCCAGCCCTCGAAGAAGCCGGACGTGAGCCCGACCAGGGTGCCGATGACGATGGAGATCGTGGTGGCCAGCAACCCGACAAACAGGGAGATCCGCGACCCGAAGATCAGCAGCGTGACCACCGAGCGGCCGTTCTCGTCAGTGCCGAGCCAGAACTGCGACGACGGGGCCTCGAGCACACCGCCCGGGGCCTGGGTGACCTTGAGCCCCTCGGGGTCGGCCAGCAGCGGGGCGAACACGGCGATCAGGGCGAAGACGCTGAGCACGACCAGTCCGAGCACCCCAGGCGTGTTGCCGCGGAACTCGCGCCACCCCCGGCCCAGCCCGTCGAGTCGTCGGCGGTGGACGATCTGCCGGGCGGTGAGCACAGGCCCCGCGGCGTCGGAACCCGCGGTCTCGGGACTGCTCGCGGGCGCGCTCACGTGCGCACCCGTGGGTCGAGTGCCCCGTAGAGCAGGTTGGTCGCCAGGTTGGCCACGATGACCGCGGCCGAGGCGACCAGGAACGTGCCCTGGAGGACCCAGTAGTCGGGGATCGACAGCGCCTCCTGGGCGAGCAGGCCCAGACCGGGCACGGAGAAGACGTACTCGACGGTGATCGCCCCGGAGACCACGAAGCCGATGTTGATCGCGGCCAGGGTCGTGGTGGGCAGGATGGCGTTGCGCACTGCGTGCCGACGGCGTACGTCGACGTCGCGCAGACCCTTGGCCCGCGCGGTCACCAGGTAGTCCTCCCCCATCTCGTCGAGCAGCGAGGAGCGCATCACCAGCGCGTACTCGGCGAGGTAGGCCAGGGTCAAGGTGAGCACCGGGAGAACCAGGTGCCAGGCGGTGTCCAGGACCCCGTTCACGAACCCGGGCGCCACGTCGGTGGAGTGCAGGCCCCCGGTCGGGAAGACGCCGGGGAAGAAGCCCATCCCGACCCCGACCGTGGCGATGAAGATCAGGCCCAGCCACCACTCCGGCATCGAGTACAGGGTCAGGGTGCTCGAGGTGGTGGCCCGGTCCACCAGGCTGCGCCGGTTCCAGGCCGAGACCACGCCGAGGTAGACCCCGAGGGTGGTGGCCAGCACCGTCGACGTGCCCACGATCAGCAGGGTCGTCCCCAGCCGGTCCAGGATGAGGTCGCTGACCGGCACCCGGTACCGCAGGGAGACCCCGAGGTCGCCCTGGGCGGTGTTCTTCAGGTAGGTGAAGAACTGGGTGAACAGTGGCTGGTCCAGGCCGTACTGCGACCGGAAGGCGTTGAGCTGCTCCTCGGTGCGGAAGCGGCCGCGGCCCAGGGTGCGTGCCGGGTCGCCGGGAAGCACCCGGAAGAGGAAGAAGTTGACCACCAGGACGAAGAGCAGGCTGCCCAGCGAACCGAGGACCTTGCCGCCGACGAACCGGCCGTAGCCACCGTAGCCACTGCGCCCGCCGCCGGCACTGGACGGGGAACCGGCCGCATCCCCGTCCTCACCCGGGTCGTCGGGCTCGCCGTCGCCTCCTCCTGCCCCCTCGGCCGCCCCGCCGGGCGGCGTGGCCAGGGTGGTCATTCCCGGTCGCTCGCCGTGGCCCGGCGGCGGGTCAGCACCACGCCAGCGCCGATCACCAGGACGGCCAAAACGACGCCACCGAGCACCAACGGCATGCTGCCGGAGTCGTCCGAGGCTCCCGCGGCAGTCGCCTGGTCACCGGATCCCGCCGCCGCTCCGGCGTTGAGCGCGGTGGTCACCCCGTCGCAGTCCCCGGCGTCCTCGATCGGGCGGACCTGGAGGTAGCTGGTGATGCCGTACTGCACGACCCAGGTCCCGCCCGGGTCGGGCTGCTCCTGCAGGCAGGCCCACCGGTCGCTACGCACGGCCTCCCCGATGCTCTCGTAGACCGTGACCAGGTAGGGCGACTGCTCGAAGAAGATCTCCTGCATCCGCTTGACCGGGGTGTAGCGGTCCTCCACGCTCAGGGCGCTGTTCTGCTCCTGGTAGAGCGCGTCGTACTCCTTGTCGCACCACCAGGCGTCGTTCCAGTTGCCGAGCTGTCCGCAGGTCAGGTAGCTCAGCATCGAGTCGGGGTCGGGCTCGACGTACCAGCCCCACTCGAAGGCGTCGTACTCGCCGTCGATGATCAGGCCGGTGAGCTTGCCGCTCTCGACCGAGGTGACCTGCGAGTCGATGCCGATCTGATCGAGCCACTCGGCGAAGAACTGCATCGTGGTCAGCGAGGACTTGCTCTCCGAGCGGGCCATCAGCCGCAGCGTGCCGATCGGCGAGCCGTCGGGCATCGTCCGCCGACCGTCGGAGCCGAGGGAGTAGCCCGCCTCGTCGAGCAGCTGGCCGGCCTTGTCGAGGTCGAAGGTGAAGGCCTGGTCGGCCGGCGGGTCCCACTTCCAGTTCGAGTACGTCGAGGGGACGATGGTGTCGCCCGGTTCGGCCGCCCCCTGGAAGGCCTTGGCCACGATCTGGTCAAGGTCGACCGCGTAGCCCAGTGCGTGCCGGAAGGCCGGGTCCTGCAGCACCGGGTTGCCGTCGCCGAGGGGCTCGCCGGTCTCGGTGTCGGTGGCGCCCACGTTGAAGGCGATCTCGGAGAAGCCGGGCGACACGCCGTTGTGGGCGGTGATGCCGTCCTGGCCCTCGAGGGCCTTCACCTGGAGCGCGTTGATGTTGTAGACCAGGTCGATCTCGCCCTTGGTCAGCGCCTGCGCGGCCGAGTCGTCGTTCTTGAAGACGCGGAAGACGACCTCGTCGATGTGTGGCGCACCCTTCCAGTAGTCCGGGTTGGCCTCGAAGCGGTAGATCGAGCCGCCGGCCGTGCCCTCCACGAAGCGGAAGGCCCCCGACCCGACGACGGGCTGGGAGTCGCTCGGCTCGTTGGGGTAGGTCTTCACCTCCTTGTCGTCGATGTCGCCCCAGATGTGCTCGGGAAGAATCGGGATCGGCAACAGCGGGAGGACGGCGTTCGGCTTCTTCAGGAGCATCTTGACGGTGACGTCGTCGACGGCCTCGACGGTTTTCACCGAGGTCAGGTAGGACCCCCAGGTGTTGGCCTCATATCCGCCGTCAGCGATGCGGTTGAAGGTGCTGGCCACGTCGCGTGCAGTCAGCGGCTCGCCGTCGGACCACATCACCCCCGGGTGCAGGTCGAAGGTCCAGGTCAGACCGTCGTCGGAGGTCTCCCACGAGTCGGCCAGCCCCGGCTTGGGGGACATGTCCTTCATGTCGTAGCTGATCAGCTGGTCATACATCAGGCCCCACGCCTCGAAGGCCGGAGCCTCGATGCCGCCGAAGGGGTTGAAGGAGTCCGCTTCGTTGGTCAGGCCCACGGTGAAGGTGACCTTGTCGCTCTCGGCCGCCACGGCCGCTGGGAGGCCCAGGTCGGTGCCCGCGCCCAGGGCCAGAACCGGGACCAGCAGCGCGGTCAGGGCGGTGGCCGCCGCAACCCGCACGGGTCTACGGTGCCCGGCATGGCCCTTCCCACCCCGTCCGGACCGCCGGTCGCCACGACGCAGCCGTTCTCGCACACCGAGCACGGGGTGGAGCGCCCCGATCCCTACCACTGGCTGCGCGAGGTCGATAGCGACCGTGTCGTCGGGCACCTCGGGGCCGAACGCTCCTGGTACGACAGCGCCACCGCTCATCTCCACCACCTCGTTCGCGGGCTCCACGCCGAGATGACCGCCCGAACCCCACCTGCTGACTGGTCAGTCAGCTGGCGCCATGGGTCCTTTTCCTACTACAGCCGGGTCCCTACGGGAAGGGAGCACACACAACTGGTGCGCGATCTCCACCCCCCGGAGCATCGGAATCAGTCGTCGGAGGGGGCGTCGGCTACCGAATCCGTGCTGCTCGACCTCGAGCAGGAGGCCGCCGGATCGGCCTACGCCGAGCTCGGACTGACCGCGGTGAGCCCCGACGACCGCTACCTCGCCTGGTCGGTGGACCTCACCGGGGACGAGGTCTACCGGCTGCGCTTCCGTGACCTCGAGACCGGCCGCGACCTGGACGAGGTCGTACCCCGCAGCTACTACGGCGGCGCCTGGGCCCACGACCGTCAGGGCGACCTGCACTTCTTCTACACCGTCCACGACGCGGCGTACCGGCCCTGCGAGATACGCCGGCACCGGCTGGGTACGCCGGTCTCCCACGACGTGGTGGTGCTGGTCGAGACCGACGAACGGTTCGAGCTGGGCGTACGCGCGACCCGGTCCGGTGCACTGGTGGTGATCTGGGCCGAGTCCCGGGACACCCGCGAGACCTGGGTCCTGCCCACCGACGACGCTCTGGCCCCGCCCCGCTCGGTGGGGGGTCGGCGCGCCGGCGTGGAGTACCACGCCGAGCACCTGCTCGTCGGCAGCACCGGAGCCCAGGCCGGCGAGGCGGGCGAGGCGGGCACGCTGGTCGTGGTCACCAACGACGGGGCCGAGGAGTTCCGGCTCACCACCGCACCGGTCCCCCGGGACGCCGACCAGGACCACACCAGCTGGGTCGACGCCCGCCCCGAGGACCCGGCCGTGCGGATCGAGCGGGCCGAGGCCTTCGCCGACCACGTCGTCCTGCGGGTCCGCACCGAGGGCGAGCGCCGGCTGCTCGTGCTGCCCGCCGACGATCTCGGTGACCCGGGCTGGACGATCGCTCCGGCGTTCCCCACCGGCACCCTGGACCTCGCCGCGAACGAGGTCTATGAGTCCCCCGTGGTCGTCGTGTGCGACCAGTCCCTGATCGAGCCGCCGGTCTGGACCGAGGTCGACCTGAACACCGGGGTGCGGGTGGAACGGCGCCGCGCCGAGGCGCCCGGTCACGATCCGGCGGGCTACGTGGCCGAGCGGCACACCTTCGCCGCTCCCGACGGCACGTCGGTGGGCGCCACCGTGGTCCGGAGCCGCCAGACGCCGCTGGACGGCACCGCTCCCTGCCTGATTTACGGCTACGGCGCCTACGAGTACGTCTTCGAGGCCGAGTGGGAGGCGGCGCTGCCCAGCCTGCTCGACCGGGGCGTGGTCTACGTCCACGCCCACATCCGTGGTGGCGGGGAGGGTGGACGCCGCTGGTGGCTGGAGGGCCGGATGGCCGCCAAGCAGCACACCTTCGACGACCACCTCGCAGTCGCCGACGGCCTCGCGGCCGGCGCCCTGGTCGACCCGGACCGACTGGCGTCCCGCGGCCTGAGCGCCGGGGGCCTGCTCCAGGGCGCGGTGTTCAGCCAGCGGCCCGACCGCTGGTGCGCTGTGGTCGCCGAGGTGCCCTTCGTCGACGTGGTGTCCACGATGTTCGACCCCTCGATCCCGCTGACCGTCAACGAGTGGGAGGAGTGGGGGGACCCCCGGGACCCCGAGCAGTTCGGCTGGCTGATGGCCTACTCGCCCTACGAGAATCCCCCACCGCCGGGAGGCCGCCCCGACCTGCTCGTCACCGGCGCCCTGCACGACCCCCGGGTGATGGTCTGGGAGCCGGCCAAGTGGGTGGCGCGGCTGCGGGAGACCGATCCGGCCTGGGCCGCCCGCTGCCTGTTCCGCTGCGAGACCGGCGCCGGGGCCCACGCCGGCCCCTCGGGGCGGGTGGCGCACCTGGCCTACGAGGCCGAGGTCCACGCGTGGCTCCTGGACCGCTGGGGACTGGCGCGCGAGGCCTGAAGGAGTCAGGATGGGCTGACTCGTGAGTCAGTAAGGAGCCGACGATGATTCGCACCACGCCGTTCCACGAGCGGCTCAGCGCGTGGAACGACCAAGGCCTCTTCACGCACTGGCAGGGCTACCTCTCCCCGCTGCGCTACACCCACGCGCCCAAGCACGAGTACTTCGCCGTGCGCAACGCCGTCGGCCTCTTCGACACCTCGCCGTTGTTCAAGTACGTCGTGCGCGGTCCCGACGCCGAGCGGCTGCTCTCGCGGGTCCTGGTCCGCGACGTCCGGGCCTGCGCGCCCGGGGAGGCGCAGTACACCGCCTGGTGCGACGAACGCGGCTACGTGATGGACGACGGGGTGGTGCTGCGCCACTCGCCCGACGAGCTGTGGCTCACCACCGCCCGGCCGACGATGGGGTGGTTGCTCGACCACCGCGGACGGCTGCAGGCCGAGGTCGAGGACGTCTCGGACGAGTACGGGATACTCGCACTCCAGGGCCCGCGCAGCCGTGCGGTGCTGGCCGGCCTGACCGGGATCGCGGACGAGGTCACCTCGTTGGCCTTCTTCACCCACCGCCGGGCCACCATCGCCGGCGCCGAGGTCACCGTCTCCCGGACCGGCTTCACCGGCGACCTGGGCTTCGAGCTCGTCGTCCCGGCCACCTCCGCCCTCGACGTCCTGGACGCGGTGCTCGCCGCGGGCCGTCCCCACGCCCTGCGCCCGTACGGCGAGGAGGCGATGGACACCCTGCGGATCGAGGCCGGCCTGCCGCTGGTCGACGTCGAGTGGCACAACGGCCGGCTCGCCCTGAGCGAGGCCGACTGCGTCACCCCGCGGGAGCTCGGGCTGGGCTGGATGCTGCGCGGGCTGGCCGAGGACGACCGGCGCTTCGTCGGCTCGGAGGCGGTGCGCGGCGAGCCGCGTGACGCCACGTCGAGGTGGGCCACCACCGGGGTGGTCGTGGACTGGCTCGGGTGGGACAGCCTGCACCGCGAGGCGGGCCTCTTCCCAGCCAAGAACGAGCGTCGGGTGCCGTACGAGTCGGTGCTGCACGCCCCCGAGGGCGTGCGCCCGACCGGCGACCCGGTCGGGTACGTGACCAGCCTGTGCTACTCGCCGGTCCTCCAGCGACACGTCGGGATCGCCCGGGTCGAGCCCGGCCTGGCCGCCCCCGGCACGGCCCTCCGCCTCGAGATCTCCCTGGAACACCGCACCACCACGGTGGGCGCGACGACCACCCGCACACCCTTCTTCAATTCCCCCCGGAAGGTGGCTCGACCATGACCTCCGCCGACCCCCGCGACAGCACGGCCAGCACGTCCTACGACGTGATCGTCGTCGGTGGCGGCCACAACGGTCTGGTCAACGCGGCGTACCTCGCCCGCGCCGGCCTGCGCACCCTCGTCCTCGAGCGGGCCTCCCTCGTCGGCGGTGCGGCGATCACCGAGGAGATCGTTCCCGGCTTCTCGTTCACGACGTTCTCCTACGCGCTGAGCCTGCTGCGCCCCGAGATCATCCACGAGCTCGACCTGGTCCGGCACGGCTTCCTGCCGCTGATGATGCCCTCGGGGTTCCACCCCACCGGTGACGGCGACTACCTGCTCCTCGGTGACGACCACGCGCAGAACGTGCAGGAGATCCGGCGGCACAGCCCGCACGACGCGGACGCCTACGAGCGCTACGACCACGACCTCGACCTGGTTCGTCGCGCGGTCCGACCGCTCTTCGACGCCGCACCGCCCCAGATCTTCGGCTCCGACGCCGAGGACCAGGCGGACGTGGCCTGGCTGCTGAAGCATCTGGGGGGCGTCGAGCGCCGGGTGATGCACGACGTGGTCCGGCTGCTGACCGGCAGCGCCGCGGACTTCCTCGGGGACTACTTCGAGCACGAGGCGGTGAAGGGCTACCACGCCTCCTCGAGCATCATCGGCTCCAAGCTCGGCCCGATGTCGCCGGGGTCGGGGCTGGTGCTGCTCTTCCACAAGCTCGGCGAGCACGACGGCCACCTCGGCTCGTGGGCCTTCCACAAGGGCGGCAACGGGGGGTTCACCCAGGTGCTCGCCCGGGCCGCGCAGTCCTTCGGTGCCGACGTCCGTCTGGACTCCCCGGTGAGCGGGGTCCTGACCCACGACGGCCGGGCGACCGGGGTGGTCCTCGAGGACGGCACCGAGCTCTCGGCTCCCACCGTCGTCTCGGCCCTCGACCCCCGCCGCACGTTCACCGAGCTGCTCGACCCCCGTGACCTGCCCGGCGACCTGATCGACGCCGTGGACCGGATGAAGTTCCGCGGGGTCTCGGCCAAGGTGAACTTCGCGCTCGACGGGCTGCCGAGCTTCCCCGCGCTGCCCGACACGGTCGACCACTTCGGCGGCTTCCTCAACATCGGTCCGACCATCGAGTACGTCGAACGGGCCTTCGACGCCGCCAAGTACGGGTGGTACTCCGAGCGGCCCTTCATCGACGCGGCGATCCAGTCGGTGGTCGACCCGGACATGGCGCCGCCCGGCAAGCACGTCATGTCGTGCTTCGTGCAGTACGCCCCCTACGAGCTGCGCGGCAGCGACTGGGACACCGAGCGGGAGCGGTTCGGCGACACCGCGCAGGCCGTGCTCGAGGAGCACTTCCCCGGCTTCGGGGGCCTTGTCCTGCACCGCGAGGTGGTCACGCCCAAGGACATCGAAGAGCGGACCGGGCTCAGCGAGGGCAACATCTTCGCTGGCGAGTTCCTGGCCCCGCAGATGTACGTCTTCCGCCCCGCGCCGGGCTGGGCCAACTACGCCACCCCGGTCGAGGGGTACTATCAGTGCGGGTCCGGCACCCACCCAGGCGGCTGCGTGATCGGGTCACCCGGCCGCTTCGCGGCACAGCGGATCTTGCGCGACCGAGCCGCGCGGGAGGCCTGATGGACCTGGACACCGAGCACCTCGCCGCCGCCGGCCTTCCGGTCGGGACGGACCACCCGGCGGCCCCGCTGGACCTCGACGAGGTCCGGCTGAGCCTCGCCCCGTTCGGGGAGAGCCGGATGCTGCCCCGCGCGGCCTACCTGGATCCCGACGTGCTGGCCTGGGAGCGGCGGCAGCTGTTCTCCGGCTGGGTCTGCGTGGGACGGTCCGACCGGCTCCAGGGGCCACGCTCGGCGTCCGCCGTCGCGGCCGGCGACGCGTCGGTGCTGCTCACCGTGGACGACCAGGGCCAGCTCCGGGCCTTCGAGAACGCCTGTCGGCACCGGGGTCACGAGCTGCTGCCCTGCGGGGGGACGTCGGCGACCCGGCACATCGCCTGCCCGTACCACGCCTGGACCTACTCGCACGCCGGCGATCTGCGGCACGCGCCGGGCTACCCCAGGGACGGCTCCTTCGACCCGAGCGCCTTCGGGCTGACGCCGCTGTCGGTGACGCAATGGCGCGGCTGGGTCTTCGTGGACCCGTCCGGGACGGCGCCGCCCTTCGCCTCCCACGTCGGCGACCTGGACCGGGTGGTGGCGCCCTACGCGTCCGACGATCTCGTCCGCGTCACCACGCACTCCTACGACGTCGCCGCCAACTGGAAGCTCGTCATCGAGAACTACCAGGAGTGCTACCACTGTCCCTCGATCCATCCCGAGCTGTGCCGGGTCTCGCCACCGACCAGCGGTGCGAACGTGGGCACCGAGGGCGACTGGATCGGTGGCAGCCTGGACCTGCGCGAGGGCGTCGAGACCATGTCGTTGGACGGGGTCAGTCACGGCGACGTGATCGCGACGCTCGGGGAGGCCGAGCAGCGCAGCGTCATGTACGTCGTCCTCCTGCCCAACCTGCTGATCAGCCTGCACCCGGACTACGTGATGACCCATGTCCTCTTCCCGGTCTCGGCCGAGGTGACCCGCATCGAGTGTTCCTGGTCCTTCCCCGCCTCGGTGGTGGCGCGCCCCGATTTCGACCCGGCGTACGCCGTGGACTTCTGGGACCTGACCAACCGTCAGGACTGGTCCGCGTGCGAGTCGGTGCAGCGCGGCATCCACTCGCCGGGCTTCGTGCCGGGACCGCTCGCCCCGGCCGAGGACGGTGTCTACCACGCGGTGACCAAGCTGGCCCGGCGCTACCTGGGGCACGCGGACTGATCGGCGCGGCCGCCGACGCGGTCGAGGCGGGGGGACGGCCCGGGGGGGCCGGGACCGGCCACCGGTCGTTTATCGTGACCGGCATGGAGTCTCGGGACGGCGCTCCACCCGACCCGCTCAGCGGGCTCGAGATCCTGGGCTGCCTGCTCGGGGAGGCTCTGGGGCGAGGCGCGAGCGGCACGGTCTACCGCGCGCGCCAGCTCCGGTTGCGCCGCGACGTCGCGGTGAAGCTGGTGCCCACCGACGACGCCGTCCCGGGGACCGAGCAGCGCTTCCAGCGTGAGGTCGAGGCGGTGGCCAACCTAGAGCACCCGCACGTCGTCCCGGTCTACGACGCCGGCGAGCACGACGGACTTCTGGTCCTGGTCATGCGCCTGGTCGACGGGGACGACCTGCGCACGCTCGTCACGCGGGAGGGGCCGCTCGAGACCGGCCGGGCCCTGGAGCCGGTGACGACGCGTCGGTGACCGTCAGCGGACACTGGGTCGGCACCCCGGCCTACGCCGCCCCGGAGCAGCGAGGCGGCGGCAACGTCGGGCCGGCGGCCGACCAGTACGCCCTGGCCGGGGTGCTGCACTTCCTGCTCAGCGGCGCACCGCCGGGTGGGGGTGATCCCCCGGAGTCGACTGGGCCTGGAGGCTCCGTACAAGCGTCGCGGAGCGACTCCGCCGAGGGGTCACGGCGTGGTCTCGATGCCGTCCTGGCCGTGGTCTCCGCCGCCCTGGCCCACCACCCGGCGGACCGTTTCGAGTCCTGCGGCTCCTTCGTGGGCGCAGCCCACCAGGCCCTGACCGACGCCGCGCCGGTCGGCAACGCGCCTCACCGTCGTACGGGGGACGACCCAACTGTGACCTCATCGCGCCCGGCACCCTGGACGGCGCCCGACCCCACGCAGGCGACCAACGAGGTCCCGGTCGGCACCGTGCTGGAGGAGACCGCCGGGCGCCCCCGAACCGGCCGGAGGACGGCCGCGGTGCTGCTGGTCCTCCTCGGCCTGGGGGCGGTCGTCCTGGTCGGCCTCCTGCTCGGGACCCGGCCGGACACCGACTCGTCCGCGACGCCACGAGCAGACTCCCCCCGCAGCCCCAGCTCGTCGGGGCCCAGCCCCTCGAACTCGCGCGTCGCGACGAGCCGGTGGCCCGACCTCACTCGCGGCGACCGCGGGCTGGCGGTCCGGGCGGCCCAGCTGCTGCTCACCGACCGTGGCGTGGACCTCGCGGTCGACGGCCGGTTCGGGCTGAGCACCCAGCAGTCCGTGGAGAGGCTCCAGACGCTGCGCGGGCTCGACGTGACCGGCAGGGTCGACGACCAGACCTGGTCCGAGCTGGTGAGTACGCTCTCCCGAGGGCAGCAGAGTGCCTCGGTCCGCGCCGCGCAGCTCCTGGTGCGCAAGCAGGGCCAGGACCTGGCCGTCGACGGACGCTACGGCGAGGACACGGAGGACGCGATGCGGGGATTCCAGCGCGAGCACGGCCTGGTCACCGACGGGGTGGTCGGCCCGGCGACCTGGCAGGAGCTGCTCCGCGATGTCTGAGTCGTCCCCCGACCCGCCCAGCAGCAACCCCCGGGCCAGTCCCGCCACGCGGTTGGCCGCACCGCTAACCGTGCGCGAGGGTGGGGCCGTCCTCGCCGCGCTGCGCGGCGAGCACCCGTTCATCGTGCTGCGCGACGAGGTCGGCGACCTGGTGCTCCGCCCGCTGGCCCCGGGGCCCTCACGGCTCACCCTGGGTCGGGAGGGGGACATCGCCCTGCCCTGGGACGCGCGGGCCTCCCGGGTGCACGCCGAGCTGGCCACCGTGGGCACCGAGTGGACCGTGGTCGACGACGGGCTCTCCCTCAACGGCACATTCGTCAACGGGGAACGGGTCCGACAGCGTCATCGGCTGCGCGACGGCGACGCGCTCCGGGTGGGCGAGACGGTGCTGGTCTACCGGGTGCACGACGCCCCCGCGGGGGACGAGACCCGTCTCGACGAGTCGGGGGCCCGGCTCGCGGCGGAGGTCACCTCGGCCCAGCGGGCGGTGCTGGTCGCGCTGTGCCGTCCGATGGCCGACTCCCCCCTGCTCACCAGCCCCGCCTCCAACGACGACATCGCCCGCGAGCTCGTGCTGAGCGTCGACGCGGTGAAGGCGCACCTGCGCCTGCTCTTCGGCCGGTTCGGGCTGACTGACCTCCCGCCGAACCAGAAGCGGCTGCGTCTGGCCCAGGAGGCTCTGCGCCGCGGGCTCGTCCCGGGTCACCGGTGAGTGACGCCGGTCATATCGGGTAGGAGCCGGTCATGACCCAGAACACCGGCTACGGCATCGACTTCGGCGGAAGCGGCATCAAGGGTGCCCGGGTGGACCTCGACGAGGGAGACTTCAGCGCCGACCGCACCCGCATCGAGACGCCGAAGCCGGCCACCCCGGAGGCGGTGGCCGATGTGGCGCGCGAGCTCGCCGACGGCGCGGACATCCCCGACGACGCCCCGGTCGGGATCACGGTGCCGAGCGTCGTACGCCGCGGCACCGTCCTCTCTGCCGCCAACATCGACCCGTCCTGGATCGGCACCGACGCCGACGGCCTGTTCAGCGACGCGCTGGGCCGCTCGGTGCACGTGGTCAACGACGCCGACGCCGCCGGTTTCGCCGAGGCACGCTACGGCGCGGCCAAGGGCCAGGCGGGTCTGGTGGTGATGACCACCCTGGGGACGGGAATTGGGACCGCCTTGGTCCACGAAGGCGTGCTGGTGCCCAACAGCGAGCTCGGACACCTCGAGATCGACGGTCACGACGCGGAGTCTCGGGCTGCGAACAGCGCGCGGGAGGACGAGGACCTCGACTGGGCGGAGTGGGCCGAGCGGCTCACCGTCTACTACCGCACCGTGGAAGCCCTCCTCGTACCCGACCTCTTCGTCGTCGGCGGCGGGGTCAGCAAGAAGTCCAAGCACTACCTGCACCTGATCGACATCGGGACGCCGATCGTGGCCGGCGCCCTGGGCAACCGCGCCGGGATCGTCGGGGCCGCACTGCTCGCTCGCGAGCAGCACGACACCCGCTCTTAGCCCGGCGCATCCGCGCGTGGGACCTACTCGGGCGGCAGCTCGCCCTCCGCGTGCTTGGCCACCAGGACGGATCGTCCCGGGTACCGGATCTCCTCGACCAGCTCCTGCATGACCGCCGACGGCTTCGTGGTGAACTGCGAGACCGCGATGGTCACCGCGAAGTTGATCAGCATGCCGATGGTGCCGAACCCGGTCTCCAGGATGCCGAAGAAGCCGGCTCCGTTGCCGTAGATGTCGATGGTCCACAGCATGTAGGCCATCGTCGTGCCGAGCCCGGCGAGCATGCCCGCCGTCGCTCCGGCCGCCGTGCAGTTCTTCCAGAAGATGCCGAGCACCAGGATCGGGAAGAAGCTCGCGGCGGCCAACCCGAAGGCCAAGGCGACCACCTGTGCCACGAAGCCGGGGGGGTTGATGCCGAGGTAGCCGGCGACGAGGATCGCGCCGCCCATGGCGATCCGCCCCACCAGCAGCTGCTTGGCCTCCGTGGCGGCCGGGTTGATCTTCTTGAAGTAGACGTCGTTGGCCACCGAGGAGGAGATGACCAGCAGCAGGCCCGACGCGGTGGACAGCGCCGCCGCGAGGGCACCGGCGGCGACCAGCCCGACGATCGGGGCGGGGAGGCCGGCGATCTCCGGGGCGGCGAGCACGATGATGTCGTTGTTGATGGTCAGCTCGTTCGCCGTCTCCGAGGCGACGTAGTCGATCATCCCGTTGCCGTTGAGGTCGTTGACCGAGACCAGACCCACGCTGCTCCAAGTCTGGAACCAGTCCGGGGTCTGGCTGATCGAGGTGCCGGAGAGGTCCTTGATCACGTTGATCTTGCTGAAGGCCGACACCGAGGGGGCCGTGGTGTAGAGCAGCGCGATGAAGAAGAGCGCCCAGAGCGCCGAGAAGCGCGCCGCCCGCACCGACTTGGCGGTGTAGAACCGCACGATCACGTGCGGCAGGCCTGCGGTCCCGAACATCAGCGCCGCGGTGATCAGGAACATGTTGAGCATGTTCAGGCCGGTGAAGGCCTCGGTGTACGCCGCGAAGCCGAGGTCGGCCTGGAGCCCGTTGAGCTCGGCCAGGATCTGCCCGAACCCGATCTGGGGCAGCGGGATGCCGGTGACCTTCGTCGAGATGGCCACCGCAGGGATGAGGTAGGCCACGATGAGCACGGAGTACTGCGAGACCTGCGTCCAGGTGATGCCCTTCATCCCGCCGAGGACGGCGTAGAAGAAGACGATGGTCATGCCGATGACGACGCCGGTGGTGGTGTTCACCCCGAGGAAGCGGGTGAAGACCAGGCCCACCCCGGCCATCTGGCCGGCGACGTAGACGAAGGAGACGACCACCGCCGCGACGACGGCGACCATCCGCGCGCTCTCGGAGTACCGGTCTCCGACGAAGTCGGGGATCGTGTACTTGCCGAACTTGCGCAGGTACGGCGCCAGCAGCAGGGCCAGCAGCACGTAGCCACCGGTCCAGCCCATCAGGTAGACCGAGCCGCCGTACCCGTTGCCAGCGAAGGCGATGATGCCGGCCAGCGAGATGAACGACGCGGCGCTCATCCAGTCCGCGGCGATGGCCGCACCGTTGGCCGGAGCGGGGATGCCGCCTCCGGCGACGTAGAACCCCGAGGTCGAGCTCACCCGGCTGGCGTAGGCGATGTAGATGTAGACCGAGAACGTGATGACGGTGAAGACCAGCGTCCAGACCTGGATCTCGTTCATGAGTTGTGCACCTCCGCCTCGTACTCGTCGACCCCGAACTCGGCGTCGAGCTTGTCCATCCGCCACACGTAGACGGCGATGAGGATGACGAAGACGATGATCGAGCCCTGCTGGGCGAACCAGAACCCGAGCGGGAAGCCCCCGATCACGATGTTGTTCAACGGCTGCACGAACAGGATCCCGGCTCCGAAGGAGACGAGGGCCCAGATCGTGAGCAGCACCCCCATCAGCCTCAGGTTCCTGTGCCAGTAGTCCCGGCGCTGGGTCTCGTCCATCAAGCCCTCCTTCGTCTCGCGAATGGGTCCCCGTCCCTCCTGTGCGCGGCGTGGCCACCGCAGGGGGGCGGTCCCGAGGCAAGCAGGGGGTTCCCAGCCGGTCAAGGTGCCTGTGTGACTGCGGTCACACCAGTCGGCGGGCGGTGGGATACCTGCGGCCAGCGGCGCGAGACCCGTCGTGACGCGGGCCCTTGCGGTCGCGACCCCGCGCGGAGCAGCAGGATCTGCGACGCGGCGGCGGCGGCAGGCGACCGCTGGTCGCACGCGGACCGCCGTTCGTCGTGGCCGGCAGGCGTCGACTGACCTAGGCTCGCGGTCCGCTCCGCCTACGATCCCGGACATGTCCATGACTCAGCGCGGCACCGCCTCCCCGACGACCCGGCGACGACGACCACGCCGTCCCCGAGGCCAGGGCTCGCTGCTCGGCGCCACGGTCATGGTGATGGTCGGCTCGTTCCTGCCCTGGATCGACACCGCGGTCGGCTCGGTGTCCGGGGCCCGCGGCGCCGGCCTGTGGACCTTCTACGCGGCCATGCTCGGACTCGCCGGGGCGCTCCTGCCGTACCTGCGGGTGGCGGCGGTCCAGGCCGGGATCCTCGCGCTCGTCGCGGTCGGTTTGCCGCTGTGGCAGGTCGTGCACCTGGTCGGGCTGGTCGGGCTGGAGGGCTGGGCTCCGGGAACCGGCCTCGTGCTCACCTTCGGCGGTGGCGTGCTGGCCGCCGTGTCCGCCTGGGGCCTGCTCCACCCCAGGGACGCAGCGGCCGAGGGCTGAGCCGGCACCGCGACGCCGCAGGCCCGCGACCCCGGGGGAGCCGAACGCAGTCGACCCCCGGCCCGTGAGGACCGGGGGTCGCGTACGTGCACCCGTACCCATGGCTAGAGCACGGGACCCTGGTCGCACCTGCCCGTCGTACCCCTCGCCCCCTCGGGCAGTCCTCCCGGAATAGTTGATGCTACAACTGTGTTCACCGGGTATGACATCGCTGACTCTGGCCCCTGAGGCCCAGGACCTGCTGTTCCGGCAGGCCCGCACCGCGAACACCTTCACCGACGAGCCCGTGGACGACACGACCGTGGCCGCCATCTACGACCTGGTCAAGTACGCGCCCACGGCGCTCAACGCGCAGCCCCTGCGCATGCTCCTGGTCCGTGAGGAGCCGCCCCGCGATCGGCTGCTCAAGCACATGGCCGACGGTAACCGGGACAAGACCGCTAACGCCCCCCTGGTGGCGGTGCTGGCCATGGACACCCGGTTCCACGAGCACCTTCCCCGGCTGTTCCCGCCGTTCCCGGGGGCCCAGGAGAGCTTCGAGGCCGACCCCGGCCGCGAGGACGTGGCTCGTTTCAACGCGACGCTCCAGATCGGCTACTTCCTGATGGGCGTCCGCGCCGCCGGGTTGGCCGCGGGACCGATGGCCGGCTTCGACGCCGCGGCCCTGGACGAGGAGTTCTTCGCCGACACCTCGTGGCGATCGCTGCTGGTGGTCAACATCGGGCACCCGGGCGAGAACGCCTGGTTCGACCGTCTCCCCCGGCTCGACCAGCACGAGGTCATCGTCGAGGCGTGAGGCCCCCGAGCCGGGGCGCTCGGGGGCGCGCGAGCACGAGGGGCTAGGCCTGCGTACTCACCCTGACTGAGTCGCCGATCGGTGTACGCCAGGTGGCCGCTCGTGGGTTGATGGAGGCATGCAACGCTTCGCCGATCCCACGAGCTGCCCCGAGTGCCGCCTGGCCATCACGCCCGGGGTGCCCTCCTGCCCCGCGTGCGGACTGGGGCTGCGGGGCGAGCTCGCCCAGCGCCTCTTCGTCACCCTGCAGAGTGCGGACACCCTGCTGGACCAGCTGCGGGCCGAGTCGCGCCATGCGCTGCGCGTTCCCGCCGGCGGTCTGAGGGACCTGGGGCTCGGCGGCACCGGCCCCGCCGGCGCCGCCGAGCTCGACTCCACCCCGGCGGGTGCCACGGTGGCACCGGCCGCGGGGACCGGCGCGTACCCGCGTCCCCACGACGTCGGCAATTCCGGTGAGGCAGGCGACACCCCCCGACGCCGCGGGCTCGCCGACGTGTCGGTCTCTCGCCTGCTGCTCGGGCTGGGCGCCCTGTGCGTCCTGGTCGCCGCAGTCGTCTTCCTCGTCGTCACCTGGTCCGTCCTGGGGGTCGCAGGACGCACCGCGGTCCTGGCCGGCCTGACCGGCCTGACCGCGCTCGTCGCCGCCTGGCTCGCGCGGGCCGACCTGCGCGCTGCTGCCGAGTCCCTGTCCCTGGTCGCCCTCGGGCTGCTCAGCCTCGACGTGGTCGGGGCCCAGAACGCCGGGTGGCTCGGCGACCCGGACGTGGGCACCTTCCTGGTCCTGCTCGGCGCTCTTCTCGTCGTGGTGGGCGGCGCGGCGTCCCTGGCCTGCCGGCGGACCCCCCTGGGACACCTGACCACCGGCGAGGTGGCGGCCGGGTTGGGGACGGCCGGGCTCGTCCTCGGGCTGACGCTGCTTCCGGACCTGGATCTCGCCGCCGCCCTCGTCGCGGGAACCATCCTTTCTACCGCGGTCGTGGTGGCCGCGCGCCGGCTCCGCCTCTCCGCGACCCGGATGATCGCGGTGGTGGTCGTGGCCGCGAGCTGGCTCGGTCTGCTCGCCGTCGGCGTCGACCGCGGGACCGACCGGCTCGACGTCGCCGCGCTGTGGGGACGGCTAGAGATCTGGCCGCTGCTCGCCGCCGCCGTGCTGGCCGCCGCTCCGGCCGTCCTGACCCACCTCGACGAACGCCTGCGGGCGGCGTCCGGTGCGGTCGCTCTCCTGGTGCTGACCGGAGCTCTCACCCTGCCCGTCCTGGACGAGGGAGCGACCACCGGGGCCCTCGTCGCGTCCGGCACGCTCGCCCTGGTCGCCGCCGGCACGTGGAGACTCCCCGGGGTCTGGCGCGGCCTCGGCCTGCTGGTCCAGCTGGTCGCGGGGCTGGTCGCCGCCGCCCTCACCCTGTCCCTGGCCGGCGTCGCTCTCGACGCCCTCCTCGCTTCCGCGTCGGGATGGTCCGGCGACCTGACCGACCGGCTGCGCATCGTCGCCGGCGCCGACCCGCCCTCGGCCTGGCTGCTGCCGGTCCTCACGCTCGCCCTGCTGGGGACCCTCGCCTCCGTCGGCCGCCTGAGCCGCACGCTCGCCCCGGGGTCGACGCCGAGGCTTCCCGGTCGGTCCACGTTGCTGGTCACTGCGGCCGCGCTGCTCGCCGGAGCGGGCACGCTGAGTGTGGTCCTGACCGGGCCCCCCGTCTGGTCGGTGGTCGCGTGCGCCACGCTGGTCGCCGTCGCCCTCCTCGCATGGTGGCTCCGCGACCCCTCGTTGACCACGGCGGCCTGGACCGGCGTCTTCGCCCTCGGGGCCACCCTGGTCTCGACCCACGACGACCTGCTCACCGCGCTGAGCCTCGCCGCGACCTTCCTGCTGGCCGGCGTGCTGCACGTCCGCGCCCGGGTGCCGGAAGTCTCCGGGGTGGCCGGCGCGGTCCTCGCCGCGACGCTGGGTCTGAGCGTCGTGACCTGGGCGCACGTCGCCGGTGCGTCGACCTCATGGGGCGTGCTCCTCGGGCTGGCGGGGATGGCCGCTGCCCTGCTCGCCCTGATCTGGGCCCCGGGCCGGTGCTGGGCACACGCGGAGCCCGCGCTGGCTCGGGCCGGCTGGGAGGTCGGTGCGCTCGTCGCGGTCGTCCCGCTGGGCCTGGCCGGGGTGCTCACCGCCCCCACCGGGGAGTCGGCGTCGTGGACGGCGCTCTACCTGACTCTGCTCGGAGCGACGACCACGGCACTCGCCCTGCTCCGCACCGACCGCTACCGGCTGCTTCCCGTCGGGGGCCTGCTCCTGGCTGCCGCGAGCTGGGTGCGGCTGTGGGACGTGGGTGTCCGCGCCCCCGAGGCGTACACCCTCCCGACCGCTGCGGTGCTTGCCGCCGTCGCCGTGCTCCACCTGCACCGCCACCCGGCCGCGGGCACCCGACGGACACTCAGCCCTGCCCTCGGCCTGGCCCTGGTCCCGAGCCTGCTCTGGGCGCTCGTCGAGGAGCCCGGCCTGAGGGCGCTGCTCCTCGGCCTGGCCTGCCTGAGCCTGGTCGTCGCGGGGCTGGTCACCCGGTGGAGCGCCCCGATGGCGTGGGGCGGTGCGGTCGGCGCCGTGCTCGTGGTCTATCTCGCCGGCCCCTACGTCGGGAACGCCGTACCGCGGTGGGTGCTGATCGGCGCTGCCGGCGTCACGCTGATCGTCCTCGGGGTGACCTGGGAGCGTCGGGTGCAGCAGGCGCGGAAGGTGCTCGGCCTCGTCCGTGCCCTCCGCTGACCTGAGACCGGGCTGAGCTGAGAGCGGGCTGGGCTGAGACAGGGCTCGCCCCGGCGTTTCTCGAGAACGCCGGGGCGAGTCTGGTGGTCCTGCCACCGCTGAGTGGGCTCGGGTCAGTCCTGACCCTCACCACGGCGCTGTTCGGGCAGCATCCCCGTGAGCAGCTCACGAACCTCGGACTCCCGGTAGCGCCGGTGCCCTCCGAGAGTTCTGATCGAGCTCAGCTTGCCGGCCTTGGCCCACCGGGTGACCGTCTTCGGGTCGACCCGGAACATGGCCGCGACTTCCGCCGGCGTCAGCAGTGGTTCGGACTCCGATGGCCTTGTGTTCATCGGGCCTCCCTCACAGTGTGTTTCATCCCCCCGACGCCTCCACGATCCCCCGACATGTTGGGAGAACGTCGTGCTGAGACCGTCAGGCTTGCTTCCTGAGGCTAAGCCTTGGGACGAAATAGCACAATGGTCAACTACTGCCACCAATGCCCACATTTGGACCGGTTGCGGTCGATTCAACCGCCGGACCACTGCGGAGGCAGGGGACAAGAGAGCCCGAGGGCCGGAGGGACCGAGGCCGCGTCGGCGCGCCCGGTTTCGTACTGTGACATCATCACTGCCGCGCCAAGGCACGCACTACCCCTGCGTGAGGTTTATTTCGTGGCCGAGCCGCCCGCCCACCCCGGTGGGCTGAGACGAAGGAACCCCTCGTGACGCACCCCGAAGTCAGCGTTCGGCCCGACGACGGCGTGTTCACCCGCCTGGTCGGCCACGAGCAGGTGGCCTTCTGCTCCGACCCGGCCAGTGGGCTGCGCGCGATCATCGCGATCCACTCCACCGCCCTGGGGCCGGCACTGGGAGGCACGCGCTTCTACCCCTACCCGACCGAGAGCGCCGCGCTCGCCGACGTGCTCGCGCTGTCCCGCGCGATGACCTACAAGGCGGCGCTCGCCGGCCTCGACCTCGGCGGAGGCAAGGCGGTCATCATCGGCGACCCGACGACCGACAAGACCGAGGAGCTGCTGCGCGCCTACGGCCGGTTCGTCGCCTCGCTCGGCGGCCGCTACTACACCGCCTGCGACGTCGGGACCTACTCCCCCGACATGGACCTCGTGGCCCGCGACTGCCCCTTCGTCACCGGACGTACCCGGGAGCACGGCGGGGCCGGCGACTCCTCGGTGCTCACGGCCTTCGGAGTCTTCCAGGGCATGCGGGCCGCGGCGGAGCACCAGTGGGGATCACCCACGCTGGGGGGACGCACCGTCGGCGTGGCCGGGGTCGGCAAGGTGGGGCGGCACCTGGTGGACCTGCTCGTCGAGGACGGAGCCGAGGTGGTCCTCACCGACGTCGACGCCGTGGCGGTCCAGTCGGTCCGCGACGCTCACCCGCAGGTCAGGACCGCGCCCGACACCGCCGCCCTGGTCGCCACCCGGCTCGACGCCTACGCCCCGTGCGCCCTGGGCGGCGCGCTCACCGACGAGGTGGTCCAGGCGCTCAGCGCGAAGATCGTGTGCGGCGGAGCGAACAACCAGCTCGTCCACGACGGGACCCAGAAGCTGCTGGCCGACCGAGGGATCCTCTACACGCCGGACTACCTGGTCAACGCCGGTGGCCTCATCCAGGTCGCCGACGAGCTCGACGGCTTCTCCTTCGAGCGCGCCCGCGCCCGCGCCGGCCGCATCTTCGAGACCACCCGCGAGGTGCTGGCCCGCGCCGATGCCGACCAGCTGACGACCTCGGTCGCCGCAGACCGGCTCGCCGAGCACCGGATCGCCGCCGTGGGCCGGCTCGCCTCGATTCGGCTGCCCCAACTCTGAGCGCGGCTCAGCAGAATCCGTCGTTCCCGCCGGTCGGCGGAACCAACTTTCGGCGGCGCCCACGCTCGGCTACCCCAGTGACGCGGCGAGCCTCGGCGTCAGTCGCCGACGGACCGGGTCCGACCCGACCACTCGTCGTCGTCATCGTCGACCTCGTCGACGGGTTCACCCTTACCGCCGTGCAGCTCCTTGGCCAGCGCACTGAGGTCCGTCTCGTGAGAGCGGTACTTCAGGTCGCGGGCAACCTTGGTCTGCTTGGCTTTTGCTCGGCCGCGCCCCATTGGGTCGACCCCCTCGCACGCTCGGCCGGAGTCACGTCTGCCCCAGCCGCGGCGCTCGTCTCACGACGCCGTGTCCAGGGTGTTGCGCGCGTCCGGTGTCTCCAGTCGGTTTCTCGTGTCCTCACCGTACCGCCCGGGTGGTGGTTACCGCACGCCGGAGGTCAGATTCGGGACCGTTTCCTCACCCGGGAGCGTGCTGCCGGTCGCCGGTGAGCGCCTGACGCCCCGCCGCGGCGGCCGGCTCGCGAGCCGTGGACGAGCCGTGCGCGAGCCGTGTCGGGCCGGGGCCCGGCTCACCAGCCCGGGTGCTGACCGTGCAGGCGGACGCGCTCAGCCGGAGCGAGGCGTACGTCGGGGCCGGCGGCAGAGCCCGAGGGGCCCCCCACCCGCCCGGCCACCCAGGCGTCGACCCCGTGCCCGGCCAGGACCTCGACCGCAACGTCGGCGTCGGCGGGGTCGACGAGCCCCACCATCCCGACCCCACAGTTCAGCGTGCGCTCGAGGTCCGGCTGCGCGATCGAGCCGACCCGACGGACCAGGTCGAAGACGGGCCGCGGGGTCCAGGTCCCGCGGTCGAGCGAGGCGACCAGGTCCTCGGGCATCACCCGGGCCAGGTTGGCGGCCAGACCACCCCCGGTCACGTGGGACATCGCGTGCGTCTGGGTGCGCCGGGCCAGGTCCAGGCACGCCTTGGCGTAGATCCGGGTCGGCTCCAGCAGCTCCTCGCCCAGGGTCCGACCCAGCTCGTCGACCGACCGGTCCAGCGACCAGCCGGCCCCCTGCTCGGAGAGCAGCACGTGCCGGACGAGGGAGTAGCCGTTGGAGTGCAGGCCCGAGGAGGCCATCGCGACGACGACGTCGCCCTCACGGACGCGGCCGGGGCCCAGCAGCATCGAGGCCTCGACGACGCCGGTGGTCGAGCCCGCGACGTCGTACTCCTCGGGACCCAGGAGCCCCGGGTGCTCGGCGGTCTCCCCGCCGATGAGCGCGCAGCCCGCCTGGACGCACCCCTCGGCGATGCCCTGGACGATGGCGGAGATGCGCTCGGGAACCACCCGCCCCGTGGCGATGTAGTCGGTCAGGAACAAGGGCTCCGCGCCGCAGACCACGAGGTCGTCGACGAGCATGCCCACCAGGTCGATCCCGATCGTGTGGTGGACGTCCAGCGCCTGGGCGATCGCCACCTTGGTGCCCACCCCGTCGGCCGAGGTGGCCAGCAGCGGGTGCTCGTAGGCCTTGAGCGCCGTGGCGTCGAACAGGCCGGCGAATCCGCCCACCCCGCCGACGACCTCGGGGCGGGTGGCCTTGTCGATCCACACCTTCATCAGCTCGACGGCCTTGTCGCCGGCGTCGATCGACACTCCGGCGGCCTCGTAGGTGGCCGCCCGGGCGCCGCCCGCCTCCACGCTCACGGTCGGTCCAGGGCGTCCGCGGCACCCGCTCCGCCGCGGTAGCTCAACGCCGGGGTGTCCAGGCCCTCCAGCGGCAGCGCGGCGTCCAGCTCGAGCAGGTGCTTGCCGAGGTGCTCGGGCTCGGGGAGCGGGACGGGATACACCCCGTCGAAGCAGGCCCGGCACAGGTTGTCCTTGGGCACCGTGCTGGCCTCGATCAGCTGCTCGAGGGAGATGTAGCCCAGGGAGTCGGCGTCGATGGACCGGCAGATCTGGTCCGAGGTCAGACCGTTGGCGATCAGCTCGGCCGGCGAGGCGAAGTCGATGCCGTAGAAGCACGGCCACTTCACCGGCGGGCTGGCGATCCGCACGTGCACCTCGCGGGCACCAGCCTCACGGAGCATCCGGACCAGGGCCCGCTGGGTGTTGCCGCGCACGATGGAGTCGTCGACCACCACCAGACGCTTGCCCTCGATGACGTCGCGCAGCGGATTCAGCTTGAGCCGGATGCCCAGCTGGCGGATGGTCTGCGAGGGCTGGATGAACGTCCGGCCGACGTAGGAGTTCTTCACCAGGCCGGAGCCGTAGGGGATGCCGCTCGCCTCGGCGTACCCGATCGCCGCCGGCGTCCCGGACTCCGGCACCGGGATGACCAGGTCCGCCTCGGTCGGGAACTCCCGGGCCAGCCGGCGGCCGATCTCCACCCGCACGCTGTGCACCCGGACGTCGTTCATCAACGTGTCCGGCCGGGCAAGGTAGACGAACTCGAAGAGGCAGTGCTTGGGAGCGGGAGGGGAGAACACCCGGGTGCGCAGGCCGTCCTCGTCCACGGCGACCATC
Source organism: Propionibacteriales bacterium (assembly GCA_038199935.1). Classification (GTDB taxonomy): domain Bacteria; phylum Actinomycetota; class Actinomycetes; order Propionibacteriales; family Nocardioidaceae; genus Nocardioides_B. Next base: position 25,624 of record JBBPYL010000121.1, on the reverse strand, counting down.
TCGCCGGGCTCGACCTCGCGGATGAAGGAAGCGCCGACGATGTCGAGGGCGGCCGTCTCCGAGGCCACCACCCAGCCGCGCTCCAACCGGCCCAGCACCAGCGGCCGGATGCCCTGAGGGTCCCGGGCGGCGTAGAGGGTGTTCTCGTCCATCCACACGAAGGAGAAGGCGCCCTTGATCGTGGGCAGCAGCTCGGCGGCGTTCTCCTCCAGGCTCCGATCAGGGTGGTGGGCCAGCAGGGCGGTGACCAGGCTCGTGTCGTTGGTGCTCGCCGTCGAGTCGCGCCGGGGTCCGTCTTCCCCGAGCGCGGTGCGCAGGGCGTGCACCTGCTGGGCGAGGTCGCGGGTGTTGGTCAGGTTGCCGTTGTGGGCCAGGGCGATCGCGCCGCCCTCGGTCGGGCGGAACGTGGGCTGGGCGTTGTGCCAGGTGCTGGCGCCGGTGGTGGAGTACCGCGCGTGGCCGACCGCCACGTGGCCCTTCAGTGAGGCCAGGGTGGACTCGTCGAAGACCTGGGAGACCAGCCCCATGTCCTTGTAGACGAGGATCTGCCGGCCGTTCCCGACGGCGATGCCGGCCGACTCCTGGCCCCGGTGCTGGAGGGCGTAGAGCCCGTAGTACGTGAGCTTGGCGACGTCCTCGCCCGGCGCCCACACCCCGAAGACACCACAGGCGTCCTGAGGTCCCCGGTCGTGGGGGTCGAGTTCGTGGGTGAGCAGGCCATCTCCGCGGGGTCCAGGCACCACGCCATCCTACGACCCCGCGGGGTCGGGTCGGTCAGGCCTCGGCGAGGTGGTGCAGCAGCAGCGCCTCGGCCAGGCACACCCGCTCGAACTCCGCGAGGTGCAGCCCCTCGTTGGCGCCGTGGGCGCGGGTGTCGGGGTCCTCCACGCCGGTGACGAGGACCGAGGCCTCGGGGAAGGCCTCGGTGAACGCGGCGATGAACGGGATCGACCCGCCGACCCCCATGTCCACCGGCTCGGTGCCGTCCCAGGCCTCCCGGAACGCCGCCCGCGCCGCGTCGTACGCCGGACCCGTGGCGTCGATCGAGGTGGGCTCGCCCAGCTCGCCGTCGTGGATCGTGAGCTGCGCCCCCCACGGCGTGTGGGACTCCAGGTGGTCGCGCAGGCACTGCATCGCCCGCCGGGCGTCGTCGCCGGGGGCCAGCCGGACCGAGACCTTGGCCCGGGCCGCCGGGATCAGGGTGTTGCTGGCTTCCGCGGTCCGGGTGGCGTCGAAGCCGATCACCGACAGCGCCGGCCTGGTCCACATCCGCGCGACGGCCGACCCCTCGCCGATCAGGTGCACTCCCGCGGAGATGCCCGACTCGGCGCGGATCCGCTCCTCGGGGTAGTCCACGTCGGCGGCGGGGCCGGAGACGAGGCCCTCCACGGCCACGTTTCCGAGGTCGTCGTGCAGGGTGGCCAGCAGTCGGACCAGAGTCGTCACGGCGTCGGGGACGATCCCGCCCCACATCCCCGAGTGCACCCCGTGGTCGAGGGTGCGGACCTCGACGACGCAGTCGCACAGACCACGCAGGCTGGTGGTGAGCGCGGGCTCGCCGATGTCCCAGTTGCCGCTGTCCGCGATCACGATGACGTCGGCGGCGAGCAGGTCCTTGTGCTCGGCCAGGAACGCCTCCAGGGTGGGTGAGCCCACCTCCTCCTCACCCTCGACCAGGACGGTGACGCCCACCGGCAGCTGGTCGCCGAAGGTCCGCACCGCGGCGAGGTGAGCGGCGATCCCGGCCTTGTCGTCGGCTGCGCCGCGCCCGTAGAGGCGCTCGCCACGCTCGGTGGGCACGAACGGCTCGCTGTCCCAGTCGGCCAGGTCCCCGGTCGGCTGGACGTCGGGGTGGGCGTAGAGCAGGACCGTCGGCGCGCCGTCAGGGGCGGCACGACGGGCCAGGACGGCTGGTGCGCCGCCGTCGGCAGTGAGGATCTGCACCTCGAAGCCCTCGGCGGCGAACAGGGCCGCGGTGGCCTCCGCGCTGCGGCGTACGTCCTCGGCACGAGCCGGGTCGGCACTGACCGACGGGATGGCCACCAGCGCCTCCAGGTCGGCCCGGACCGAGGGCAGGACGTCGCGGACGGCGGAGCGGATCTGGTCGGCGTCGAGGCTCATACGGCGCAGCCTAGACCCGGCCCCGGGCCGCTCAGCGCGCGGCGATCGCTGCCGCAGGGACCCCGGCCGGGAGGCCGGCGACGGCCAGGTCCGGTGTGTGGAAGATCCACAGGGCCAACTGACGCAGGCTCGTCCAGTCCTCGCCGTCGAGGCCGAGCTTGACCAGCGATCCGGAGGCACCCTGGTCGACCACCGCGGTCACCCGCAGCGACACGGCCTCGGCGCGGGGCAGGGCAAATCGGACCAACCCGGACGGCGCGGGCACCCCGGGCTGGATCCGAACCGACGCGCCTCCCACCGAGAGGTCGGCCAGCTGGGTCGCGACACCGTCGAGCAGCACCGTCGCGGGGATGGCGAAGCGGTGAGCGTTGCGCCGCGAGGTCGCGTACTGCTCGGCCCGGATCCGCATCGTCGCGTTGGCGAGCACCACGACGGCGATCACCAGCCACACCCCCGAGGACACGGTCGAGCCCACGCTCGTGTGCCAGGGGATATGGCCGAGCAGCCCGAGCACGGCAATGCAGACCAGGGAGACGGCGGCAGCGAGCATGCCCACCACGACGGCGGGAACACGGCCCCGAAGCCGGTCCTCGGCGCCCCCCTTCGGGGTCACCGTGAAGGTGAGTGCGCGGCGGGTGACCAGCCACCACAGGCAGGACAGGCCCACCGTGACGCGCAGGACGCGCAGTGCGTACGCCGATCGCCAGCGGATCTGGTGGCGCAGCAGCTGCTTGTAGCCCCACATGCGCAGCCCGAAGGCCAGCACGAACACAGTCACGAAGGTGGCGGGCGACGCGGTCGAGGTGATGGCCCCGGTCAGCAGCAGAACTGCCGGCACCATCAGGGCGAGAATCGTGCCCAAGCCCTCGAGCCACCACAGGGCTCCGAAGAGGTACTCGAACTGCGTCCGCACCGACATCCACCGGTGCCGGCGCCAGAGCCGCTCGTGGACCATCACCTGCATGGCCCCCATGCCCCAGCGTCGACGCTGGACGAGGTACTGCTCGGGGGTGGCGGGAGCGAGTCCGAGGGCGATGTTCTGATGGTGGAAGGCGGCCCGCCAGCCGGCCCTCTGGAGCTTGAGCGTCGTGTGCATGTCCTCGGTGACAGTCTCCTGGGCCACCCCGCCGACCTCACGCAGGGCGTCCACCCGCAGGATCGACGACGACCCGCACCAGAAGATCTCCGCCCCCGAGCTCTCCCGGCCCGCGAGCTGGACGTTGAAGAACAGGCTCTGCTCGCCGACTCCGCCGTCGTCGTCGAACGCGCCGGCGTTGTAGAAGGTCTGCGGTGCCTGGAGCAGCGCCAGACGCTCGTCGACGAAGTACCCGAGGGTGGAGGTCAAGAACGCGGGCAGGGGGACGTGGTCGGAGTCGAGGACGGCGATCAGGTCGGTCCGCTCCCCGCCTGCCTCCTCCTCGGCCTCCATCAGGGCCAGCGCGTGATTGAGGTTCCCTGCCTTGGCGTGCTGGTGCTCGTCGCGGGTGACGTAGCGGGCGCCGTACTCGGCACACATCGCGGCCAGCCACGGCCGGTCGCCGTCGTCGAGGACCCAGGTCTCGTGGATGGGGCTCAGCTCGCAGGCCGCGGCCACCGTCGGCCCCACGACCTCGGCAGACTCGTCGTAGGTCGGGATCAGCACGGCGACCCGAAGGCCGAGCGGCGACTCGGTGACGGGGTCGGCCGAGACCGTGTCAATGCTCCAGGTCCCGCTCAGCTTGGCCGTCGCCGCCAGGAGCGGCATCGACTCGAAGGCGACCAGGATCCAGGCCGCCCAGCGGCCCGGCCCCGAGGGCGGAAGCGTGGCCAGGATGCGCCAGGCCAGGTAGGTCACCAGGGCCCCCAGGCCGACGAGTCCACCGACCCGCGCCATGGTGCGGGAGCGGCGAGACTCCGATATCGGCGCCACCACGCCCTCGGCCCAGGCGAGTAGGGGGAGCGGCGAGGAGCCCGATCGGGTGAGTGTGTGCGGACGCCGGACACGACGGGAGCGCGCGGAGGTCGGTTCGGGGGCAAGCAGAGTCATGGTGGTCCGTCAACGTCGCGAGGAGGGCCGACCTCGTGGACGGCTTACCCCAGCGTGGGTCGATCGGTGTTACAAAACCTGACATCGCCTCATAATCATCCTTTTAATCTCTTAAACGGTTAATTCGGACTACTACTTCCACTCGGATACGGGTCAGCAGGTCAGGTCAGATCAGGTCAGCGGCAGCAGCGGGGTCAGGTCGGAGCGCTCGCCCGAGGCCCGGACGGCCCCCGAGTCACGCGCGTCGGACCAGGTCAGGTCGCCCACCGCGAGGGCAATCCAGGTCGCCGGGTCGGTCTCGACCACGGCGGGCGGCGTCCCCCGGGTGTGCCGGGTGCCCTGCAGGCACTGCGCGACGGCGTACGGCGGGACCCGCACCTCGACCGCACCGCCCGGCGCTCGGCCGACCAGCAGGGCGAGCAGGTGCTTGGTCAGGAGCCTCAGGTCGACCGGATCGCGCTCCCCGGCGCGGAAGCGGGCCAGTGCGGGAACGACGACGCTCGGGTCGGCGGGAGACAGGCGGACGGGCACGGGGCCAGTCTGCCTTGGAGCGTCCAGGTCCCGAGCGCTGATGAATTACACGTCTGTAGTTTGCCGCATTTCGCCCGTTTTCACGTAACCGGTGGGGAATTTGTGACTACAGTGACTCGGTCCGTACGACGTCTGGGAGATCCGCATGCCGACTGTCCTGCCCCTCACCCGTCCCGGCCGGCCAGCCGGCTCTGGCTCGGTGGCCGTCCGTCGTACGGCCGTCGCCGTCGTCGTGGCCGTGCTCGCGTCGCTGCTCTCCGGTGGGGTCACCGCCGGAGCCCAGGCCCGCACCGTGGCCACCCCCGGCAACTTCACCGGCTACGGCTTCGACCAGTGCCTGGCCCCCACCCAGTCCGCGATGGACGCCTGGCTGCGCAGCTCGCCCTTCCTGGCCGTCGGCATCTACATCTCCGGCGACTCCCGCGCCTGCCGGGACCAGCCCAACCTCACCCCGGCCTGGATCTCCACCCAGCTGCGCAAGGGATGGCGGCTGCTGCCGATCACGCTCGGCCCCCAGGCCTCCTGCACCACACGCGACCGCTACCTCCAGCAGGTCCGGATCAACCCGTCGGCCCGCAAGGGCTACGTCAAGGCGCGGCGTCAGGGTCGGGCCGAGGCGGAGAAGACGGTGGCCCGGGCGGCCCAGCTCGGTCTGTCGAGCGGAAGCACGCTCTGGTACGACCTGGAGGCCTTCAACATCGCCGGCAGGGACTGCCGCGAGTCGGCCCTGAGCTTCCTGTCCTCGTGGACCAAGCGCCTGCACCAGCTGGACTACGTGTCCGGGGTGTACTCCAGCGCCGCGTCCGGGCTGAAGATGCTCGACGACGCCGGAGCCACCCGGCCCGATGCCCACACGATGCCCGACCAGGTCTGGATCGCCGACTGGAACGGGCGAGCCGACGTCGGCTCGACGTACATCCGCAGCGGCTCGTGGATGCCGCACTCGCGGGTGCACCAGTACCGCGGCGGCCACGACGAGACGTGGGGCGGCGTCCGGATCAACATCGACAGCAACTGGCTTGACCTGGGGGAGGGCTCGAGCGCCCCGCCCGCCCTGAAGCTCTGCGGGGGCGTCGGGGTGGACTTCACCGACTACGCCCCGGTCTCCCTCGGCGACAGCGGCCGACGCGTCCAGGCGGCGCAGTGCCTGCTCTCCCGCGAGGGCTTCCACAACGGTGAGGTCAGCGGCGTCTTCGACGAGACGACGCGGACCGCGGTGCGGGCCTACCGGCGCTCCACGGGCCTGGCCCCGCGCGGCCGGCTCTCCCCCCGGGCGGCGTGGACCTCGCTGGTCGTGCGCGGCTCGGGCGACCCGGTCCTCAAGCTCGGGTCGGGCTCGCGCGCCGTACGCCGCCTCCAGCGGGCGCTGAACGCGGCCGACGCCGCGGGACTGGCCACGACCGGGGTGTTCGAGGCCAAGACGGCCACCGCCGTCCGCAGCTACCAGCGAGACCACCGCCTCAGCACCTCCGGAGTCGTCACCGACACCGTCTGGAAGCTCCTCCGCCGCGGCTCCCGCTGAGGGGAAGCTGGAGGTGGGGCCGGTACCACGGGGGTCAGGCCAGCGCGGCCGGAAGGGTCGCCGACCAGGCCTCGCGCAGCTCGGCCAGGGGGATCGTGAACTGGCCCTGGACGTCGAGCACCGCGCCCTGGCCCTGACCGTCGGTCACGCCGATACGGGCGTGCGAGAAGTCACGGGCGCCGCACATGTCGGTGAAGCGGACCTCCTCCGAGCGGGGCACGGCGACCACGATCCGCGCCGTCGACTCGCTGAACAGCGCCACGAAGGGATCCAGCTCGTCGGGGAGCCAGACCCGCGCCCCGACGTCGTGACGCAGGCAGCTCTCCACCAGGGTCTGGGCCAGCCCGCCGTCGGCGACGTCGTGGGCCGCGTCGATCAGGCCGTCGCGTGAGGCGTTGATGACGATGTCGGCGAGCTCGCGCTCCGCGGGCAGGTCCACCACCGGCGGCAGACCGCCGAGGTGGTCGTGCACGACGTGGGCCCACTCCGAGCCGGAGAGCTCCTCGCGCGTGGTGCCGAGCAGGTAGATCTGCTGGCCTTCCTCGACGAAGCCGGACGGGGTACGCCGGGTCACGTCGTCGATCACTCCGAGCACGGCCACCACCGGCGTGGGCAGGATCGCCTGGTCGCCGGTCTGGTTGTAGAGGCTGACGTTGCCGCCGGTCACCGGAATGCCGAGCGCGAGGCACCCCTCGGCCAGGCCCCGGGTGGTCTCGGCGAACTGCCACATCACCGCCGGGTCCTCGGGCGAGCCGAAGTTGAGGCAGTCGCTGACCGCGAGGGGACGGGCCCCGGTGGTGGCCACGTTGCGGTACGACTCGGCCAACGCGAGCTGGGCGCCGGCGTGCGGGTCGAGCTGGGCGAAGCGGCCGTTGCAGTCGGTGGAGACGGCGACGCCGAGGTTCGAGGACGCATCGACGCGAACCATCCCGGAGTCCTCGGGCTGCGCCAGCACGGTGTTGCCCTGGACGTAGCGGTCGTACTGGTCGGTGATCCAGGACTTGTCGCACAGGTTCGGGCTGGCCACCAGGCGAAGCAGCGTGTCCCGCAGCTCCGGCCCCGTACTCGGTCGCTCCAGCAGCTCGGCCACGTCGGCCTGGAGCAGGTCCTGGCTCTCGGGTCGGCTCAGCGGTCGCTCGTACGTCGGACCGTCGTGCGCGACCGACCGCGGCGGCACGTCAACCACGGTCTCGCCCTGCCACTCGATAGTCAGCCGGCCGGAGTCGTCGACCTCGCCGACCACGGTCGCGTCCACGTCCCAGCGGGCGCAGATCTCCAGGAAGCGGACGACGTGCTGCGGCTCGACGCAGGCCATCATCCGTTCCTGAGACTCACTCATCAAGATCTCCTCCGGAGCCAGCGAGGAGTCCCGCAGCGGCACCCGGTCCAGCCACACGCGCATCCCCCCGTCGCCCGCGGAGGCCAGCTCGGAGGTGGCGCAGGAGAGCCCGGCCCCGCCGAGGTCCTGGATGCCGACCACGAGCTCCTCGGCGAAGATCTCCAGCGTGCATTCGATGAGGAGCTTCTCCATGAAGGGGTCCCCCACCTGCACGGCCGGGCGCTTGGCCGGCCCACCGGAGGCGAAGTTCTCCGAGGCCAGCACCGAGACGCCGCCGATCCCGTCGCCCCCGGTCCGAGCGCCGTAGAGGATGACCTGGTTGCCCGACCCGGAGGCCTTGGCCAGGTGGATCTGCTCGTGACGCATCACTCCGACGCACAGGGCGTTGACCAGGGGGTTCCCCGCGTAGGTCGCGTCGAAGACCGCCTCGCCACCGATGTTGGGCAGGCCCAGGCAGTTGCCGTAGCCACCGACCCCGGCGACGATCCCGGGCAGCACCCGATGCGTGTCGGCGGCGTCGAGGGGACCGAACCGCAGCGGGTCCATCACCGCGACCGGCCGGGCGCCCATGGCCAGGATGTCGCGCACGATGCCGCCCACCCCGGTGGCCGCCCCCTGGTAGGGCTCGACGTACGAGGGGTGGTTGTGCGACTCGATCTTGAAGGTGACGGCGTACCCCTCGCCCACGTCCACGACGCCGGCGTTCTCCCCGATGCCGACCATCAGCGACTCGCGCATCGCCTCGGTCATCGTCTCGCCGAACTGGCGCAGGTGCACCTTGGAGGATTTGTACGAGCAGTGCTCGCTCCACATCACCGAGTACATCGCCAGCTCCGAGGAGGTCGGCCGACGCCCGAGGATGGTGCGGATCTCGGCGTACTCGTCGGACTTCAGACCCAGGTCGGCCCAGGGCTGGTCGCGGTCGGGGGTGGAGGCGGCCACCTCGACGGTGTCGAGGCCGGTGTGGGGGTCGGTCACCTGGGTGGGACTCCGGTTCGGATGGGGGGCGCGGACGGATGACGGAGCGGGGCCGGGGTCAGGTCGGGTGGCCGGGGGCAGGTCGGGTGGCCCGGTGCTGCGCGGGCGGGCTCAATGTACTAGGCGGGCGGGGTTTACTGGACCCCTGGACGAGCGACGCGAGATACGTCGCCACACCTCGGGAGGACGCCATGACCGATCTGGACCGACGCACGCTGTTCAAGGCCGGAGCGGCCGGTACCGGTGGGCTGCTCCTCGCCAGCGTCGGCGTCGCGGGCTCGCCCGCCCTCGCCGCGCCACGGGTGGCCACGGTGCTGACCCGCAAGCTCGAGGTGCCCTGGGGCCTCACCTTCCTGCCGAACGGGGACGCCCTGGTCGGCGAGAGGATCAGCGGCGACGTGTACCGCGTCTCCCGCCACGGCGGCCGCACCCGGGCCGGCCACGTGTCCGGGGTCCGCGACGACGCCGGTGAGGGCGGTCTGCTCGGCCTGGCCTGCTCCCCCGACTTCGCCCGCGACCGGCTGGTCTACGCCTACCTCTCGGCCGCCTCGGAGAACCGGATCGTCGCGATGCGGTACGTCGGCGGTCGCCTGCGGCGCCAGCAGCGAGTGCTCGGTGACATCCCGACCGCCTCGACTCACAACGGTGGCCGGTTGGCCTTCGGGCCCGAGGGCCATCTCTTCGCCACCACCGGCGACACTCGCCAGAGCAACCTGGCCCAGGACACCGGCTCCCTGGCCGGGAAGATCCTTCGGATGACCCCGGACGGCGGGGCTCCGGCCGACAACCCGTTCGGCAACCTGGTCTGGTCCTTCGGGCACCGCAACGTCGAGGGCATCAGCTTCGACCGCCGGGGTCGGCTGTGGGCCACCGAGTTCGGGGAGAACACCACCGACGAGCTCAACCGGATCGTCCGCGGCGACAACTACGGCTGGCCGCGCGTCGAGGGCGGCGACGGACCGGGGGGCTTCCACGACCCGTTCGCCACCTGGAGCCCGACCTCGCGGTGCTCGCCGAGCGGCGTCGCCGTCACCCGCGGCAAGGCCTGGGTCGGGGCTCTAGCCGGTCGCGCGCTGCTGTGCGTGAACCTGACCGGTCCGCACCGGGGACGCAAGCATCGCTTCTTCGAGAACCGCTTCGGCCGCATCCGTACCGTCGAGCTGTCCCCCGACGGGGCGCTGTGGCTGACCACCAGCAACCGCGACGGTCGCGGCTCGCCGGTCGGCAACGACGACCGGGTGATCCGGATCCGATTCTGAGCGACGACGCTGTCCCGAGGGGCGAGCCCGGGATGGTGAGGACGACGCCGGGCTCGCGGGCGCACCCTCGTACCCCCTGGTCCGCTCCCCTGGTGCCACCGGGTCGTCTGGTGGGGCTCGACGTGGCGCGCTGTCTGGCCCTGCTCGGGATGATCGCCACGCACGCGCTCGTGACCCGGGCTCCCGACGGCGGCGTCACCGTGGTCCAGGCTGTCGCGGGCGGACGCTCCTCGGCCCTCTTCGCCGTATTGGCCGGGGTCAGCCTGTCGCTGATGAGCGGAGGCACCACCCCCCTTCGAGGACTGCCGTTGAGCGGGGCGCGGGCCGCCCTCGCCGTCCGGGCCGTGCTGATCGCCGTGATCGGACTGCTGCTGGGCAGCCTGGACACCACGATCGCGGTGATCCTGACCTCCTACGGTCTGCTCTTCCTCCTCGGGCTGCCGTTCCTGCGTCTGGGAGCGCCGTCCCTGGCGGCGGCGGCGCTGGTCTGGGCCGCGCTCGCTCCGGTCCTCTCGCACCTGCTGCGCCCGCTGCTCCCGGAGCCGAGCTACGCGAGCCCCACGCTGGAGGGGCTGGGCGCTCCGCTCCACCTGGGCTCGGAGCTGCTGTTCACCGGCTACTACCCGGCGTTCGTCTGGCTGGCCTACCTCCTGGCCGGGATGGCGCTGGGCCGGCTCGTGCTCACGCGAGGCCGCGTGGCCCTGGCCGTCGGCGCGGTCGGGGCGGTCCTCGCCACCGCGGCGTGGACGGCCTCGGCGGCCCTGCTGGCCACCGACGGCGTCACCACCTCGCTGGCCGGCACGCTGACCGGCCCCCAGGAGCCCGGCGGACTGGCCGACGCCCTCGAGCACGGGACCTACGGGGTCACCCCCACCGGAAGCTGGTGGTGGCTCGCGGTGCACGCTCCGCACTCGGGGACGCCGTTCGACCTGCTGCACACCACCGGCACCGCCCTCGCGGTGATCGCCGGGTGCCTGCTCGTGGCCCGGCTGGCTCCACGGAGCTTCGCGGTCGTCTTCGGGGCCGGGGCGATGACGCTGACCCTCTACTCCCTGCACGTGGTGCTGCGGATCCCGCCGGCCTGGCCCGAGGACGACGTCGCCACGTTCGCCCGGCACGTCACGCTCGTGCTGGTCGTGGGCGCGCTCTACCGGCTGGCCCGTCGTCGGGGGCCGCTGGAGCGGCTGGTCGGCGTCCTGACCGACCCGCTGCGTCGTGCTTCCGGCCAGGACCTGCGTCGTGCCTCAGGCCAGGACCTGCGTCGTGCCTCAGGTCAGGACGGAGGCCAGCACTGAGGTGAAGCAGCCCAGCCCGTCGGTGCCGGGACCGGTCAGGTCCTCCACGGCGTGCTCGGGGTGCGGCATCAGTCCGACGACGTTGCCGCGCTCGTTGGTCACGCCGGCGATGGCCCGCAGCGAGCCGTTCGGGTTCTCGCCCAGGTAGCGCGCGACCACGCGGCCCTCCGCCTCGAGCAGGTCCAGCGTCGCCTCGTCGGCCACGTAGGAGCCTTCGCCGTTCTTGAGCACCACGGTGATCTCGGCGTCCTGTTCGTAGTCGGAGGTCCACGCCGTCCGGGTGCTCTCCAGTCGCAGCCGCTGGTCGCGGCACACGAACCGCTGGTGGTCGTTTCGGATCAGGGCCCCGGGCAGCAGGTGGGACTCGCAGAGCACCTGGAAGCCGTTGCAGATGCCCAGCACCGGCATCCCCCGGTGGGCGGCGGCGACGACCTCGCTCATCACCGGGGAGAAGCGGGAGATCGCCCCGCAACGCAGGTAGTCGCCGTAGGAGAAGCCGCCGGGCAGCACCACGGCGTCCACGCCGGCCAGGTCGTGGTCCCCGTGCCACAGGGCGACGGCCTCGCCGCCCGCGAGCGTGACGGCCCGGCGGGCGTCGCCGTCGTCGAGCGAGCCCGGGAAGGTGACGACCCCGACCCTCACCCCTCGACCTCGGCCACGTGCACCTCGAAGTCCTCGATCACCGGGTTGGACAACAGCGTCTCGGCCATCCGGTGCACCTCGGCCAGGCGGGCGGAGGTCAGGTCACCCTCGAGGACCACCTCGAAGCGCTTGCCCTGCCGGACCTCGCTGACACCGGCGAAGCCGAGCCGCGGCAGGGCGCCGTGCACAGCCTTCCCCTGCGGATCGAGGATCTCGGGCTTGAGCATCACGTCGACGACGACACGGGCCACGAAGGGCTCCTAGGGGCTGGACGGAGGGGTGCGCGCACAGTCTAGACACCGACGTACGCCGAACCCTCCGCCGCTCAGACGAGCTCACGCTTGAGGATCTTCCCGGTAGCGGTCATCGGCAGCGAGTCCACGATCCGGACCGACCGGGGGTACTTGTAGGCGGCCATCTGCTCCTTGCTCCAGGCGACCAGCTCCTCACCGGTGGTGCTGGAGCCGTCCTCGAGGATGACGTAAGCCGTGATCTCCTCGCCGTGCTGCTGGTCGGGGACGCCGACGACCGCGGCCAGCGAGACCGCCTCGTGGGTCATCAGCACCTCCTCGATCTCGCGGGGGTACACGTTGAAGCCGCCCCGGATGATCATGTCCTTGGCCCGGTCCACGATGTAGTAGAAACCGTCCTCGTCGCGTCGCCCCAGGTCGCCGGAGCGGAACCAGCCGTCCCGGAGGACCTCGCCGGTGGCCTCGGGCCGGTTGTAGTAGCCCTTCATGATGTGGTGGCCCTTCATGGCGATCTCGCCGACCTCGTCGGCCCCCTCGATCGTCGTCCACTCCGGGTCGACGAGCCGCATCTCGGTGCGCGGCACCGGCACCCCGATCGACCCGACCCGGGGCTCCTCGCCAAAGACCGAGAAGCTCGCTACCGGGGACGTCTCGGAGAGCCCGTAGCCCTCGAGGATGGTGACCCCGAACTTCTCCCGGAACTTGCGGTGCACCTCGACCGGGAGGGCAGAGCCCCCGGACGCCGCGACCCGCAGGTTCGCGGCCAGCGAGGAGACGTCGACCCCGTCCTCGAGCGCACCGAGCAGGCCCCAGTACATCGTCGGCACGCCGGCGAAGTAGGTCACCTTCTCCCGCAGCATCAGGCCGAGCGCCGCCGTGGCCTCGAAGCGGGGCAGCATCACGATCGTGCCGCCGTAGGCGAAGGCTCCGTTCTGCACGACGGTCTGCCCGAAGGAGTGGAACAGCGGCAGCACGCACAAGAAGGTGTCCGGGTCATCCGAGCTGGCGCCGAAGAGCTCCTCGCCCAGGGTGGCGTTGGAGATCATGTTGGAGTGCCGCAGCTCGGCACCCTTGGGCTGGCCGGTGGTGCCGGAGGTGTAGAGGATGACCGCGGTGTCGTCGTCGCCGGTCTGCACCGTGGAGAAAGTCGGCGGCTGGGTGGCCATCGCCCGACCGAGGGTCTCCACGCCCTCCAGCGGCGACTCGGCGGCGGGGTCGGCGGTGATCACGAACATCAGCTCGCAGCCGGGCGTCGCGTCGAAGCCGGCCTTGCCCTCGGTGCCCATCGGCAGGTCCTCGGTGCCCTGGAAGCACAGGTAGGTCTTCGCGTCGGAGTCGTCGAGGTGGTAGGCGATCTCGCGGGCCTTGAGCAGCACGTTGAGGGGGACGACGGTGGCTCCGGCCTTCAGGATTCCGAAGTAGGCCATCGTGAAGTAGGGCAGGTTCGGGCAGGTCAGCGCCACCTTGTCCCCGGGCGTGATCCCCCGCTCGCGGAGCAGGTTCGCGATCTGGTTCGCCGCCCCCTCGACCTGGCCGTAGCTCAGCCGCGTCTCACCGAGCACGATCGCGGTGCGCTCGGGATGCTTCTGGGCGGAGTTCTCCAGCAGGGAGGACAGGTTGGTCACGGCTTCTCCTCGGGACGAGATGTGATCGACGTCTCCGAAGGTACCGCGCTCTCAGTACGTCTCGCCCGTGAGGAGGGTGTAGGCCTCGATGTAGCGGCTGCGGGTGCGCTCCACGACGTCCGGGGGTAGCGGCGGCGGCGGCGCGCCGGAGAAACGGTCCCAGCCGCTGGCCGGTGAGGTGAGCCAGTCCCGGACGATCTGCTTGTCGTACGACGGCTGGACTCGTCCGGGAGCCCAGCCCTCATGCGGCCAGAACCGGGAGGAGTCCGGGGTGAGCACCTCGTCGGCGAGCACCAGGGTGCCGTCCTCGCGGGCCCCGAACTCGAGCTTGGAGTCGGCCAGGATGATCCCGCGCTCCCGGGCGATCTCCTCGGCCCGCGCGTAGACGGCCAGGGTCACAGACCGCAGGCGCGCGGCGGTCTCCTCCCCGACGACACCGGCCACAGCGTCGTAGGAGACGTTCTCGTCGTGCTCGCCGAGGGCGGCCTTCGTGGCCGGGGTGAACACGGGCTCGGGCAGCCGGCTGCCGTCCTCCAGGCCGGCGGGCAGGGCCAGTCCGCAGACCGACCCCGAGGCCCGGTAGTCGGCCACACCGGAGCCGGTGAGGTAGCCCCGGACGACGCACTCGACCGGAAACATGGCCAGGTCCTCGCAAACCACGGCCCGACCTACGACCTCGGTCGGCACGTCGAGGGAGACCAGGTGGTTCGGCACCAGGTCGGCCAGCTGGGCGAACCACCAGGTGGACATCCGGGTGAGGATCTCGCCCTTGCCCGGGATGGGGGTCTCCAGCACGAAATCGTAGGCCGAGACGCGGTCGCTGGCCACCATCAGCAGGCGGCCGTCGTCGAGCCGGTAGAGGTCGCGGACCTTGCCGGAGTGGAGGTGCTCGGCGCCCGGTACGTCGGGAGCGGGCGGCAGCGAGATCGGGTGAGGGGCCACGGGCGCGAGTCTACGAGCCCTCGACCCCGCCACACCCCGCCGAGTCGGCGCGTGTGCACGCCGAAAGCCCGCCGAGTCGGCGCCTGTGCACGCCAGGGCCCTGCCAGAGTGGGCCCATGCCGTTGTCGCCTGAGGAGATCTACGCCCTCGTCGTCGACCAGGTCGGGGTCGACGGTCGGCTCCCGATGCCGCCGGTCGCTACCTGGGACATCTTCCCGTGGGAGGAGGTCGACGGGACCTGGGCACCCAAGGTCGTCCGGCCGCCGCTCGAGGCCGAGGAGCCGCGCCGGGGCGAGTCGCCCGCCACGCCGTGCGCCGGCGCCGACGGCGACCCGCCGCACGCCCTGTGGCGCAACGAACGCTGGGTGGTCACCTCGACGGCGGCCCCCACCGGCCTCCCGCTGATCCTGTTCCTGCACCCCCGCGAGCACCTCGACCTCGACGAGCTCGACGACGAGCTGGCCCGCGAGTACGGCGTCATCAGCGTCTGGCTGCACCGGATCATGGCCCGGATGCCGCACATCGGACGCGTGCACGTGACCAAGTGGGGCGACGGCGGCGCCCACCTGCACCTGTGGTTCATCGCGCGCTACGCCCGACTGCCGAACCTGCTGGGATCGATGGTGGTCGAGTGGAACGAGATGCTCCCTCCCCCACCGGAGGAGGTGTGGCGTGCCGACCTGCGGTACGTCGCCGAGCGGCTGGCCCTGCACGACGGCGAGTGCCTGCTGTGAGCCACTCCTGGGCCGGCACGGTCCGATCGCGCCCGCCTTTGGCCGGTGGGGCAGGCTTGCGCCGTGACCGACGTACGACCCGCCTCACCTCCTGAGTCCACCGAGCCGGACCCTCGACGGTGGCGCATCCTCACCGTCACCCTCGTCATCGGCTTCATGGCCCTTCTCGACGTGACGATCGTCAACGTGGCCCTGCCCTCCATCCGCTCGGGTCTGGGCGCCTCCTCGGCCGGGGTGCAGTGGGTCGTCTCCGGCTACGCGCTGACCTTCGGACTGACCCTGGTCGCGGGAGGGCGGCTCGGCGACGCCTACGGCCGTCGGCGGATGATGGTCATCGGCCTGGTCGGCTTCGTGATCGCCAGCGCAGCGGTCGGTCTGTCCCCCAACGAGGGCACCGTGATCGCCGCCCGACTCGTCCAGGGGGTCGCCGCCGGGCTGCTCACCCCGCAGAACTCCGGGCTCATCCAGCAGCTGTTCACCGGCGCCGAGCGCGGCCGGGCCTTCGGCTACTTCGGGCTGACCGTGTCCGTCTCGGCCGCGGCCGGTCCGATCGCGGGCGGGCTGATCATCGCCGCGCTCGGTACGGACCTCGGGTGGCGGGCGATCTTCCTGGTCAACGTGCCCATCGGCCTCGTCGCCCTCGTCTTCGTCGCCCGGCTGGTCCCGACGAGGGTGCCCAGCGAGGACGACGGCGACCCCCACCTCGACCTGGTGGGTGCAGCGCTGCTGGGAGGCGCCGTGCTGTGCGTGCTGCTTCCGCTCGTCCAGGCCATCAGCGGGCTCTCGCCCTTGCTCGCCGTCGTCCTGCTCGCCCCGGTGCTGATCGTCGGCTTCGCCCGCTGGGAGCGCCGCGTGGTCGCCCGCGGTGGGGCTCCGCTGCTCGACGTAGCCCTGCTCTCCCAGACGCCCGGGTACGCCTCCGGGATCGCTCTGGGCACGCTCTACTTCACCGGCTTCACCGGCGTCTTCCTGGTCCTGTCGGTCCACCTCCAGGAGTCGCTGGGCCTCTCGGCCCTCATGACGGGACTGATGCTGACCCCCTTCGCCCTCGGCTCCGCGCTCACCGCCACGGTGGCCGGTCGATGGGTCTCCCGGATCGGCCGACGGGTGACCGTGCTCGCTCTCGTCGTGGTGATCCTCGGGCTCTCGGTAGTCGCCGCCGCGGTTCCGGGCCACGCCACGGCCGGGCTGTGGCCGCTGCTCGTGCTGCCCCTGCTTCTGGCCGGGATGGGTGGCGGCGGCGTGATCTCGCCCAACTTCACGCTCACCCTGGCCGACGTGCCTCCCCGGATGGGCGGCGCTGCGGGCGGCGCGCTCCAGACCGGGCAGCGCATCGGCTCCGCCCTCGGCGCAGCCCTGCTGATGACCACCTACCAGGTGGCCGCCTCCCAGACCGGGGACGCCGGGACGGGCCTGCGAGCGGCGCTGCTGGTCGCGATCGTGCTGATCGTCGCGGCGCTGGGCCTCGCGCTGCGGGACCTGCGCTTCGACGCGGACCGCGACCTCGCGCCTCCCCGACGCTGACGGCGGACCGGCGGGGCGCCGGCTCAGTGCCGGCTCTGGGCCGGCTCTGGGCCGGCTCTGGGCTGGGGCTGACGCTGGACGGGCTACTCGCCCGTCGTCCCGTCCAGGAGCTCGCGGACGGCGTCGGCGTGCCCCGCGTGCCGCGCGGTCTCGTTGACCAGGTGCAGCAGCACCCAGCGCAGGTCCGTGCCCGACTCGGTCGCGCACGCGGTCGAGAGGGGGAGGCGTCGGACGACGTCGTCGGTGGCTCGCGCGCGCTGCCGGTACGCCTCCACGGCCTGGTGGACCGAGAGCCCGGAGGGGGTGAACTCCGCCTCGTCACGACGGGTCGCCCGACCGAGCATGCCCCCGTCGATCCACCGCCACTCCACGTGCGTCAGGTGGTTGGCTACGCCGACCAGCGGGATCAGGGCCCCGTCGGGTCTCCACCGGCCCTGCGCGTCGGTGAGACCGTCCAGGTTGCGCAGCACCGCACCCCGCAGGTAGCCGAGCCAGCCCAGGAGCAGCTCCCGCTCGTCGGGGTTTCCCTCGGGGAGGGTGACCGGCTCGCTCATCGGCGTCACGCTACCGGCGTACGCCGAGGCAATCCGGCTCGGTGGACATCTCAGGCGACGTCGAAGCCCGTCGCTCCGGAGACCTCGGCCTCACGCGTGTCCACCCTGTCGACCTGCGCATGCTCCGGCCCGCCCCGGCACCACGCGACGAGCGCGCGCACCGAGGAGGACGGCCCCTCCAGATGCCCCACAACCGTGCCGTCGGGGTCGTTGCGCACCCAGCCGGAGACGCCGAGCCGCTCCGCCTCCCGTCGGGCGTGGTAGCGGAAGCCGACCCCCTGCACAACACCGTGGACCTGCATCCCGACCGCCAGGTGCTGCTCATCGCCCGCCATGCGTCCGGACTCTCCCACAGGCCTGCGACGCGCGTGCACTCGCGCCGACTCGGCGGGTTGTGGACGTGCGCACGCGCCGGCTCGGCGGACATCTCAGAGGATGTCGCCGGGGGTGTACGCCACCGCGTCCGGATAGCGCGTGAGGACCTCCTCGATCCGGCTCACCACCATCCGCACCTGGTCCTGCGCGGCGCCGGTGAAGGCGAGCGGCTCGGCGACCAGGGAGGCGAGCTGCGCCTCGGTGAGACCCAGCCGCTCGTCGGCGGCCAGCCGCTCGAAGAGGTCGTTCACGTCGAGGCCGGCCCGCATGTCCAGCGCGACCTGCACCGCCGCCTCCTTGATGGCCTCGTGCGCGGCCTCCCGGCCGACCCCGTTGCGCACCGCCGCCATCAACACCTTGGTCGTGGCCAGGAAGGGCAGGTAGCGGTCCAGCTCACGCTGCACCACGGCGGGGAAGGCCCCGAACTCGTCGAGCACGGTCAGGAAGGTCTGGAACAGGCCGTCGGTGGCGAAGAACGCGTCCGGCAGGGCCACCCGGCGCACCACCGAGCAGGACACGTCCCCCTCGTTCCACTGGTCGCCGCCGAGCTCGCTGACCATCGAGAGGTAGCCGCGCAGCACGACCGCGAGGCCGTTGACCCGCTCGGCGGAGCGGGTGTTCATCTTGTGTGGCATCGCCGAGGAGCCGACCTGACCCGCCTTGAAACCCTCCGTCACCAGCTCGGCGCCGGCCATCAGCCGGATCGAGGTGGCCAGGCTCGAGGGCCCGGCGACGACCTGGACCAGCGCCGAGACCACGTCGAAGTCCAGCGAGCGCGGATAGACCTGGCCCACCGAGGTCAGGCTCCGGTCGAAGCCGAGGTACCTCGCCACGCGCTGCTCGAGCTCGGCCAGGGTGGTGGGGTCGCCGTCGAGCAGGTCGAGCATGTCCTGGGAGGTGCCGACCGGCCCCTTGATGCCCCGCACCGGGTAGCGCGTGATCAGGTCCTCGAGCCGCTCGAGGCCGACCAGCATCTCCTCGGCCGCGCTGGCGAACCGCTTGCCCAGCGTCGTCGCCTGGGCCGGCACGTTGTGCGAGCGCCCGGCCATCACCAGCGCCGCGTGCTCGGCGGCCAGCCGCGCCAGTCGGGCCAGTGAGGCCACCATCCGGTCGCGGACCAACAGGAGCGAGGAGCGGATCTGGAGCTGCTCGACGTTCTCGGTCAGGTCGCGCGAGGTCATCCCCTTGTGGATGTGCTCGTGACCGGCCAGGGCGCCGAACTCCTCGATGCGCGCCTTCACGTCGTGACGGGTGACTCGCTCCCGGGCGGCGATGGAGGCCAGGTCGACCTGGTCGACCACGGCCTCGTAGTCCTCGACCACCCCCGCCGGGACATCGACCCCGAGGTCGCGCTGGGCGGCGAGCACCGCGAGCCAGAGCCTCCGCTCCAGCACCACCTTGTGCTCGGGCGACCAGATGAGGGCCAGGTCGGCGGCGGCGTAGCGGGTGGCCAGGACGTTGGGGACGACGCTCGAGGTCATGGCTCAGACCCCTGCGGCGATGTCGGTGCGGTGCTGGGACCCCGTGAGGTGCAGCTGGGCGACGCCGTCGTAGGCACGCTCTCGAGCTTCGGCGACGGTGCTGCCGGTGCCGGTCACCGCGAGCACGCGGCCTCCGGCACTGACCAGGGAACCGTCGGCGTCATGGGCGGTGCCGGCCTGGATGACCTGGACCCCGTCCAGCGCCTCGGCCTCCTCGAGGCCGCTCAGCACGTCCCCGGTCCGGGGCGTACCGGGGTAGCCGGAGGCGGAGACGACTACCGCGACGGCGGCGCCGGGCCGCCAGCGCAGTGCGCCCACGTCGTCGAGGCGTCCCCCGGCCGCGGCTTGCAGCACCACGGCCAGCGGCGAGTCCAGCAGCGCGAGCAGCGGCTGGGTCTCCGGGTCTCCGAAGCGCGCGTTGAACTCCACCACCCGCAGGCCGCGGCGGGTCAGGGCGAGACCGGCGTAGAGCAGGCCGACGAAGGGAGTCCCGCGCCGGGCCATCTCGTCGACGGTCGGTTGGAGGACCCGCGCGGTGGCCTCGGCGACCAGCGTCGAGGAGACCCAGGGCAGCGGGGTGTAGGCGCCCATCCCGCCCGTGTTCAGCCCCTCGTCACCGTCGAGGGCGCGCTTGAAGTCCTGGGCCGGCAGCATCGGCAGCACCCGCGCACCGTCGGTGATCGCGAACAGCGAGACCTCCGGTCCGTCGAGGAACTCCTCGATCACGACCTGGCCGCAGGAGACGGCGTGAGCCAGGGCCTCGGCCCGGTCCTCGGTGACCACGACCCCCTTGCCCGCGGCGAGACCGTCGTTCTTCACCACATACGGCGCCCCGAAGGAGTCCAGCGCGTCGGCCGCCTCCGCCTCGGTGGTGCAGACCCGGGCCAGGGCCGTGGGCACCTCGGCCGCCGCCATCACATTCTTGGCGAAGGCCTTGGAGCCTTCCAGCACCGCCGCCTCGGCGGAGGGTCCGAAGCAGGAGATGCCGGCCTCCCGGACGGCATCGGCCACGCCGGCGACCAGGGGCGCCTCGGGTCCGACCACGACCAGGTCGGCGTCGACCCGGCGAGCAAGGTCGACCACGGCGGGACCGTCGAGCACGTCCACCTCGTGCAGGGTGGCCACCGACCCGATCCCGGGGTTGCCCGGGGCCGCATGCAGCGCGGTGACCTCGGCGTCCTGGGCCAGTGCGAGGGCCAACGCGTGCTCGCGACCACCGGAGCCGAGCAGCAGCACCTTCACCTCAGCACCACGGTCTGCTCCCGTCCCGGCCCCACTCCGACGGCCCAGAACGGCGCCCCGGACATGTCCTCGAGCGCCCGGACGTACCGCTGGGCGTTGGTCGGCAGGTCCTCGAAGGTGCGGCAGCCGGAGACGTCGGTGCCCCATCCCTCGAAGTACTCATAGACCGGCTTGGCGTGGTGGAACTCGGTCTGGGTCATCGGCATCTCGTCGATCTTCTCGCCGTCCACCTCATAGGCCACGCAGACCGGGATGCGCTCCCAGGCCCCGAGCACGTCGAGCTTGGTCAGGCAAAACTCGGTGAGCCCGTTGACCCGGGCGGCGTAGCGCGCCACCACCGCGTCGTACCAGCCGCAACGACGGTTCCGGCCGGTGCTCACGCCGACCTCGCCGCCGATCTCCCACAGCCGCTCGCCGTCGTCGTCGACGAGCTCGGTGGGGAACGGCCCCGCCCCGACCCGTGTCGTGTAGGCCTTGATCACGCCGATGACCCGGTCGATCCGGGTCGGTCCGACCCCGGCTCCGGTGCTCACCCCGCCGGCGACGGGATTGCTGGAGGTGACGAAGGGATAGGTGCCGTGGTCGACGTCGAGCATCGTGGCCTGCGCCCCCTCGAAGAGCACCGTCTTGCCCTCGTCGAGCGCACGGTTGAGCAGCAGGCTGGTGTCGGCGACCATCGGTCGGAGCCGCTCCACGTAGGCCAGCAGCTCGTCGACGACCTCGTCGGTGCCGATCGCCCGCCGGTTGTAGACCTTGGCCAGGACCTGGTTCTTCAGGTCCAGGGCGGCCTCGACCTTGTCGCGCAGGATCTTCTCGTCCAGCAGGTCCGCGACCCGGATGCCGGTGCGGTTGATCTTGTCCGCATAGGCGGGACCGATGCCGCGGCCGGTGGTGCCGATCTGGTTCTTGCCCAGGAAGCGCTCGGTCACCTTGTCCATCGTGGTGTGGTAGGAGGTGATCAGGTGCGCGCTGGCCGAGACGACCAGGTCGCTGGTGTCGACGCCGCGGGACTCCATCGAGTCCACCTCCCGGAACAGCGCTCCGGGGTCGACGACCACGCCGTTGCCGATCACCGCGACGCAGCCGGGCGTCAGGATGCCGCTGGGGAGCAGGTGCGTCGCGAAGCGCTCGCCGTTGACGACGATGGTGTGCCCGGCGTTGTTGCCGCCGGACGTTCGCACGCAATAATCCAGCGAGGACCCGAGCTGGTCGGTGGCCTTGCCCTTGCCCTCGTCGCCCCACTGGGCACCGAGGATCACGATGGCGGGCATCTGAGCACCCCCTCTTTCAGCACCGGCGGAGCCGGCTATCGGCGGGCCCGCACCCCTGGGGCAGGGTCAGCGGGTCGGTCGACGGGTGGTCCGGAAAACACCGAAGCCCCGCATGCAACAGCACCGGGGCTCTTGCGACGCAACGGTAGCAGAATCCGGGACGGGCGCCGCCGTCGCGACGGGGGCGGGCCTCGGCGTGAGATGCCTCCGGCCGGTAGCCTCGGCGCGTGGACCCCGTACTCGTGATCGCCAACTCCTCGGCCGGTAGCAACGAGGCCGAGCGGCTCGACGCCGCCCTAGGGGTCCTACGCCGGCACGGCGAGGCGGAGGTGGCCAAGACCCAGGACGCCGCGGAGCTCGACGGCGTCCTTGCCCGCAGCGACGGCCGGCGGATCGTGATCGCCGGCGGCGACGGCAGCCTGCACGCGGTGATCACCGCGCTGTACCGGCGTCACGAGCTCGCCGGCACCGTGCTGGCCCTGCTGCCCCTGGGCACCGGCAACGACTTCGCGCGCGGGGTGGGGCTCCCCTTGGACCCGGCCGAGGCGGCCGAGGTCGCTGCCACCGGGACGGTCCGCCCAGTGGACCTGATCGTCGACCACGTCGGTGAGGTCGTGGTCAACAACATCCACGTGGGGGTGGGGGCCCAGGCGAGCCACAACGCGCACACCTGGAAGCCCTTCATCGGTCGGGCCGGCTACCTCATGGGCGCGATCACCGCCTCCGTCCGGCCGCCGTTCTTCCGCTTCCGGGTCGAGGTCGACGGCGAGGTCGTCGCCGACATGGACCGGCACGTCGCCCAGATCTCCATCGGCAACGGGTCGACCGTGGGCGGCGGCACCGAGCTCACCCCGCACGCGCGGACCGGCGACGGGAAGATGGACGTGATGATCTCCTTCGCGGTGGGTCCGCTGTCCCGCTTCGGCTACGTGGCCAAGCTGCGGACCGGCCGGCACGACGAGCGCGACGACGTCTGCTACCTGCGGGGGACCACGGTGACCATCTCCGGCCAGCCCTTCTACACCAGCTCCGACGGAGAGGGCTACGGTCCCGAGCGGCACCGGACCTGGCGCCTCGAGCCCGGCGCGTTCTCCATGCCGCTCCCCGAGCGCAACGACTGAGGCCGGGTCAGAGCCAGCCGCGGCGGACGGCCTCGACCCCGGCCTGGAAGCGCGAGGTGGTGTCCAGCTCCTCGAGCAGCGACGCGACCCGGCGTCGTACGGTCCGCACGCTCTGACCCAGCGCGCGGGCGATCTGCTCGTCCTTGACGCCGCGCGCCAGCTGGTCGAGCAGCAGTCGTCGGCTCCCGGCGTGCCCCGTCTCGGTCCCGCGCTCCAGACCGGGCACGACCAGGGCGCGCTCCCACAGGCTCTCGGCCAGCAGGCGCAGAGAGGTGACCAGAGCCGGCTGTTCGACGACCAGGGCCAGCCCGTCGCTGAGGTCGAAGCTGCGAGGGATGATGGCCACCGAGTCCCCGACCACCAGCAGCCGCCCCGGGAGCTCGGCGATCACCCGCGCCTGCTCTCCCAGCCAGACGCGTCGCACCAGGGCGGCATGCCCCTCCTCGAGGATCCGCGCGGGGTAGATCGCGCGCAGCGTGCGCCCCTGCCGCAGCAGCGGCTCGACCCAGTCGTCGGTGGCGGCACGGTCGGGCTGACGCCACTGGTCCGGTCGGAGCCACCACAGGTCACCCTCGTGCTCCTCGCAGAGCCGGCGTAGCACGGGGGCCACCTCCGCCACCCGGACCGTCTCGAATCCACTCGAGGCCCGGTCCCGGGCCCGATCCCGGGCACTGGGCTCACTGACCGCGGGCAGCAGGGCCCGCACGGCCGCCAGCTGCTCGCGGGCCGCGGACAGCAGTGCGTCCTGCTCGGCTGACCACTGCTCGACCAGGGGGGCTGGAGCCACGGCGTGCGCCGCGTCCCGCTCCGTGGTGGCCAGCCCGTGCGCGACCAGCCGGCTCAGCGTGCTGAGCGCCCCGGCGCGGGTCAGGCCCCATAGGCCGGCGAGGTCCTCGATCGGAACGGTGGCCCCGTGGCATCGCAGCAGGGTGCGGTAGGCGGCCCGGTCGCCGGCGCTGGCCGGTCGCGTCCGCGATGAGGAAGCGTCCACGCTGTCAGTTTAGTGCCACTGGCCCACTTCGGACAGTCACGGCTCCGGCTCGCCTGGGACAGTTCTCACAGGGCCGACGGGGTGCAGTCGGGGGACATGCACGCACCCCGGTCGGCCCTCCCGGGACGTCGGAATCGCTGCAGGGGACGATTCCGGCGTCCCGTGCTCGCTGGCCTCAGCTGGCCTCAGCGGGCCAGCAGGACGTCGTACGCCTCGGGGCTGGAGTCTCGCAGGAAGTCCGAGCAGCGCTCCGCCTCCGGGGCCTCGCCGATCCGTTCGGCGGCCTGGGCCAAGGCGGCCAGCGCGCGCAGGAAGCCGCGGTTGGGCACGTGCTCCCAGGGCACCGGCCCATGACCCTTCCAGCCGTTGCGCCGGAGCTGGTCCAGGCTGCGGTGGTAGCCGACCCGCGCGTAGGCGTAGCCCGTCACGTCGTCGACCCCGGCGTCGCCGAGCGCCGCCTCGGCGAGCAGGGCCCAGGCCAGCGGCGACTCGGGGTGCGACCGGACCACCTCGGCGGCCGGCGTGCCCGCCTCGAGCGACGCGGCCGCCGCGTCGGCGGGCAGCAGCGTGGGAGGTGGTCCGGCCATCAGGTCCTGGAATGTCATGGACCCAGTGTGCCCCTCGGCTCAGCCGGTGACCGAGGTGCCCGCCGAGCTCAGGTTCTGGCAGGCCTCGACCACGCGCTCGGCCATTCCCGCCTCGGCCGCCTTGCCCCACGCCCGCGGGTCGTACTGCTTCTTGTTGCCGACCTCGCCGTCGACCTTGAGCACGCCGGCGTAGTGGGACAGCATGTGGTCGGCCACCGGCCGGGTGAACGCGTACTGGGTGTCGGTGTCCACGTTCATCTTCACCACGCCGTAGCTGACCGCCGCCGCGATCTCCTCGGCCAGCGAGCCCGAACCGCCGTGAAAGACGAGGTCGAAGGGCTTCGCGCCGGCCTCGAGGCCGAGCTCGGCGACCACGGCCTGCTGAGCCTGCTCGAGGATCTCCGGGCGGAGCTTGACGTTGCCCGGCTTGTAGACGCCGTGCACATTGCCGAAGGTCAGCGCGGTCAGGTAGCGCCCCTTCTCGCCGGTGCCCAGCGCGGCCACGGTGGCCAGGGCGTCCTCGGCGGTGCTGTAGAGCTTGTCGCCCGAGCCGCCCTCGACGCCGTCCTCCTCGCCGCCGACCACACCGACCTCGATCTCCAGCACGATGTGCGCGGCAGCAGCCTTGGCCAGCAGCTCTTCGGCGATCTGGAGGTTCTCCTCCAAGGGCACGACCGAGCCGTCCCACATGTGCGACTGGAAGAGCGGCAGCTGCCCGGCCTTGACCCGCTCGGCAGAGATGTCCAGGAGCGGCCGAACGAAGCCGTCGAGCTTGTCCTGGGGGCAGTGGTCGGTGTGCAGGGCGATGTTGACCGGGTAGTTCTTGGCCACCTCGGCGGCGAACCCGGCGAACGCCACGGAGCCGGCCACCATGTTCTTCACGCTCGCGCCGGAGAGGTACTCCGCACCGCCGGTGGACACCTGGATGATTCCGTCGCTGCCCGCGTCGGCGAACCCCTTGAGGGCCGCGTGCAGGGTCTGGGACGAGCTCACGTTGATGGCGGGGTAGGCGAACTGATCGCGCTTGGCCTTGTCCAGCATCTCCGGGTAGATCTCGGTGGTAGCGATGGGAATTCGGATCTCCTGGTGGGGGGGGGGTGGGTCGGGGGGGGGGGGGGGGGGGGCGGGGGGGGGGGGCCGCGGCGGGGGGGGGGGGTATATATATATATGGCAGCTTCAGAGCTGCTGCTGTGTGTGTGACGGACTGTAATGG
>JBBPYL010000120.1:0-6406 GCA_038199935.1 Propionibacteriales bacterium | reverse complement strand
TCGCCGACGGTGCCTGCTTGGTCCCGTTCTCCAACCCGCGGTAGGCAGCCGCGAGGTCGGTGGGCCTGATCTCGGCCAACCGGAGCCGCCCGATGTAAGGCTCCATGGCATCGATCGCACGCTGGATATAGAGGCGGGTACCGCTGCGGCCCCCGTAGCCGTCGACCCACCGCTGTGCATAGGCACCGAAGGTGTCGCGCCCGATCGGCTTCGCGACACCACGAATCAGGTCGGCACGGAGCAGGGTGAGTTCGACGTCGGCGTCGTCGTGGCTGGCGTAGCCACCGCGGGCGTGCTTCCGGACTCCCTCCTCGGGGCGAGACGGATCGACGGGCGCCAGGATCTCGAAACGCCATCGCAGCCCGCCCTTCGTCGGGTAGGACGTGATCGACCCGGTCCCACGCTCGCGCGGAGCGCGTGGACCCGGCGGCGCTTTCCGTGCAGTCCTCATGTGAGGTCCTCCTCGACACCGAAGGCCCGCAGGAACGGACGCCGGGGGATGAGGACTCGGCGACCGATGTGGACCGCCGCGATGGTGCCGTCCTCGATCGCGTGATCGACGGTGCGGGGATCCAGGGTCAGCAGGGCGGCGACCTCGGCCCGGTTGAGGACCTCGCGGTCGCTGCCGCGAAGCTCGGCCCAAGTGGTGATGGGGGTGGCGATCGTGTGGTTGCTCATGTCCTTCAGGTGGGCGGGCGGTGCCGCTGAACGGGGCTTTCGGCGTCTGGATGCGGCTGGTCCGTCGTGATGATGGCAATTGCTGCGCAGCTTGGATCTAGAGTTGGTCGTCGCATGGGTCGTCGCATGGAGCATTCCGGAGGGCATTCTGAGTACCGCCAAGTCTCGAGTATCTGCAGGTCAGCGCCCGGATGGGGGAGTGCGGCTGCCGGCGGCCGTCCTGTGGGACATGGACGGCACCCTGGTGGACACCGAGCCGTCGTGGATCGCGGCGGAGTACGAGCTGGTCGAGGCCCACGGCGGGTCATGGAGCCAGGAGCACGCGATGAACCTGGTCGGCAACGACCTGCTCGACTCCGGCCGCTACCTGCGTGAGCACGGGCGCATCGCGCTGCCGGCTGAACGCATCGTCGAGGAGCTGCTGGACCGGGTGGTGGCCGAGGTCGCGCGTCACGTCCCGTGGCGTCGGGGCGCCGTGGACCTGCTCGCCGACCTTCGAGCACACGGCGTGCGCTGCGGACTGGTCACGATGTCCTACGCACGACTGGTGGAGCCGGTCCTGGACGCCCTGCCCGCCGGAACCTTCGAGGTGGTGGTGACCGGCGACCGGGTCAGCCGGGGCAAGCCGCACCCGGAGCCCTACCTGACCGCGATGGCCGAGCTGGGGGTCACCGCGAGCGGGACCCTGGCCATCGAGGACTCGCCGACCGGGGCGGCCTCGGCGGCCGCGGCCGGCTGCACGGTGCTGGTCGTCCCCAACCACGTCCCAGTGGCCGAGCATCCGAGCCGCGTCTTCACCGACAGTCTGGACGGGCTCGACACCCGCACCCTGCTCGGGCTGCCCGGCCTTCCCGCCTGGGTCTAGGCCTCGGCCATGTCCTGGCCGGCCGCCGCCGCACTGGCCGCCGCCTCACGGGGCGACGGCAGCGGCGGTGGGGTGCCGCCCCACTCCGGGCACAGCGCCTGGTGGGCGCACCACCCGCACAGGGCGCTCTTGCGCGGCCGGTAGTCCCCGGACTCCCGCGCCCGGCTGATCGCCGCCCACAGCGCCTCGACCTTGCGCTCGGTGGCCCGCAGGTCGCTCTCGTCGGGGGAGTAGCGCAGCACCTCGCCGTTGCCGAGGTAGATCAGCTGCAGCATCGTCGGGACCACGCCGCGGGCGCGCCAGAGCACCAGCGCGTAGAACTTCATCTGGAACAGCGCCTTGGCCTCGAAGGCCTCGTGCGGGGAGCGGCCGGTCTTGTAGTCGACGACCCTGATCTCCCCGGTCGGGGCGATGTCGAGCCGGTCGATGAAGCCGCGGAGCAGGAGCTTGGACTCCAGCAGGGTCTCCACGTAGGTCTCCCGCTCTGCGGGCTCGAGCCGCGTCGGGTCCTCGAGGGTGAAGTACCGGCTCAACGAGTCGTGGCAGGTGGTCAGCCACGCCCCGATCTCGGGCCCCTCGGGGCCGAACATCTCCGCCACCTCCGGCTCGTCCTCCAGCAGGGCCTCCCAGGCTGGCTGGAGCAGCGTGGCGGCCCGCTCGGGGGTCCGGTCCCGGGCCGGGAGGTCGAACAGGTCCTCCAGCACCTTGTGCACGACCGTGCCCCGAACGGCGTCCGGCGAGGAGGGCTCGGCCAGCCGGTCCACCGTGCGGAAGCGGAACAGCAGTGGACAGGTCATGAAGTCGGAGGCCCGGCTGGGGGAGAGCGAGCCGAGCACGTCGACCCCGTCGACCGGGGTGCCCTGAGCCAGTGGGGAGACCATGTCGTGGACCTTAGGCGAGTGCGCCGACATCCGCGTCCAGCCGGTGGCGCGATACTTTGGACCGATGCCTGCCCCCGTGAGCCCCGAGCCCCTGGGGCGGACCCGCGAGCCGGGGACGCTGCGGATCGGCCAGGTCGCCGGCGTCGACGTCCTGGTCCGCTCCTCCTGGTTCCTGGTGGCCGGGCTGATCTCCTTCCTGGTCGCTCCGGCGGTCGAGCAGGCCCAGCCCGGACTGGGCGCCTGGCGCTACGTCGCCGGGCTGGCCTTCGCGGTGCTGCTCTATCTCTCGGTGCTGCTCCACGAGATGTCCCACGCCCTGATGGCGCGGCGGTTCGGCCTCCCGGTCCGGTCCATCACGCTGCACTTCCTCGGCGGGGTGACCGAGATCGACGGGGAGCCGGACTCGCCCGGTCGCGAGTTCGGGGTCTCGGTGGTCGGCCCCCTGACCTCGCTCGGTGTCGGGCTGGTGTTCCTGCTCGTCTACCCGGTCGCCCCCGACGGACTGCTGAGCCTGGCCGCGGCCATGATGGCCGGCGCCAACCTGATCGTCGGCGTGCTCAACCTCGTCCCGGGTCTGCCTCTGGACGGGGGACGGGTGCTGCGGGCCGCGGTGTGGAAGGCCACCGGCGACCCGCACCGCGGGACCATCGTGGCCGGCTGGGGAGGACGGGTCGCGGGCGTGCTCGCCCTCGCCTACCCCCTGGGTCGGCAGGCGCTCACCGGCCGGCCGGTCGTGATCACCGACATCATCATCATGGGGGTCATCGCCGCGTTCCTGTGGACCGGCGCCAGCGCGTCCATCGCGTCGGGTCGGGTCCGTCGTCGCCTGCCGATGCTCTCCGCCCGCGCCCTGGCTCGGCGCACCCTCACCGTCCCGCCCGACCTACCGTTGGCCGAGGCGGTCCGCCGGGCGCAAGAGGAGCACGCCGGCAGCATCGTCGTTCTCGGCCTAGCCGGCGAGCCGACCGGGGTGGTCAGTGAGGCAGCCGTACAGGCCACCCCGCACGAGCGACGCCCGTGGCTCCCCGTCTCCGCGGTCTCCCGCACCCTGGAGCGAGGCCTCTTCCTCCCGGCCGACCTCTCCGGCGAGACGCTGATCCGGGCCATGCAGACCACCCCGGCCTCGGAGTACCTGCTCACCGAGTCGGACGGGCGGCTCTTCGGCGTGCTGGTCACCGACGACGTGGACCGCGCCTTCGCCTCCTCGGCCGGTGGGGACGCTCCCCGAGGCGGCTAGGCTCCCCGGCATGCCTGCGGACCCCTCGACCCCCGAGAACCCCGAGACGCCCGCGAAGCCCGACCCCCGGGCGGACGACTGGTCCGGCGTACGCCGCGGGCCCCTCGAGGCCGGCGAATGGGTCCGGCTCACCGACACCAAGGGCCGCCGACACAACATCTGCCTGGAGGCGGGCAAGCAGTTCTTCACCAACCGCGGCAGCATCGACCACGACGCGCTGATCGGACGACCCGAGGGCTTCTCGATCACCTCCTCGGCCGGAGGGGACTACCTGGTCTTCCGGCCGCTGCTCACCGAGTTCGTGGTCTCGATGCCGCGCCAGGCCGCCGTCGTGTACCCGAAGGACGCCGCCCAGATCGTGGCCATGGCCGACGTGTTCCCCGGCGCCGTCGTCGTGGAGGCCGGCGTCGGATCGGGGGCCCTGACCTGCTCCCTGCTGCGCGCCGTGGGACCGACCGGCCGGGTGTCCTCCTACGAGCGGCGGCCCGAGTTCGCCCAGCAGGCCGAGCGCAACGTGACCCAGTTCTTCGGTGGCCACCACCCGGCCTGGGAACTCACCGTGGGGGACCTCGTGGAGACGTTGGCCGAGGCCGACGGCACCGTGGACCGGGTCATCTTGGACATGCTCGCGCCGTACGAGTGCCTCGACCGCGCCGCCGAGGCCCTGGCACCCGGGGGACTGGTCTGCGCCTACGTGGCCACCACCACGCAGCTGGCCCGGACCGTGGAGACGCTGCGGGCCCACGGCGGCTTCACCGAGCCCCAGCCCTGGGAGAGCCTGGTGCGCGACTGGCACGTCGAGGGGCTGGCCGTGCGCCCCGGCCACAAGATGATCGGCCACACCGGGTTCCTGGTCACCGCGCGGCGGATGGCGCCCGGCGAGCAGGCACCGGCGAAGAAGCGTCGTCCTGCTCCGGGGGCGTACGGGGTGGACTACACGGGTCCCCGGCCACCGGGTCTGCCCCCCGAGGCGGTCGCGGAGTCCCTGGTCTGAGTGCGACGACGGGCGTGGTGGCCGACACGTGAGGATTCCGCTGCCACGGTCACACCTCGCGGGTAGGGTCGACGACGAGGCGCTTCACCCCTCCCATGGAAGGTGACTGTCGTGTCCGCTTCGGACGAGTCGAGAAGGTCAGAGTCCCGCACGCCCGAGGAGCTGGAGAGCCAGCTCGGCTACCTCAACGAGGAGGTGCGTGAGCTGCGCCGCAGGCTCAGCGAAGGTCCCCTGCACTCCCGGGCCGTCGAGCAGCGTCTGGTCGAGGCGCAGCGCTCCCTGGCCGGGGTGAGCGCGCAGAACGAACGTCTGGCCTCCACGCTGCGCGAGGCGCGCGACCAGATCACCACGCTCAAGGAGGAGGTCGACCGGCTGGCCCAGCCACCGGCCGGCTTCGGGACCTTCCTGGCGCGCAACGAGGACGACTCGATCGACGTGTTCACCGGCGGTCGCAAGCTGCGCGTCAACGTGAGCCCCAGCGTCCGCCGTGAGGAGCTGCAGCGCGGTCAGGAGGTCATGCTCAACGAGGCCCTCAACGTGGTCGCCGCCCTCGATTTCGAGAAGGTCGGGGAGGTGGTGATGCTCAAGGAGATCCTCGCCGACCGTGACCGGGTCCTGGTCATCGCCAACGCCGACGAGGAGCGCGTGGTCCGGATCGCCGAGCCGCTGTTCAACGAGACTCTGCGCGCCGGCGACTCACTGCTGCTCGACTCGCGCTCGGGATGGGTCTACGAGAAGGTGCCCAAGTCCGAGGTCGAGGAGCTGGTCCTCGAGGAGGTCCCCGACATCGACTACGAATCGATCGGTGGGCTGGTCAACCAGATCGACCAGATCCGGGACGCCGTGGAGCTGCCGTACCTGCACCCCGAGCTGTTCACCGAGCACCAGCTCAAGCCACCCAAGGGCGTCCTGCTCTACGGGCCACCGGGCTGCGGCAAGACCCTGATCGCCAAGGCGGTCGCGAACTCGCTGGCCAAGAAGGTCGCGGCCCGCACCGGCCAGGAGGGGAAGTCCTACTTCCTCAACATCAAGGGCCCCGAGCTGCTGAACAAGTACGTCGGCGAGACCGAGCGGCACATCCGCCTGGTCTTCCAGCGCGCCCGCGAGAAGGCCAGCATGGGTACCCCGGTGATCGTCTTCTTCGACGAGATGGACTCGCTGTTCCGCACGCGCGGGTCCGGGGTCTCCTCGGACGTGGAGAACACCATCGTCCCGCAGCTGCTGAGCGAGATCGACGGGGTGGAGCTGCTGGAGAACGTCCTGGTCATCGGCGCCTCCAACCGCGAGGACATGATCGACCCGGCCATCCTGCGCCCCGGCCGGCTGGACGTGAAGATCAAGATCGAGCGCCCGGACGCCGAGTCGGCCCGCGATATCTTCTCCAAGTACCTCGTGCCCAGCCTGCCGCTGCACGCCGAGGACCTCGAGGAGTTCGGCGGAGACCGTGAGGGGTGCGTGGCGGGGATGATTCGCGCGACGGTGGAGCGGATGTACACCGAGACCGAGGAGAACCGCTTCCTGGAGGTCACCTACGCCAACGGCGACAAGGAGGTCCTCTACTTCAAGGACTTCAACTCCGGAGCGATGATCCAGAACATCGTCGACCGGGCCAAGAAGATGGCCATCAAGGACCTCCTGGACCTCAACCAGAAGGGACTGCGGGTGGCCCACCTGCTCCAGGCCTGCGTGGACGAGTTCAAGGAGAACGAGGACCTGCCCAACACCACGAACCCCGACGACTGGGCCCGCAT
>JBBPYL010000119.1:0-7580 GCA_038199935.1 Propionibacteriales bacterium | reverse complement strand
GGCCGGAGAGGTGGCCGGAGAGGTGGCCGGAGAGGTGGCCGGCGACGCAGGCGTGGACTCCCGCGGAGACCCAGAGGCAGGCCCGGGCACGGATTCGGGTGGGGATGCGGGTGCGGGCACCGGGGCGCTCCTAGGTGAGGTCGGTGTGGGGGGACTCGTAGCCACGGTGCACGCCGCGTGCGGTGGCGCCGAAGGTCTGGCGCAGCTCGAGCTCCTCCTCGATGACCCCGGTGAGGCGGCGTACGCCCTCCCGGATCCGCTCCGGGGTGGGGTAGCAGTAGGACAGACGCATGCACTGGGAGCCGAAGCCGTCGGCGAAGAAGGCCGTGCCGGGCACGTAGGCCACGCGGGCGGTGACCGCCCGGGGCAGCATCGCCTTGGCGTCCAGCCCGAGGGGGAGCGTGAGCCAGACGTAGAACCCGCCCTTCGGCACGTTCCACTGGGCTCCGGCGGGCATCAGGTCCTCGAGGGCGCCGATCATCGCGTCCCGGCGCTCGCGGTACATCTCCTGGAACTGCTTGATCTGGCCCTGCCAGTCGTGCTGGCTCAGATACGCCGAGACCACCCGCTGGGAGAAGGTCGGCGGGCAGAGGGTGGCCGCCTCCTGGGCGAGCACGAGCTTCTCGCGGACGGCGTGCGGGGCGAGCACCCAGCCGACGCGGAAGCCCGGCGCGAAGGTCTTGGAGAAGGAGCCCAGGTAGATGACTCCGTCGGACTCCTCGGCGCGGAGGGCCCGCAGCGGCTCCCCCTCGAAGCCGAGCAGACCGTAGGGGTTGTCCTCGAGGACCAGTACCCCCGCGTCGGCGCAGATCTGCAGGATCTCCGCCCGTCGCTCCAGCGTCAGCGTCACTCCGGCCGGGTTGTGGAAGTTCGGGATCGTGTAGAGGAACTTGATCCGGCGGCCCTGGCTCTGGCAGGTGGCGATGGCCTCGAAGAGCGCCTCAGGGATCAGGCCGTGCTCGTCCATCGCGGCGTGCACCACATCGCACTGGAAGGACCGGAAGACCCCCAGGGCGCCGACGTAGGACGGTGCCTCGCAGATGACTACGTCGCCGGGGTCGCAGAAGATCCGGGTGACCAGGTCGACGCCCTGCTGGGACCCGACGGTCACGACCACGTCGTCGGGGTGGGCCTCGATGCCCTCCAGCCGCATGACCTCCACGATCTGCTCACGCAGCACCGGGTCGCCCTGGCCCGAGCCGTACTGCATCGCCGCCGCTCCGTCGTGGGCGACCAGGTCCGCGATGGCCCGGCCCACGACGTCGAGCGGCAGACCGGAGATGTTCGGCATGCCGCCGGCCAGTGAGACGACCTCGGGCCGGCTGGCGACCGCGAAGAGGGCGCGGATCTCCGAGGCGGTCATCCCGGCGGTGCGCGCGGCGTAGGCGTCGACGTAGGTGTCCAGGCGGGTGCTGCCTGCGCGCGCGGGACCCGGCGGCCGGTTCTCGCTGGTCATCTGGCCTCCTTGTCCGCTGTGCTCCTAGAATGGATCATCTCGCGATCCACCGCCCCGGGGGGGCCGACATGACGCTCAGCACCGCGCAGTCTCTCCCGCCGTCCAGTGACCCGCCGTCCAGTGACCTGCGCTCCGGTGAACGACGATGAGCAGAACCCTGGCCCGGCTCACGCTCGACGCGCTGGCCGAGCTGCCCGAGGAGGTGCGGGAGTGCGTGGTCTGGGAGCTGGACCCGGTGCACCGTCATCGGGCCGAGGCCTCGGGAGACTGTGCGGCGGAGAAGGAGGCCTGGCTCTCCGCGGTCCTGCTCGACTG
The DNA here is from genome assembly GCA_038199935.1 of Propionibacteriales bacterium. Classification (GTDB taxonomy): domain Bacteria; phylum Actinomycetota; class Actinomycetes; order Propionibacteriales; family Nocardioidaceae; genus Nocardioides_B. The sequence goes on along the minus strand of JBBPYL010000119.1, from coordinate 5,809 downwards.
GGGCTCCTGCGGCATGGTTCTGCGCGTCGACGACGCGGCGGTGGGCGTCGTGGTCTACGCGCCGGCAACGTATCTACCGGGGTCCGCGACCCTGCCCACGGCTCCGCCGAGCTCGGACGCGGTCCTGCTCTCCACCGCCTACGTCGTGCCCGAGCTCCGTGGCCACGGCCTGGGACGGATGCTGATGCAGGCTGCGGTCAAGGACGTCCTGGCTCGAGGTGGAGTGCGTGCCGTGGAGGCCTTCGGCGACCTGCGTCCCTCGGCGAGCTCGGTGCCGTGCGTGCTGCCGGCCGACTACCTGCGGGCGGTCGGCTTCAAGACCCACCGCGGGCACGCGCGCTACCCACGGCTGCGGATGGAGGTCTCCTCCGCGGTCACCTGGCGGGGGGAGGTGGAGGCTGCCCTGGAGCGCCTGCTGGTCGCGGTCCGACCGCGTCGCGTGCCCGGGGCCGCGACCGAGCGGTCGGGCTCTCCGGGACCGGATCGGTCCTCAGCTCAGGGCGGCGCGCAGCTCGTCGAGCCGTAGCAGACCGGTCTGGGCGTCGGTCTCCGGTGAGAGATACATCCGTTGGACCGCGACCACGACCGCCTCGGCGATGACGTCGCGGAAGGCCGGGTCGGCCAGCCGGGAGGCGTCACCGGGGTTGGTGAGGTAGCCGACGTCGATCTGCACCGCGGGCATCGTGGTGTGCCGCAGCAGGTCCCAGTTCTTCGCGTGCGAACGCAGGTCGGCCAGGTCGGTCCGGGCCACGATCTCGCGCTGCACGAGGGAGGCGAAGCGCTCCCCGGCCGAGGACCAGGTGCCGTGCGAGTCGAGCCCGAAGAAGTACGTCGCGCAGCCCGCCGCGTCCCGGGTGCGTGAGGTGTCGATCTGGAGCGAGATGCACAGGTGGGCATCCGCCCGGTTCGCGAAGTCGGCGCGCTCGACCTCGGAGGGCGGCGTCGCGCCGGGCTGCTTGGTCAGGAAGGCCTGGACGCCGGTGGCCACGAGGCGTCCCTCGACCCGCTTGGCCAGGTCGGAGATGAGCTCCTCGGCCTGCTCGGCGATCGGCCCCGCACTCTCGGCCCGCGCCACGCAGGGGTCGATGACCACGACCTTGCCGGTCAGCTGAGGCCCCGCGGTGCGCAGCCGCTCCTCGGTGCGCAGCTGGTTGGGCCGCCCCCCGCGGACGATCGGCGCGAGCCGGGCCAGCGCCTTGAGCGTGGCCGGTCCGCAGGTGCCGTCGGGCGGGACGCCGACGTTGCGCTGGAAGTCACGCACGGCCAGCTCCGTCTGGTGACCGAACCGACCGTCGATCCGGCCGACCTTGAAGCCGAGGTCCAGCAGGCGCTGCTGGAGGACGACGACGTCGTCGCCCCCGAGCACGTTTCCGGCGATGTGCGTGAGCAGCCGGTCGCCGAGGCGCCAGCGTGCCTCGTCGAGCACGCGGTACGTGGTCGGCCCGACCACACCGTCGACCGAGAGGCCGCGATGCTGCTGGAACGCCCGGACGGCGCGGTCCATGGCCTCGTCGAAGAAGGCGCCCTCGACCGAAGGGGGCTGCTGGTCGTGCCGACTCCGGTCGGAGCCGGTGGCCTGGTGCGGTAGGTCGACCAGACCGAGTCCGGCGAGCCTGTCCCGGATCTCACTGACCGAGACGCCGTGGTCCCCCAGGGAGTACGACGTGCTCATCGCTGCGGCCACGCGTCTCCTCCCACCGAGGCCCGGCAGGCCGTGATCGTGACCTGCCACTCAAACAGAAGGGCCCCAGATGTCAATGGCGGCGCACCGGATCGGACCAGACGAAGGAGGTTCCGAAGCCACGTCACCGGAGCGCCGCCACCGGGACGAGGTCCCGGTGGCGAGGTCGCTCAGGCGATGAAGTCGTTCAACTCGTTGAGAAGTGCGGCCTTCGGCTTGGCGCCCACGATCTGCTTGACGACCTCGCCGCCCTGGTAGACGTTGAGGGTCGGGATGCCGGTGACGCGATAGCTCGCGGGGGTGACCGGGTTCTCGTCGACGTTCATCTTGACGAACGTGATCTTGTCGCCGTGCTCGGCCTTGATCTCGTCGAGGATCGGCGCGACCTGGCGGCACGGGCCGCACCATTCGGCCCAGAAGTCCACCAGCACGGGCTTGTCGGACTTGAGGACCATGGCCTCGAAGTCGGCGTCGGTCACGGTCTGCATGTCAGCCACGGGATCTCCTCGGTTCAGCGGTGGGAACGGGTCGTGCCGTTCAGGGGGTGCTCAGTAGTGAACAGCAGGTCGGGGACGTTTCTTCCCGCTCTGCCGTCGCCTCAGACCGACGCGGTGGCCGGCTGCGGGTCGGGTGACTCCAGCAGCTCGACCGTGGCCGCAGCAGACCCGGCCGTGGAGGCTTCGTGGTCCAGGGAGGCCAGGAACCGCTCCGCGTCGAGGGCGGCCGCGCAGCCGCTGCCGGCCGCGGTGATCGCCTGTCGGTAGTGGTGGTCGACCAGGTCACCGCACGCGAAGATGCCGGGAAGACTGGTGCGGGTCGACGGCTGGTCGACCAGGACGTAGCCCTCGGCGTCGAGGTCGATCTGCCCGGGCAGGAGCTCCGAACGGGGATCGTGGCCGATGGCGATGAAGAGGCCGGTCACGTCCAGGGGGCGGGTGTCGCCGGTGACGGTGTCGACCAGGGTCACCCCGGTGAGCTTGTCGTCCCCGTGGATGGACTCGACCGCGGAGTTCCACGCGAACTCGATCTTCGGGTCCGCCTGGGCCCGCTCGACCATGATCTTGGAGGCGCGGAGCTCGTCGCGGCGGTGCACGAGGGTGACCTGAGACGCGAAGCGCGAGAGGAAGGTCGCCTCCTCCACCGCGGAGTCCCCGCCGCCGACGACCGCGATGTGCTGGTCGCGGAAGAAGAAGCCGTCGCAGGTGGCGCACCAGCTCACGCCGTGCCCGGAGAGCCGGTCCTCGTCGGGCAGGCCCAGCTTGCGGTAGCCCGAGCCCATGGCCAGGATGACCGAGCGGGCGTGGTGCTCGGTGCCCGCGCCGTCGACGACGGTCTTGACCTCGCCCTCGAGCGACATCGCGGTCACGTCGTCGGAGACGAGCTCGGCCCCGAAGCGCTCGGCCTGGGCTCGCATGTTGTCCATCAGCTCCGGACCCATGATGCCGTCGCGGAAGCCGGGGAAGTTCTCCACCTCGGTGGTGGTCATCAGGGCGCCGCCCGCGGTGACCGAGCCCTCGAAGACCAGCGGCCGCAGGTTGGCCCGCGCCGCGTAGACCGCGGCGGTGTAGCCGGCCGGTCCGGACCCGACCACGATGACGTCGCGAACATCCGCGGTGGCCGGGCCGCCCGTGGTCGAGGTGGTCGTGCTGGGGGTGCTCATCTCGTGGTCTCCCTGCGCGTGCTCGTCGGTGGATCTCTCACCCGGCCCAACCGATCCTAGGGGGCCGTCATTCCCGGCGCATCCCCGCGACGCGTCGGCGCGGGAGGGGGCTCAGGGAGTCGGCACCGTCGTCGTGGCCATCGGCTGTCCCGGGGTGTTGCAGGCGTACACCTCGGCCTCGCGAGAGGAGTTGCTCGCCCGGCGTACGACGAGGGTGGCGCGCTCCTGCGCGAACCGGGCCGCCACCAGCAGGTCGCCGGGTTCGGTCTCCGGCAGGCGACAGGCGTTGAGGAGCTCGCGGGTGCGGGTGATCCGCGGACCGGAGTCGTCCGCGGCCCCGACCAGCGGTGCGCGCGCTCCCGGCGGGTCCAGCAGGCGGGCTACGTCGGCGGCCAGTGTGTCGGCCCTGAGGAGGGCCCGACCGCGCTGCACGAGCACGCTGGCGGTCGTGCGCTCGGCCACCGACCCACCGCCCTGGGCGCTGTCCTGCTCGACGCCGCTGTCGTCGGGCCTGCTCTTCTGCGAGTCGTCGCCGCCCTGCTCCTTGGTGGTCTCGGGAGCGCCGGCGGTGTCGTCCGCGGCACTGCCGGCGCTGGTCGACATCTCCCCCGATCCGTCGAGCTGACCCAGCACGACACCGACCCCGATCCCGAGCACGCCCAGGCTGACCGCGGCGACGAGGGCGACGCTCCAGCGCCTCTGCCTCCGGCGCCGGTCCGCGAGCTCGTGGACGGTCGTGGCGGCCGGTGGCTCGTGCGCCGCCTGTGCCGAGGGACCCAGGGCTGCTGAGGGTCCTGACGGTACGCAGGGTCCCGTGGCACGCTCCCGGGCCAGTGACTCGAGCGTCTCCTCGAGCCGGCTGCGGACCTCGGGCGGCATCTCGGGGTCCGGTTGCCGGCGCAGGGCGCGTTGCAGCGCCTCCTCCTGCTCAGGGGTCATTGCCTCGCACCTCCTCGTCCGGTGGTGGGACGCGCGAGAGGGCCCTCGAGTTCCGTACGCCGTCCCCGGGATCCTCCTGGAGCAGCGGCAGCAGCCGGGCCCGGGCCCGCGAGCAGCGGCTCTTGACCGTGCCGGGGGCGCAGCCGAGCAACCCCGCGGTCTCCTCGACCGAGTACCCCTCCATGTCCACCAGCACCAGGGCCGCGCGCTGGGCCGCCGGCAGGGTGGCCAGAGCGGCGTGGACGCTGCTGCGTCGCTCGTGAGCCACGGCCACGTCGGCCGGGTCGGCAGGAGCACCGGCCCCGGGACCGAACCGGTCGGTCGGACGCTCCTCGAGGTCCTCGGGCAGCGGGTCGGCGAGCCGTACCTTGGCCCGGCGCAGCCGGTCCAGGCAGGCGTTGACCACGATCCGGTGCAGCCACGTGGTCACCGCGGCGTCCCCGCGGTAGGACTCGGCCCGGCGGAAGGCCGAGATGAGCGCGTCCTGGAGCGCGTCGGCGGCGTCCTCAGCGTCGCCGGTCGTCCGCAGCGCGACCGCCCAGAGCCGGTCCCGGTGCCGGGCGAAGAGCTCGCCGAAGGCCCCGTCGTCGCCGTCCACGTGCGCGGCGAGCAGGTCCTTGTCGTCGCGGAGGTCGGGCCGTCCGGTCATGACCGGACGACGATCTCCGCCACCTGACCGCGGAAGCCGCCGTCGACCGCCGGCAGGTCGGTCAGCCAGACCACCAGGTAGCGCGTGGTGGTGGCGTCGCCGGGGACCAGGTCGACGGCCGTGCCCGCCTTCTCCGCAGCAGCGACCCGGGTGAGCCCGCCGCGGTCGCTCGGTGCCGCCGCGTCGGGGGCGGCCGCGAGCAGCTCCACCGATGTCGGCTGGCCGATCAGGGTCAGCGACACGTCGGCCACGCGGGTGGGTCGGCCCAGGTCAACCAGCAGCCCGACCCCGCTCTTGAGGTCACCGAGCGGGTCGAAGTAGGTCACCGTGCGCCAGGCCGTGGCCGGGTCGCCGTCGATGGCCAGCGGCGCCAGGTCGGGATTCTCCTCTGGCGGGTCGGCGTCGGGATCGAAGTCGCTGACCGAGGCGATGGTGACCGCACTCGCTCGGGCCCCGCCCGAGTTGTTGTCGGAGGCCTGGCTGGACCCGCCCGAGGGCGCGGCCGGCCCCGGGGGCTGGTCCTGGCTGCGGCTCAGCTGGAGCCCGAGGACGACGGCGATCACGACCGCCAGCACCAGGGCCAGCGCGAGGGCGAGCCGAAGCCAGGACCGGCCCGGCTCGTCGGCCCGGAGCGTCCCCGTGTCGTAGTCGTCGTCGTGGGGCGGTGGCTCGTCGGCGTCCGGACCCCAGGTCGGGGGCGGCGCGCCGTCCACCCAACCGCCCTGGCTGGATGGGCGTCCGCGCCGGGACATCGCGGACTCGGGGGCGAAGAGGGGACGCTCGTCGGGCTCCGGGAAGGGCGGTGGCGGGGGAGGGGGGGGAGGCGGGTCCTCGGCCCCGCCCCCCGACCCATCCGCTGACGAGCCGGCGCGGGCGTCGG
>JBBPYL010000118.1:0-23416 GCA_038199935.1 Propionibacteriales bacterium | reverse complement strand
GATGACGGTTCCGGTGACGACCCCGTCCTCTTCCTTGACCTGCTCGATGGTGCCCCAGGCGCGCTCGTACTGGGCGCGCTTCTTGGACAGGATCAGCCGACCCTCCTTGTCCTCCTTCTGGAGCACCAGGGCCTCGACCTCGTCGCCGACCGAGACGACCTCGGACGGGTCGACGTCGTGCTTGATCGAGAGTTCGCGCGAGGGGATGACGCCCTCGGTCTTATAGCCGATGTCCAGCAGGACCTCGTCGCGGTCGACCTTCACGATCGTTCCTTCGACGATGTCTCCGTCGTTGAAGTACTTGATGGTGGCGTCGATAGCGGCGAGGAAGTCCTCTTCGGAGCCGATGTCGTTGACCGCGACCTGCGGTGCCTCGGTGCTCGAGAGGGTGGGAGAGATCGTCATAGGGTGGTGGGTTCCTTGAGGGTGGATGGGGGTCGTGCGGACGCGCTCGTGGTCCGACTTCGCCACCCAGATTCTCGGGGCCCGGATCCGGCCGGCTCGTGCCGGACCGGACCGCAGGGGGATGGCGAGCGAGAATCTGCTCCGTCTGAGACTCAGGCAGGACTCCTTGCGCGTCCTCCAGGATACGCGCGTGAGCCTGCACACGTCCAACCGGCGGTGCCGGACGAGTCCCGCTGCCCGGTCCCGCTCCCGAGGTCGGCGTCACTGGGTCGGCCATCAGTGGGTCGCGTGCAGGTCCTGCGTCCGCGCGATGGCCCGCAGCCGGACCGAGGCCCGGACGGTGACCGGGTTCTGCTCACCGCGCCCGGCGAGGTCGACCAACGCCAGCAGGTCGCTGGCCCGGGCCTGGTCGAGCGTGGCGCCGTCCGCGTCGGGGACGCGCTCGACGTACGCCGCGAGGACGGCCTCCACGAAGGGGGGCTCTCGGTCGAAGCGCAGTAGGTTCCCCAGATCGGTCCCGGGCAGGCCCGCGTGCGCGAACTCCCAGTCCACCAGGCCGGTGACCCGGGCGCCCCGGGGGTCCTGGGGGTCCACGAGCACGTTCTTCGGGTTGACGTCGCTGTGCACCAGGGTGACCCGGTGCACGTCATCGAGACGTCTCTGGGCCTGGTCGGCGACGGCGAGGAGGTCGCCGAAGTCCGCCTCCGACCAGGCGGCCAACGCGCTCCCCGCCCGGTGCGCCGCGACGAAGCCGGGCAGGTCGTTCGGGCCGCCCCAGGGCTCGACGGTGAGGTCGCCGTCCACGAAGCGTCCAGGCCGCGGCATCGGCATGCAGGCCAGCCGGGCCAGCAGCCGACCCAGGTCGACGCCCACCTCGACGCGCTGCTGCTCCGAGAGCCCCGGCCACAGCACGTCGAGACGCTCGCCGGGGAGGAACGAGGTGACCAGCACGGCCGGCTCGCCCCGGTCGGGATCGGGCCGCCGTACCTCCACCACCTCCGGGACCGGCAGCAGCCCTCGGACCAGGCGCAGGACCGCGGCGTCGACCTCGATGGCCTCGGGCCCCCGGAGCGCACCCCGATGCACGTAGAGCCGCACCACCGTGCGCTCCTGGCCGGCGTGGGCGGCATAGGTCTCGCCGCTCCATCCCCCCTCGAGCGGGACCAGTCCGTAGTCGTCCACGCCCCGCATGCTGCCACGGCGCTAGGGTCGGCCCATGCCCCGCTGCGCAGCGCCCGAGGCCGGTACGCGGCCGTGACGATGCCCCCCGGGATCCACCCCGTACGTCGACCGGTCTCCGAGCACGACAGCAGGGTCGCCAACCGTCGCGACTGGGACGCCTATGCGGCGGAGTACCAGGCCACCCACGGGGAGTTCCTGCGCGACACCGGCTTCGTGTGGGGACCGGAGGGCTGCGAGGAGGCTGACCTCCAGGTGCTCGGCGACGTCACCGACCTCGACGTGCTGGAGCTCGGCTGCGGCGCGGCGCAGTGCGCCCGTTCGCTGGTGCTGCGCGGCGCCCGCGCGGTCGGCCTCGACCTCTCGATCGAGCAGCTGAGGCACTCCCGGCGGATCGACCACGCGCGCGGCACCGGCGTCCCCCTGGTGTGCGCCACCGCCACCCATCTCCCTTTGGCCACGGACTCCTTCGACGTGGTCTTCTCCGCTTTCGGCGCCCTGCAGTTCGTCGAGGATGGCGAGCGCCTGCTCAGCGAGGTCACTCGGGTGCTTCGACCGGGAGGACGCTTCGCCTTCTCGGTGACCCACCCGGTCCGCTGGTGCATGCCCGACGACGCCGGGGAGGACGGCCTGCGCGTCACGCTGTCCTACTTCGACCGCACCCCCTACGTCGAGCAGGACGACGACGGTCGTGCCACCTACGTCGAGCACCACCGCACGCTGGGCGACTGGGTCCGGCTGCTGGCCCGGCACGGCTTCGCCCTGACCGACCTGGTCGAGCCCGAGTGGCCCGAGGGGCACGAGCGGATCTGGGGCGGCTGGGGCCCGATCCGCGGCGCGCTGGTTCCGGGGACCGCCATCTTCAGCGCGCGTCTATGCCCCTGAGCATCGGCTCGCGCTGAGCGCACGGCGGGGAGCCGGCCCTCGCGGGCGTGCCGACGGGCGCCCAGCACCAGCCAGGGCAGGGCGCCGTAGGCGGCCGCGCACCGTGCCGGCAGCCCGAGACCCGCGGTCAGCGCCATCGCTCCCAGCCCGGCCGAGACCAGCGCGCCGACCAGGACCAGCTTCTGCCAGACCATGCCCCCCACGACCGTGTCGAGCACCGAGAGCATGGCGTCGGAGGGGACGGCGCGCGGGAGACCGGGCCCGACGCCGACGGCGTCGGGCGTGAGCGAGAGGTCCGGGACCCACACCATGTCGTAGGTGAGCACGAACCCCGGCGCCAGAGCCGGGCCGAGCAGGAGCACGGCGAGCACCCAGGGCCAGGCCCGGCCGACGACGATCCGTGCGTTCACCGCCGCTTCCTTCACCTGGGCCCCTAGGGTTCAACGAGAACCTATCGTCCGACCAGTCCGTGACCGCGCAGGAGTTGAGGCATGACCCCGCCCCACACGGCCTCCCTGCGCCGCTGGCTCTCCGGCAGCGGCGTCATCGCGGTGGCCATGGCCGTGATGAATGTGACGACGTACGGGTTCACCATCCTGGCCGCTCGGCTTCTCGGGCCGCTGAACTACGGGGCGCTGGGCGCGATCATGGGCCTGCTGCTCGTGCTCAACGTGCTCTCGCTCGGACTCCAGGCGACCGCCGCCCGCCGCGTCGCCGCCAATCCGGGAGACGTCGCGCAGATCGAGCGCGAGGTGATGCGCTCCACCTACCTGTGTGCCGCGGGGCTCGGCGCGACCGGCCTGCTCGCCGCACCGCTGGTCTCCAGGGTCCTCAACCTCGACTCGTGGACGGTGGCCGCCCTGATCGCGGTCACCGTCGTGCCGCTGACCGTGATGGGGGGGCAGGCCGGGCTGCTTCAGGGCGAGCGGCGCTGGCGTCCCCTGGCCGGGATCTACCTCGCCGTGGGTGTTGGGCGTCTGGGCTTCGGCGCCGCGGCCCTGCTGCTCGAGCCGGACACGCTGGGCGCGCTCATCGGAGTCGCGGCCGGCGCCCTGGTCCCCCTCGCGGTCGGCACCTGGGCGTTGCGCCACCCTCGGCGTCGCAGCGAGACCCCAGCGACTCCCACCGTGCAGACACCTCTGTGGGCCCCCGGTGGCGTGCTCCGCGAGACGGTGACGAACTCGCACGCGCTCCTGGCGTTCTTCGCGCTCTCCAACGTCGACGTCGTGGTCGCGCGCAGCGTGCTCGACGGCCACCAGGCCGGCCTGTACGCCAGCGGCCTGATCCTGACCAAGGCCGTGCTCTTCCTCCCCCAGTTCGTCGTGGTCATCGTGTTCCCGGCGATGTCCAGCGCGGCCTCCGCGCGACGGACCAACCTGCTCGCCCTCGCCGTCGTCCTCGCCATCGGGGTCACCACCGTGGCCGGGGTCGTCGTGCTCTCGGGCCTGGCGGTGTCCTTCGTGGGTGGGCCTGCCTACGCCGATCTCGAGGGCCGGCTCTGGGCCTTCGCCACGCTCGGGACCGTGCTGGCCCTGCTCCAGCTGATGGTCTACAACGTCGTGGCCCGGCAGACCCAGCGTGCGGTCCTGGTGATCTGGGTCGCCCTGGTGGCGTTGCTGGTTGCCGCTCCCCTCATCGACACGCTCACCGGGCTGCTCACCACCGTGCTCGTCCTGGACGTCGTCGTCTTCCTCGTGCTCCTGGTCCGCGCCGGGGTCCGGTCCCCGCGCGTGGGCGTCGTCGGAGGGGACGCGCTGCCGCACGGGCAACCGGTCCGCGGTGGGCCGTGAGCGCATCACGACGCCTCCTCCCACTGACCGAGGGCTGGGGGGTCCATGCGGTCGGCCCCGAGGAGGTGGCCGGCAAAAAGATGGCCGGCGGAGTCCCCGAGCACATCGCCGAGGAGCTGGCCGGGCGCCGGCTGCCGGCCACGGTCCCCGGCGTGATCCACCTCGACCTGCTCGCCGCCGGCCTGATCGAGGACCCGTACGTCGACGACCACGAGTCGACCCTGACCTGGATCGGCGAGGTCACCTGGCGTTACGAGACGACCTTCTCCGGTCCCGTGCCCCCACCAGTAGGCGACCCGCCTGCTCTCCTCCCGGTGGTGGACCTGATCGCCGCCGGGCTGGACACCTTCGCCACCGTGGAGCTGAACGGCGTCGAGCTCGGACAGACCGCGAACATGCACCGCCGCTACCGGTTCCGGGTCACCGAGCTTCTCCATGCCGGTGAGAACCGGCTCCGCGTCACGTTCGCCGCTCCCCGCCCGGAGACCGAGCGTGCGGCGGAGGCGACCGGCCGCCTGCCGCACGTGAACCCGCACCCCTTCAACGCCGTCCGAAAGATGGCCTGCAACTACGGCTGGGACTGGGGGCCGGACCTGGTGACGTCGGGGATCTGGCGCCCGCTCAGCCTGGAGACGTGGACGGGCGCGCGGATCGCCGCGGTGCGTCCTCTCGTCACGATCGACGGGACCCGGGGCCGGCTCGAGGCGTACGTGGACCTCGAGCGCGCGCGCCGGACCTCACGGGCGACCTGCGGGTACAGGTCGAGGTGGGGGGCACCCGGGTCGAGGGACGTGTCGCGGCCGGGTCGACCTCGACGGTCGTCGAGGTGGAGGTGCCCGACGTCCGGGTGTGGGCACCGATCGGCCACGGAGAGCCCACGCTCTACCCCGTCGACGTCACGGTGTCCCGCGACGGACCGGAGCTCGACCGGTGGACAGGCCGGGTCGGCTTCCGCGTGGTCACGCTGGACACCGAGCCCGACGAGCACGGGCGACCCTTCCAGCTCGCGGTCAACGGCACCGACCTGTTCGTGCGTGGCGTCAACTGGATCCCCGACGACTGCTTCCCGTCTCAGATGACGCGGGCGCGGTACGCCCGTCGGCTGCACCAGGCCCGGGACGCGGGAGCGAATCTGGTCCGCGTCTGGGGCGGGGGCATCTACGAGAGCGAGGACTTCTACGACCTCTGCGACGAGCTCGGCCTGATGGTGTGGCAGGACTTCGCGTTCGCCTGTGCGGCGTACGCCGAGGAGGAGCCGCTGCGCGCGGAGGTGGTCGCCGAGGCCCGCGAGAACGTGACCCGGCTCTCCCCGCACCCCAGCCTCGTGCTGTGGAACGGCTGCAACGAGAACATCTGGGGCTGGTGGGACTGGGGCTGGGCGCAGGAGGTGCGTGACCGCTCCTGGGGATGGGGCTACTACACCGACCTGCTGCCGGCGCTGATCTTCGAACTCGACCCGACTCGGCCCTACAGCCCGGGCAGCCCGTACTCCTTCGACCCGCAGGTCCACGCCAACGACGCCGCCCACGGCACCATGCACATCTGGGACGTCTGGAACGAGCGCGACCAGCTGGTCTACCGCGACCACCGGCCGCGCTTCGCGGCCGAGTTCGGCTTCCAGGGGCCGCCCACCTGGTCGACATTGATCCGCGCGGTCCACGACGACCCGCTGACCCCGGAGTCCCCGCACATGCTCGTGCACCAGAAGGCGGAGGACGGGTCCGGCAAGCTGCGCCGAGGGCTGGAGGGTCACCTTCCGGTGCCGGAGGACGTCGAGGACTGGCACTGGGCCACCTCGCTGAACCAGGCCCGGGCCGTGCGCCTGGGTATCGAGCACCTGCGCTCGCTCTCGCCGTACTGTGCGGGGGCTGTCCTGTGGCAGCTCAACGACTGCTGGCCGGTGACGTCGTGGTCCGTGGTCGACGGAGACGGGCGGCTCAAGCCCGCCTGGTTCGCGCTGCGCTCGGCCTTCTCCGACCGACTGGTCACCCTGCAGCCCCGCGACGGCAGCCTGGCCGCCGTGCTGGTCAACGACAGCCCCGAGGCGTGGTCGACCTCCGTGACCACGACGCGCCGACGGTGGACCGGCGAGATCGTCGCCGAGAACCCTGCCCCCGTGGTGCTGGCTCCGCGGGAGACCGTGACCGTGCCCCTGCCCGCTAGCGTGGGGTCCCTCGACCACCGCGACGGCGACGTGGTGCTGGCCGAGGCGGACGGTCATCGGGCCTGGTGGCACCTCGTCGAGGACGTCGACGCGAGGCTTCCGACCCCGGACCTCAACACCCACCTAGAGGAGACCACCGATGGCTACCGCCTCACCGTCACCACACGCACCTTCGTCCGTGACCTCGCCCTGCTCGTGGACCGCGTCGACCCCGACGCCGAGGTGGACGAGATGCTGGTGACGCTGCTGCCCGGCGAGTCGACGACCTTCGCCGTGACCACGACAGCCATCCTGACCCACGCCGCCCTCACCGACCCCCTGGTGCTGCGCTGCAGCAACCAGCTCCTGCCGTGAGCAGGCCGATGCGGTTCGGCCTTGTCGGAACCGGCTTCTGGGCCCAGGAGGTGCACGCCCCCGGAGTCGCCCGGACCACCGGGAGCACGTTGGCCGGGGTCTGGGGCCGGGACCCGGAGGCGACGGCCTCGCTGGCCGGCGCCTGGGACGCCGTCGCCCACGACGACCCGGACGCGATGTTCGCCGACGTCGACGCGGTCGCCTTCGCCGTCCCTCCCGAGGTCCAGGGAGACCTCGCCCGACGCGCCGCGGCCGCCGGCTGTCACCTCCTGCTGGAGAAGCCGATCGCCCTCGACCTCACCGTGGCCGACGCCCTGGTGGAGGCCGTGGAGAGTGCCGGGGTGTCGTCGGTGGTCTTCTTCACCGACCGCTTCGAGCCGACCCGGGAACGCTGGCTCACCGAACGAACGGCGGCCGGACCCCACGGGGGCCACGTCGCCTGGCTGGGCTCGTTGCGCAACGAGGGCAACCCCTTCGCGCACTCAGCCTGGCGCCAGGAGCTCGGGGGCCTGTGGGACGTCGGTCCGCACGCCCTCTCGCTGCTGCTTCCCGCCCTGGGGCCGGTGGAGGGCGTGGTGGGGACCCGGGTCGCCGACGACGTCACCCACCTGGTCCTGCGCCACGAGGGTGGGGCGTCCAGCACGGTCTCGCTGTCGCTGCAGATGCCCCCCGCCGCGGTGCACAACGCCGTGAGCCTGTGGGACGACTCGGGCTGGTACGACCGGCCGGTCGAGGATCTCGACGTCGCCGCCTGCTACGCGAACGCGGTGACCGCCCTGATCAACGCCTCCGGCGGCGGTACCCCGCACCCCTGCGACGTCCGGTTCGGTCGCGAGGTGGTCGCGGTCATCGCCTCCGCCGAGGCGGCGCTGACCGCGGGCTGAGCCGGCTCAGTGCGCGGCGTCGTGCCAGCTCGGCCCGGTGCCCACCGACACGTCCAGCGGCACGGACAGCTCGGCCGCAGCGCCCATCTCGGTCCGGACGATCTCCTCAAGCCGCTCCCGCTCTCCCGGCGCCACCTCGATCACCAGCTCGTCGTGCACCTGAAGCAGCATCCGCGAGGACAGCCCGGCCGCTTTGACCGCCCGGTCCACCCGGAGCATGGCGACCTTGATGATGTCCGCCGCAGACCCCTGGATCGGGGCGTTCAGGGCCATCCGCTCGGCCATCTCCCGACGCTGCCGGTTGTCGCTGGTCAGGTCCGGCAGGTAGCGCCGCCGCCCCAGGATCGTCTCGGTGTACCCGGTCCGCCGGGCCTCCTCGACCACGCCGGCCAGGTAGTCGCGGATGCCACCGAAGGTCTCGAAGTACTCGTCCATCAGGCCCCGCGCCTCACCCGGCTCGATGGCCAGCTGCTGGGCCAGCCCGTAGGCCGAGAGCCCGTAGGCCAGCCCGTAGTTCATCGCCTTGATCTTGGCGCGCATCTCCCCGGTGACCTCCGAGGACTCGACGCCGAAGACCCGGGCGGCGGTCACGTTGTGGAAGTCGTGTCCGGACCGGAACGCCTCGGTCAGCAGGGCGTCCTCGGAGAGGTGGGCCATGATCCGCATCTCGATCTGGCTGTAGTCGGCGGTCATCAGGGACTCGTAGCCGGCGCCGACCACGAACGCCTCCCGGATGCGACGACCCTCCTCCGTGCGCACCGGGATGTTCTGCAGGTTCGGGTCCGTGGAGGACAGCCGACCGGTCGCGGCGATGAGCTGGTTGAAGGTGGTGTGGATCCGACCGTCCGAGGCCACGGTCTTCAGCAGTCCCTCCACCGTCTGACGCAGACGTGAGACGTCGCGGTGACGCAGCAGGTGCAGCAGGAAGGGGTGCTCGGTCTTGACGTAGAGGGCCTGGACGGCGTCCGCGTCGGTGGTGTAGCCGGTCTTGGTGCGCTTGGACTTCGGCATCCCCAGCTCGTCGAAGAGCACAACCTGGAGCTGCTTGGGCGAGCCGAGGTTGATCTCCTTGCCGATGACCGCGAAGGCCTCGTCGGCCGCCTTCTTCACCTCGCCGGCGAAGTGCGACTCCAACGCCTCGAGGTGCTCGACGTCCACCGCCACGCCGATCCGCTCGAGCTCCGCCAAGACGTCGACCAGGGGGAGCTCGACGTCGGCCAGCAGCGCCGTACCACCCCGCTCCTCCAGCTCGTCGTCCAGCGCCGACGCGAGCTCGAGCACCGTCCACGCGTGCAGCATGGCGGTGTCGCCGGCGCCGTCGTCCCCGACGCTGTCGAAGCTGAGCTGACCTGCGTCCGTGTCCGCGCTGCCGGTGCTGAGCTCGCGCTTGAGGTAGCGCACGGTGAGGTCGGCCAGGTCGTAGGAGCGTTGGTCGGGTCGGGCCAGGTATGCCGAGAGCGCGGTGTCCCGCTCCAGCCCGGCCACCGTCCAGCCCCGCGCGGCCATCGCCAGCATCGGGCCCTTGGCGTCGTGCAGCACCTTGAGGTACGACGGATCGGCCCACCAGGCCGCGAGGGCCGCGTCGTCCTCGGGCCCGATCTCCTCCACGTCCACCCAGGCGGCGGACTCGTCCTCGGCGGCCAGGGCCACCGCGAAGACCTCACCGGTCCCCGAGCGCCAGGAGCCCTGAACCTGGACGCCCACCCGTCGCCCGGCGGTCGAGTGGGTGGCCAGCCAGCCGGCCAGCTCCCCGGGGGCCACCCGGGTCAGGTCGAGGTCGAACGTGACCTCCTCGACCTCCTCCACCGACTGGAGGGTCTCGAAGAGCCGGTCGCGCAGGACCCGGAACTCGAGTGAGTCGAAGAGCTGGTGCACCTCCTGGCGGTCCCAGGGCTGCTTGGCCAGGTCGGTCGGGGTCACGACCAGGTCGAGGTCACGGACCAGTGCGTTGAGATGACGGTTCCGGATCACGTCGGAGAGGTGCTCGCGCAGGGACTCCCCCGCCTTGCCCTTGATCTGGTCGGCCTGGGTAATCACGTTGTCGAGGCCGTCGTAGGTGGAGATCCACTTCGCCGCCGTCTTCGGCCCCACCCCCGGAACCCCGGGCAGGTTGTCGGAGTCCTCGCCGACCAGGGCCGCGAGCTCGGGGTAGCGATGGGGCGGGACGCCG
Source organism: Propionibacteriales bacterium (assembly GCA_038199935.1). Taxonomy (GTDB): domain Bacteria; phylum Actinomycetota; class Actinomycetes; order Propionibacteriales; family Nocardioidaceae; genus Nocardioides_B. Next base: position 13,585 of record JBBPYL010000118.1, on the reverse strand, counting down.
TAGCGCTCTTGGACCGCGGCCGGGGTCATCCGGGCCAGGTCGGAGACCCCGCGCATCGGGTAGAGGACGGTGGAGGTCTCGGTCACCAGCTGGAGCGAGTCGCGGTCGCCGGTCAGCACCAGCACCTCGAAGCCCTCGGCCACCGCCTGGGTGGTCAGGGTGGCCAGGATGTCGTCGGCCTCATAGCCCTCCAGCTCGAGGTGCCGGATCCGCAGGGCGTCGAGCACCTCCTGGATCAGCGGGAGCTGGCCGGTGAACTCGGTCGGGGTCTTGTTGCGCTTGGCCTTGTACTCGGAGTACTCCGCGAGCCGGAAGGTCTGCCGTGACTTGTCGAAGGCCACCCCGACGTGGGTCGGCTGCTCGTCGCGCAGGACGTTGATGAGCATCGAGGTGAAGCCGTAGACCGCGTTCGTCGGTTGTCCGGTGGTGGTGGAGAAGTTCTCCACCGGCAGCGCGAAGAAAGCCCGGTAGGCCAGCGAGTGGCCGTCGAGCAAGAGCAGACGTGGGCGGTCGGTCTTCGCTGGCACCCGCCCACCCTAGTCACTGTCGCCGACGGTCCTAGCCGATGCGCTCCTGGGCCCGACGCTGCGACCGGCGCAACGCCACGACCTGCCCCACGTGAGCGCTCCGGCGCCGACCTCCGCGGGTCCCCGAGGCCCGATCCGCGGGCAGCTTCGCCCGCAGCGCGCTGACGCTCGAGGCACGGATCACCGCGACCTGCCCGAGGCCGAGGCGGGCCAGGAAGCGATTCGCGTCCCGGGACCCCACCGAGGACGAGGCCAAGATGTGCGAGGTCTCCTTCTCCTCGGCCCAGCTGACCGCGGCCTCGACCAGCGCGCGTCCCACCCCGTGCCGTCGCCCCTCCGGACGCACGTGCAGATGGAGGATGTGCAGAACGAGGTCGGAGTGCAGCGGGGTCAAGGACCCCCGGGCGAGGAGCATGGCGCCCACCACCCGGCCCTCCTGCTCGGCTACCACGAGCCGCTGGTCGGGATCGGCGTTCACCCGGGCGACCACGCGGGCCCCGTCTCGGGGACACCCGTGGTCGAGGTCGCGCGTCGGCATGTCGGCGAGGACCTCGCGCAGGTCACCGACGTCGTCGGTCCCGGCATCGCGAATGAGCAGCGGGCTGCGTGCCACCGACGACCTCCCAGAGTCTGTGCGCGTTACGACCGCCCGACCGGTCGTCCACCGCGCGTGACCTCACCCCCCAGGTGTGCACGAGCGGAACGAGGTGAGAGATTACGCCCAGACCTGCCGTCGGCGGTAGTGCAAGGTGCAACCAGATGGAAGGCAGCGCGGTGTTTCCGGGAGTCGGCACCCTCGTGAACGTGCTGACGGTCGCGCTCGGCACGGTGCTCGGCGTCGGTCTGGGGCATCGGCTGCGCCAGCGCACCCGAGACGTGGTCACCGACGCTCTCGGCCTGGTCACGCTGCTCATCGCCGGGACCGCGGCGATGAGCGTCGCCGACCCGGCCCTGGTCGCCGCCGTCGGGTCGAGCGCCCCGATGCTGATCGTGCTCGGCTCGTTGCTGCTCGGGGGCATCATCGGCTCGGTGCTCGGCATCGAGGACCGGCTGGAGGGCTTCGGCGCGTGGCTGCAGCGGCGTCTGGTCCGGCGTACCGGCAGCACCCCCTCCCCCGACTTCTCGGGGACGCCGGAGATCTCGGCCGCCACCGCGGAGAAGCAGCGCTTCGTCGAGGGCTTCGTCACCGCCTCGCTGGTCTTCTGCGTCGGCCCGCTCACCGTGTTGGGAGCCCTGAACGACGGTCTGGGCAACGGCGCCGACCAGCTCTTCCTCAAGGCGGCGCTAGACGGGTTCGCCGCGATCGCCTTCGCCGCGTCATTGGGGTGGGGGGTGGGAGCCAGCGTGGTCTCGCTTCTGGTCGTCCAGGGCTCCCTGACCCTTGCTGGGGCGCTGCTCGGCGACGTCCTGCCCGACGCCCACGTCGCCGCACTCGGGGCTACCGGCGGGCTGATGCTGGTGGGGGTGGCGCTTCGTCTGCTCCGGGTGCGGCAGGTGCCGGTCGGGGACCTGCTCCCCGGGCTCGTGGTTGCCCCCGCGCTCACCGCGCTGGTCATCGCCCTACGCTGAGGAGCGCTGAGGAGCACTCAAGGGACGCACGCTCCGAGACCGAAGTGTGACATCGCCACAGCATCTTTACCGGACGCAATGACCCCACTCACCCCCGGTTGGTCCTAAGGTGACCACGGCAATGGGAGGTCGCCGACGTTGCCGGTCTGGGTCCGGAGCGGCCAGATCTCCCCCCGCACAGCCCACGTTCCCGGCGACAGGAGCAGCATGCACGCCCTCTGGACACGGCTCGCCGCGCTACTCGCGCTGGTGCTGGCCGGGATGGTCCTCACCCCGGCCGTGGCGCTGGCGGTCCCGATCCCCGTGCGAGGTGGGGCGGCCGCGACGTGCGTGCTCCCCAGCCCTGCCGACGACGACACCATCTCGATCGCCGGCCGGATCTGTGATCGCCGCGAGACCCCGCAGACACCCGTGGCGGGGGTCGTGATCACCGTGCTCGACTCGAGCGGCAACCCGGTGGGTGAGGCGACCAGCGGCGCCGACGGTACCTTCGACATCCCCCTGCCCGGCTCGGCGGTGGAGAACCTGGGCAAGACCTACGTGGTCAAGGTCGACGAGGGCAGCCTGCCGGACGGGACCTCGTTGGACAAGAAGAACCTCGAGCGCGACGTCGCGATCAACCTCGACAACGACCAGTTCATCACCTTCCCGATCGGTGAGGCTCCCGGCTCGACCACCGGCAAGGCCACCCAGGCGCTCCAGCTCTTCATCGGCGGCATCGTGTTCTCGGTGCTCCTGGCGATGGCCGCGCTCGGGCTCTCGATGATCTTCGGCACCACCGGGCTGACCAACTTCGCCCACGGTGAGCTGATCACCTTCGGCGCGATCGTCGCCTACTTCGTCGACGAGCTGCCCGGGGCCATCCGTATCGGCGGGATGAACATCACCGTGATCGTCGCCGTGTTCGTCGCCTTCGTCGTCGGGGGCGCGTTCGGCTGGGTCAACGACCGGGCCCTGTGGAGGCCGCTGCGCAACCGCAGTACGGGCGTCGTGGCCATGATGATCGTCAGCATCGGCCTGTCGATCTTCCTGCGGAACATCTACCAGTTCTTCGCCGGCGCCCAGAGCCAGAACTACTCCCAGTACTCCGCGGTGAAGCCCTGGAGCATTGGACCGGTGCTGATCACCCCTAAGGACCTCATCGTCACCGTGGTCGGTATCGCGGTCCTGGTCGCGGTGACCCTGCTGCTGCAGAAGACCCGGCTCGGCAAGGCCACCCGCGCGGTTGCCGACAACCCGGCGCTGGCCTCCTCCTCGGGCATCAACGTCGAGCGGGTCATCAACCTGGTCTGGATCGGAGGCGCGGCGCTGGCCGCCCTGTCCGGAGCGCTGCTCGGCCTGACCCAGGGCTTCGACTACCAGATCGGGTTCAAGCTCCTGCTGCTGGTCTTCGCCGCCACCGTCCTGGGCGGCCTGGGCACGATCTGGGGCTCGCTGGTCGGTGCCTTCATCATCGGCATCTTCATCGAGGTCTCCACGCTGATCGTCCCGCCGGAGCTCAAGTTCGTCGGCGCGCTGGTCGTGCTCATCATCGTCCTGCTGATCAGACCCCAGGGTCTGCTCGGCAAGGCTCAACGGGTCGGCTGAGAGGGGTTCGGACATGGACTGGGGAAGCATGCTGAGCCTCTCGTTCCAACAGGCGCTCGGGCCGTCCGCGGTGATCTACTGCCTGGCCGCGATCGGCCTGAACGTGCACTTCGGCTACACCGGCCTGCTCAACTTCGGCCAGGCTGGCTTCATGGCCGTGGCGGGCTACTCGGTGGCCGCGGTCGTCACCACGTTCGGGCTGCCCTTCTACGTCGGCATCCTCGTCGGGCTCGTCCTGACCGTAATCCTGGCCCTGCTGCTCGGCGTCCCGACGCTGCGGCTGCGGGCGGACTACCTGGCCATCGTCACGATCGCCGCGGCCGAGATCATCCGGCAGACCGTGGGGTCGGTGACCCTGGTCGACTACTTCGGCGGACAGGACGGACTGACCGGCTTCATCGGCCCCTTCCGCAGCCTGAACCCCTACAGCGACCGGGTCGGCATCCCGGGCGTGGTGAGCTGGAGCGCCTACGACTTCTGGGTGATGACGGTGGGTTGGACGATGGTCGCGCTCAGCTGCCTGGCCGTCTTCCTGCTGATGCGCAGCCCGTGGGGCCGCGTGCTCAAGTCGATCCGCGAGGACGAGGACGCCGTACGCTCGCTGGGCAAGAACGTCTACGCGTACAAGATGCAGTCCCTGGTCATCGGTGGCCTGTTCGGAGCCCTGGCCGGCTTCGCCACCGCACTGCGCTCGGCGGCCATCGGCCCGTCGTTCTTCGCCACCGACATCACGTTCTTCGCCTACACGGTGCTGCTCATCGGTGGCGCCGCGCGGGTCTTCGGCCCGGTCGTCGGCTCGATCATCTTCTGGTTCCTGCTGAGCTTCCTCGGGCTCTTCTTCGACCTGGCCACCCGGGGGCAGGACCCGATCATCCCCGACTGGATCATGACCCCGACGCAGGCCAGCCTCATCCGCTTTATCTTCTTGGGACTCGGACTCATGCTGTTGATGATCTTCCGACCTCAGGGAATCTTCGGCGACCGAAGGGAGCTGGCCATCGATGCCCGCTGACCGTGCACAGACCGAGACCGAGACCGACGCCGTCGACGTGCGCGGACGCAAGATCGACGCGCCGGCCGCCATCGCCACGCTCGAGGGCGTCGCCCACGAGCCGGGGGCGAAGAAGCAGGACCCCATCCTGGTCGCCGACAACATCGTGCGGAGCTTCGGCGGCCTCACCGCCGTCGACGTGGACCACGTGGAGATCCAGCGCGGCGTGATCACCGCGCTCATCGGCCCCAACGGAGCCGGGAAGACCACCTTCTTCAACCTGCTGACCGGCTTCGACCGACCCGACTCCGGAGCCTGGTCGTTCAACGGGCGGAGCCTGGACAAGGTGCCGGCGTACAAGGTCGCCCGGATGGGGATGATCCGTACCTTCCAACTGACCAAGGTGCTCTCGAAGCTCACCGTCATCGAGAACATGCGCGTGGGAGCCACCGGCCAGAAGGGTGAGGGGCTGCTCTCGGCCATGTTCGCTCCGCTGTGGCGGGCCCAGGAGACGTCGAACACCGAGAAGGCCGACCACCTGCTGGAGCGCTTCCTGCTCATCAAGAAGCGTGAGGACTTCGCGGGCTCCCTCTCCGGCGGTCAGCGCAAACTGCTCGAGATGGCGCGTGCGCTGATGGCCGACCCGGAGCTGGTCATGCTCGACGAGCCGATGGCCGGGGTGAACCCGGCGCTGAAGCAGTCGCTGCTGGGCCACGTGAAGTCGCTGCGCGACGAGGGCCGCACGGTGCTCTTCGTCGAGCACGACATGGACATGGTCCGTGACATCTCCGACTGGGTGATCGTGATGGCCCAGGGCAAGGTGGTGGCTGAAGGCCCGCCCGATGCGGTGATGCAGGACCAGCGCGTGATCGACGCCTACCTGGGCGCGCACCACGACACCGAGCTCACCTTCGAGGAGGAGCAACGGATCCTGGCCGAGGCCGAGGCAGAGATCGAGCAGACGAGGGAGAACCGGTCGTGAGCGAGGACTTCATCGACGACGAGTCCAGCGAGAGCAGCGGACCACGAGACACAGCCGAGCTCCCGGGTCGCGACGTACACCTCGCTGCGGCTGAGGGCGCCGTCCTCCGGGCCGACGACCTGATCGCCGGCTACCTCCCCGGGGTCAACATCCTCAACGGGGCCGACCTGTACTGCCACAAGGGCGAGCTGGTCGGCATCATCGGCCCCAACGGCGCCGGCAAGTCCACGCTGCTCAAGGCGCTCTTCGGCCTGGTCAAGATCAAGACCGGGTCGGTCCGCCTCGGCGGTGAGGACGTCACCAACCAGCGCGCCGACGCGCTGGTCACCAAGGGCATCGGATTCGTGCCGCAGAGCAACAACGTCTTCCCCTCGCTGACCATCCAGGAGAACCTGGAGATGGGGGCCTACCAGCGGCCCTCGTCGTTCAAGGAGCGCTTCGAGTTCGTCGGCGACCTCTTCCCGGCCCTGCTCAACCGTCGCGCCCAGCGCGCCGGCTCGCTCTCGGGTGGTGAGCGCCAGATGGTGGCCATGGGCCGGGCGCTGATGATGGAGCCGTCGGTGCTGCTGCTCGACGAGCCCTCCGCAGGGCTGTCCCCGGTCATGCAGGACGAGGTCTTCGTGCAGACCCGTCGGATCAACCGCGCCGGGGTGTCGGTGGTGATGGTCGAGCAGAACGCCGCCCGGTGCCTGCAGATCTGCGACCGGGGGTACGTCTTGGACCAGGGACGCAACGCCTACACCGGGACCGGCGCGGAGCTGTCGAAGGACCCCAAGGTCATCGAGCTCTACCTCGGCACCCTGGCCAAGGGCTGACCCACCCCGCCGACTCGGCGCTCATGCCCGTGTCTCGGCGTGCACACCCGCCGACTCGGCCGGTCCCTGGCGTGCAGACGCGGCGGGGTGGGGTCGGGTTCGGGATCCGTCCGGACACGCCGAAGGCCCGGCGGTGAGGCCGGGCCTTCGGGTCGTGGTCGTGCGTCCTGCGGGTGGTGCGTCCTACGCGTGGTGCCGGGAGACCCGAGGTCAGTTGATGACGCCGGAGACCGAGTCGACCTGCTTGTAGGTGTTGCCCTTCTCGTACACGTTGATACCGATGGTGCCCGCGGCCGGGCTACCGGTGTCGTTCATGTCCGTGGGACCGCTGGCACCCTGGTAGTCGATGTCCTCACCGTCCTCGAGCAGCGTCTTGCACTCCTCGAAGGAGGTGCACTGGGTGCCCTCACGAGTCACGTCGACGATCTGCTTGCCGATCGCCACCCCGTCGTCGTCGTTCGCCGCAACAGCAGCGAGGGCGATGATGACGGCGGCGTCGTAGGACTGAGGACCGTAGGAGAAGTCCTTCAGCTTGGGGTTGATCTCCTTGAGCCGGTCGTTGAAGCCCGGGTCTAGGTCGGCAGCCGTGGGCACCGTGCCCTTGACCCCGGTCAGGTCGAACTTCTCCTTGGAGTAGTCGGCCAGGTTGCCGTCCACGAAGTAGAGCTGGATGTCCTGGGGACCGATCCCCTTCGCGATCAGCTGCGGGATGATCTTGGTGGTCTCCTCGAAGGCGACCAGGACCAGCGCGTCAGGCTTCGACGCGGCGATTTTGTTCACGTCCGCGGTGAAGTTCTGCGCGTCGGCAGAGTAGAGGACGTACTCGCTGACCGAGGCACCCTTCTCCTCCAGCGTGCTCTTCACCTGATCGGCGAGACCCTCGCCGTAGAAGTCTTGGCGAGCCATGATGGCGACGTTGTCGAAGCCGTCCTCGACCGCGAGGTTGCCGATGACCTGACCCTGGAGACGGTCCGAGGGCGAGGTACGGAAGTAGAGGCCGTTGTCCTCGACGGTGTCGAAGCCGGCCGAGGTGTTCGCCGGGGAGAAGTGCACGACGCCGGCGCCGGTGATCTTGTCCAGCACGCTGATCGAGACGCTCGACGCAGCCGCGCCGATGATGGCGTCGACGTTCTCGTTGAAGAGCTTGTCCACCTCGGCGCCCGCGATGTCCGGGGTGCCGTCACCGGAGTCGGCGTTGAAGCGCTCGACGTCGTTGCCGAGCACGCCGCCGGCCGCGTTGATGTCCTTGACCGCGAGGTCGACACCGGCGAACTCCGGCGGGCCGAGGAAGGCGAGGTCGCCGGTCTGCGGCAGCAGGGAGCCGATGCGCAGCGTCCCGTCACCCTTCGCCGCGGTGGCGCTGGGCTCCTCACTGGGGGTCTCGCTCGCCGTGCTTTCGTCACCGCTGGCGGTGTCGGCGGGCTCGTCGCTGCCACAGGCAGTGAGCGCGAGGGACGCAGTCGCGAGGACCGCGGCCGTGCGCCAGAATCGGGTGGGCCGGATCAATGGAGCCTCCGTGATTGAGAGAGATGGTGCTCCCCCCAGGGGTCGGGGAACACTCTTGCGCGCTGAACCTAGCGCGAAACCAGCCTCTCCCACGGCTGCGACGGGCAAAATGGTAAGGGTCCGTTGTAGATCTGTGACCTCGACAGGCCTCAGGGCTCGGCACAGCAGGCTCCAGCGGGGCCGGGCTCTCAGCCGGAGACGGAGGGGCCGTGGGTGAGGACCCCCTCGGCCACCTGGCGCATGGACAGCCGCAGGTCCATCGCGGTCTTCTGGATCCAGCGGAAGGCCTCGGGCTCGGTCAGGGAGAGCTGCTCCTGCAGGACGCTCTTGGCCCGGTCCACCGCCTTGCGGGTGTCCAGCTGCTCCTGGAGTCCGGACACCTCCGCCTCGAGCAGGGTGCGCTCGGCGTGCCGGCTCAGGGCGATCTCCACCGCCGGGACCAGGGTGTCGCTGGTGAAGGGTTTGACCACGTACGCCATCGCGCCGGCGTCGCGGGCACGCTCGACGAGGTCGCGCTGGCTGAAGGCGGTGAGGATGACCACCGGGGCGATCCCCTCGGCGCCGATCTGCTCGGCCGCCGAGATCCCGTCCAGGCGCGGCATCTTGACGTCCAGGACGACCAGGTCGGGCCGCAGCTCACGCGCGAGCTCGACGGCGCGCTGCCCGTCCCCGGCCTGGCCGACGACGTCGTACCCCTCCTCGGCCAACATCTCGGCGAGGTCGAGCCGGATCAGGGCCTCGTCCTCGGCGATGACGACGCGCCGCCGCGGCGACTGCGCCTCGGCGGAGGTCGGCGATACGGAGGAGGCGCTCACAGGGTCCAGGCTAGCGGTACGCAGCCCGTCCGGCCGCCGCCCGCGGACGGCCGCACGCCGACGGGTCCGGTAGCCTGATCCGGCGCAGGCCCCGGTATTCCAATCGGCAGAGAACGCGGTCTCAAACACCGTCCAGTGTGGGTTCGAGTCCCACCCGGGGCACTCCTGCTCGCGACCGAGGCGCTGCCGCGACGTACGCCGATCAGCCCGAGGAGCAGCCGCTCAGCTCTCGCGGCGGTAGGCCGGTGAGATCTCGTTGATCGCGTCGCCCATCCGGTGGATCCGCAGCGCGTTCGTGCTGCCCGGGAGGCTCGGCGGGCTGCCGGCGATGATGACCACCAGGTCGCCCTCCGTGACGCGGTTGATCTTCAGCAGGTGCTCGTCGACCTGGCGGACCATCTCGTCGGTGTGCTCGACCTCGGGGGCCTTGAAGGTCTCCACCCCCCAGGACATCGCCAACTGGGAGCGGACGACGTCGACCGGGGTGAAGGCCAGCATCGGGACGCCGCCCCGGTACCGGGCCAGCCGGCGCGCGGAGTCGCCGCTCTGGGTGAACGCGACCAGGTACTTCGCTCCGACCCGCTCGGCGACCTCGGCCGCGGCCTTGGCGATCACGCCACCGCGGCTGCGCGGCTGCCAGTCGATGGCCGTCATCCGGGCCAGCCCGTGGGACTCGGTGGAGACGATGATCCTGGCCATCACCGCGACCGCCTCGAGGGGGTAGGCCCCCACGCTGGTCTCGCCGGAGAGCATCACGGCGTCCGCGCCGTCGAGGACCGCGTTGGCCACGTCGGAGGCCTCGGCCCGGGTGGGCCGCGGCGAGGAGATCATCGACTCGAGCATCTGGGTGGCGACGATGACCGGCTTGGCGTGGCGTCGGGCGACGTCGACGACCTGCTTCTGCAGGAAAGGGACGTCCTCGAGCGGGCACTCGACGCCGAGATCACCACGGGCCACCATGAAGCCGTCGAACGCGTCGACGATCTCCTCGATGTTCTCGATCGCCTGTGGCTTCTCGATCTTGGCGATGACCGGGAGGCTGACGCCCTCCTCGCGCATGATGGCCCGGACGTCCTCGACGTCGGCCGCGGAGCGGACGAAGGACAGCGCGACGTAGTCGACCCGCAGCCTCAGTGCCCAGCGCAGGTCCTCCTTGTCCTTCTCCGAGAGCGCCGGGACCGAGACGGCCACACCGGGCAGATTGATGCCCTTGTGGTTGCTGACCCGGCCGGCGACCCGGACGACGGTCTCCACGTCGGTGTCGTCGACGGCGGTGACCTCCAGGCGCACCTTGCCGTCGTCGATCAGGATGGGGTCGCCGACCTCGACGTCCCCGGGCAGCCCGGCGTACGTCGTGGAGCAGATCTCGGCGTCACCGGGAACGTCGCGGGTGGTGATGGTGAAGGCCGCGCCCCCGGCGAGGTGCACGGGCCCGTCGGCGACGGTCCCGAGCCGGATCTTCGGGCCCTGGAGGTCGGCGAAGATGCCGATCGCGTGGCCGCTCTCGTCCGAGGCCTGCCGGACCATCTTGTAGACGCGCTCGTGGTCGGCGTACGACCCGTGGCTGAGGTTCATCCGGGCCACGTCCATGCCTGCGTCCACCAGCGCCCGGATGCCCTCCGGCGTCGCCACGGCGGGACCAAGGGTGCAGACGATCTTTGCTCTACGCACGAGACGACCTTACTGCTCAGGAATGGATCGATCCAACGGCGCGGTACGCCGCTGCTGGTGATCCCGGCGACCCCCGGGTCGGGGGCGCAGTCGCTCAGACCACGAGCGGCCGCGCTGTCGGCGGGATCGGGGACGGCAGGGTGGTCGCACCGGTGAGGAACCGGTCCACCGAGGCGGCCGCGGCGCGACCCTCGGCGATGGCCCAGACGATCAACGACTGACCCCGTCCCGCGTCGCCGGCCACGAACACACCGGGCACCGAGGACATGTAGTCGTCGTCGCGCACGATGTTGCCGCGAGGGTCGAGCTCGACGGCGAGCTGCTCGACCAACCCGGTCTGCTGGGGACCGGTGAAGCCCATCGCGAAAAGGACCAGCTGGGCCTCGATCTCGTGCTCGGTGCCCTCGACGTCGCGGAACTCGCCGTCGGCGAACTGCACCTCGACCAGCCGCAGCGCTCGCACCCGCCCGTCCTCGTCGCCGAGGAAGGCCTGGGTGGACACGGAGTAGACCCGGTCTCCCCCCTCCTCGTGCGCCGAGGAGACGCGGAACAGCATCGGGTACGTCGGCCAGGGCTGGGCGGAGGGACGGTCGGTCCCGGGCTCGGGCATGATCTCCAACTGGGTCACCGACGCGGCGCCCTGCCGGTGCGAGGTGCCCAGGCAGTCGGCCCCGGTGTCGCCTCCGCCGATGATCACGACGTGCTTGCCCGTGGCGGTGATCTGGGCGGTGACGTCGACGCCGCTGGCCACCCGGTTGGCCTGCGGCAGGAACTCCATGGCCTGGTGGATCCCACCGAGCTCACGACCCTCGATCGGCAGATCGCGGGAGATCGTCGCCCCGACCGAGAGGACGACCGCGTCGAAGCGCTCCCTCAGGTCGGCGCCGGTCAGGTCGTTCCCCACGTCGACCCCGGCCCGGAAGACGGTGCCCTCGCGGCGCATCTGGGTCAGCCGCCGGTCCAGGTGCTTCTTCTCCATCTTGAACTCGGGGATGCCGTAGCGCATCAGCCCGCCGATCTCGTCCGCGCGCTCGTAGACGGCGACGGTGTGGCCGGCGCGAGTCAGCTGCTGCGCGGTGGCCAGGCCGGCAGGCCCGGAGCCGATCACGGCCACCGTCTTGCCGGTCAGCCACTCGGGTGCCTCCGGACGCACCAGACCCGCGTCCCACGCCTTGTCGGCGATGGTCACCTCGACGTTCTTGATCGTCACCGGGTCCTGGTTGATCCCCAACACGCAGGCCGTCTCGCACGGGGCCGGGCACAGCCGGCCGGTGAACTCGGGGAAGTTGTTCGTCGCGTGCAGCCGCTCGCTCGCGCCCTCCCAGTCCTCCCGCCAGACCAGGTCGTTCCACTCGGGAATGATGTTGCCCAGCGGGCAGCCCTGGTGGCAGAACGGGATGCCGCAGTCCATGCAGCGACCGGCCTGCTCGGTGATGATGGGCAGCAGCGCCCGGCCGGCGCTCCCGGGGTAGACCTCGTTCCAGTCGTGGACGCGCTCGTCGACCGGACGACGGTCCGCGACCCGGCGGCCGTGCTTGAGGAAGCCCTTCGGGTCAGCCATGGAGTGCCTCCATCATCTTCGTGGCGGTCTCGTCCTCGGAGAGGCCCTCGGCCTCGGCCGACTCCTTGGCCGCGATCACCGCCTTGTAGTCGGTGGCCATGACCTCGGTGAAGCGGCGTACGGCGGCGTCCCAGTCCGCCAGCAGTCCCTCGGCCAGGTCAGAGGCCGCCTCCTCGTGGTAGCGGCGCAGGATGGCGTGCAGCTCCTCGGCCGCGTCGCCGTCGACCGGGGCGAGCTCGACGAGCTCGCCGTTGACCCGGGCCGGGTCCAGGTCGAGGACGAAGGCGACGCCACCGGACATGCCCGCGGCGAAGTTGCGCCCCGTGGACCCCAGGACGACCACGCGTCCTCCGGTCATGTACTCGCAGCCGTGGTCGCCCACGCCCTCGACGACCGCGGTCGCTCCGGAGTTGCGGACGCAGAAGCGCTCCCCCACCTGCCCGCGCAGGTAGATCTCGCCCCGGGTGGCGCCGTACCCGATCACGTTCCCGGCGATGATCTGATCGGCGGCCTCGAAGGTCGCGGACCGGTCCGGACGGACCACGATGCGCCCGCCCGAGAGGCCCTTGCCGACGTAGTCGTTGGCGTCGCCCTCGAGCCGCAGCGTGATGCCCGGAGGCAGGAAGGCCCCGAAGGACTGCCCCGCCGATCCGGTGAACGTGAGGTCGATGGTGCCCTCGGGCAGACCTTCGTGGCGGTAGCGCTTGGTCACCTCGTGACCCAGGATCGTGCCGACGGTCCGGTTGACGTTGCGGATCGCGAGCTGGGCGCGCACCGGCTCGCCTCGGTCCAGCGCGGGACGGCACAGCTCGACCAGCTCGTTGTCCAGGGCTCGTTCGAGGCCATGGTCCTGGGCGACGGCGTGGTGCCGGACGGCCCCCTCGGGCAGGTCCGGCACGTGCAGCACCGGGGACAGGTCGAGCCCGGAGGCCTTCCAGTGCTCGACGGCCTGGGCGACGTCGAGGGTCTCGACCTGGCCGACCGCCTCCTGCAGGGTGCGGAAGCCGAGCTCGGCGAGGAGCTCACGCACCTCCTCGGCAATGTAGATGAAGAAGTTCACCACGTGCTCGGCCTTGCCGGTGTAGCGCTCGCGCAGGACCGGGTTCTGGGTGGCCACGCCGACCGGGCAGGTGTCCAGGTGGCAGACCCGCATCATGATGCAGCCGGAGACGACCAGGGGCGCGGTGGCGAACCCGAACTCCTCCGCGCCCAGCAGCGCGGCGATGATCACGTCGCGCCCGGTCTTCAACTGGCCGTCGGCCTGCACCACGATCCGGTCGCGCAGACCGTTCAGGAGCAGCGTCTGCTGGGTCTCGGCCAGGCCGAGCTCCCAGGGGCCGCCGGCGTGCTTGAGCGAGGTCAGCGGAGCCGCCCCGGTGCCGCCGTCGTGCCCGGAGATCAGCACCACGTCGGCGTGCGCCTTGGAGACCCCGGCCGCGACCGTCCCGACCCCGACCTCGGCGACGAGCTTGACGTGCACCCGGGCCTCGGTGTTGGCGTTCTTCAGGTCGTGGATCAGCTGCTTGAGGTCCTCGATGGAGTAGATGTCGTGGTGCGGCGG
>JBBPYL010000117.1:0-7600 GCA_038199935.1 Propionibacteriales bacterium | reverse complement strand
CTGCTCGACCCGGGCCGGGAGCGGCGTGTGGGGCGGCGCCTCGGTGCGTTCATCGTCGGGGGCCGACTCGTGGGCCGAACCCGCACTCCCCGAGGTGTTCCCTGCGTTGTTCTCGGGGCTGAACTCTGGGCCAGCGCCGTCGTCCGGTGCCGTCCTCTTCTTGCGGCCTCGGAGCGCGCGCTCCTCCAGGACCGGGGTGGTGTAAGGCTCCTCCCCCGCGTGGGGGTCCGCCGTCTCGGCATCGGCCATGGACGCCACCCGACTGCGTCGTCGTCCTGGGCGCGTCGCCGGCTCGGGCTCGGGCTCGGACGCGGAGCTCGCCGCACCCTCACCGCCTCGCCCGAGCAGGCTGTCGCGCAGGTGGGCCAGCCGGGACGGGACCTGGTAGAGCGGGGTGGCCGTGATGACCAGGAGGCCGAAGACCGAGAGCAGCACCAGGAGGGGAACGACGACGAAGTTGCTGCGCAGCAGGTCCGTGCACAGCGAGCCGACCACGAAGCCGACCGCTCCCCCGGCCTGCCGCAGAGTCGAGGTGTCCCCAGCGACCGGGTCGGGACTGCCGTTGGCGACGTGGACCAGCCCGAGCACCCCGAAGAGCAGGGCGACCCAGCCGATGACCTGACGCCCCACGGGTCCGTTGGCCTGGGGGTCGCGCAACGTGCGCCAGGCCACGAAGCACAGCAGCAGGGGGACGAACCAGCCGACCAGCCCGACGGAGCCGGTCACCACCGTGCGGGTCAGGTCACCGACCGTTCCGGGCAGCTCCCACCACACCGCAGCGGCCACGACGACGGCGAGGGCCACGAAGAGCAGCCCGGCCCCGTCCCGACGGTGCTCGGGGTCGAGGTCGCGCGCACTGTGGCCGATCGCCCGGGCGGCCGCGCCGAGGAGGTGGGCCAGCCCGCTCCACACCGCAAGCAGGCCGCGCCCGAGGGCAGCGAACGTCGCGCCGACGGGGCCAGTGCCGGAGCGGACCGCTCGGGGCGCCGGGCGGCTCGACTTCGCGGTCGACGAGCCACCCTTCGCGGCGGGCTTCTTGCTTCGGGACTGGCTTCCGGACGGCCGCGATCGCGAGGAGGTGGGGCTTTTACCCTTGCTCTTCGACGACGACGGCGGGGAAGACGTGCGGGTCGCCATGGGAGCAGCGTAGGTGAGGACCACATCTGTCACACGCGTCACACGCCGACCAGCGCGCTCCGATCGCGGTCGCCGCCCTTCCTCGAACCGCCGGAGGAAGGACACCCGCGGCGGGCCGGAGCCCGGTTGTTGCGTCATTCGACCGCGCGGAGAACGCATGCACGGGACAATCATCCGCGTGACCTTGTCCGGGACGGCCGCACGCGTGATGACGCTGGCGCAGGGCGGCTCCCCCCAGGAGGCGGTGGAGATCGGCCGCGCCGCGCTGCGGGACCCGCGAGCGTCGCTGACCGAGCAGGCGGCTCTGTGGTACGTGGTGGCCGTGGCCGAGCTCAACCTCGGCCACGGCGAGGCACAGATCGACGCCACGGGGCGGTGTCTCCTGCTCGCCCGCGAGGCCGGAGCGGCCGGCTGGGCCTCGAACGCGCTCTCCCTGCGTGCTTCGGGCCACGTCCACGCCCGGTTCATCGAGTCCGCCCTGACCGACCTGGTCGGTGCGGAGCTCGAGCTCAGCCACTGCCAGGACGAAGGCCTGGCCGGCTGGGCGCACACCGGACTGGCCTGCGTCTACCTCGACCTGCGGCTCTACGAGCTGGCCGAGCCCCACTTCGAGGCGGCGCTGCACCTCGAGGCCAGCCCCATGCCGCTTCTCGAGGAGCGGGCCATCGACCTGGCCAACCTGGCCGAGCTGCACCTGCGCTGGGCGGGCGAGCTCCTCCGAGCCGATCCGCACGAGGGCTCTGCGGGCGAGGCCCAGGACCACCTGAGGCGCGGCCACGCCTTCGCGGTGCGGGCGCTGGAGGAAGGGCGTCGGGCCGGTGCCCACGCGCTGGTCGCGCTCTGCCACGCCATCGAGCTGGGCTCACGCCAGCAGGGGGACCCCGCCGCCACGATCGTCGACCTCGACGAGGCCTGGCGCAGCGACCAGCACGTGCCCTTCCGGGGCAGCCGAGCCTGGGTGGGGGCCACGCTGGCCCGCGCCCTGTGGAAGGTCGGTCGGTGCGACGAGGCGCTGGACGTCGCCCGCGAGGCCGCGCAGGAGTCCACCCAGGCCGGCGACTGGCAGATCACCGCCAGTGTCCAGTGGGTCCTGGTCGAGATGGAGTACGCCGCGGGTCTTCCGGGCGCGGAGTCCGGTCGCGCCTACGCCCTGCTGATGAGCCGGATGCTCTGGCAGCAGCGGCTGAGCACCCTGCAGGGAGCGACCGCCGAGCTGGATCTGGAGCGGCTGCGACACGACCACCGGGAGGCCCGCCAGGCCGCCCTGGAGGACGCCCTCACCTCGGTGGGCAACCGCCGCGCCGTCCAGCTGGCCCTGACGGCGCCGCGCCGCTCGTCCCACCCGGCCCCGTCCGATCCTGGCGTGCGGACAACCAGCCTGGTGCTGGTCGACCTCGACGACTTCAAGGACATCAACGACCGGCACGGCCACCTCATCGGGGACCAGGTCCTGCGCGCCGTCGCCGATGCGCTGGCCTCAGTGGCCCGGGAGGGGGACCTGGTGGCCCGGCTGGGCGGGGACGAGTTCGTCGTCGTCGCCCACGGGACCGACGCCGCGGCCGGGCTGGCCCTGGCCGAGCGGGTGCGCACCGCGGTCACCGCGGTGGCAGTGCTCCTGCCCTCCACGACCATCACCGCCGAGGGCGTACCCGGCCTGCACGGCCGCCAGGTCGTGGGCATCACCGCCAGTGTGGGCGTGCACACCACGGACATGGACCTGACTCCCGAGGAGCAGCTGGACGCCGCCGACCGGGCGATGTACGCCGACAAGCGACTGCGCAAGGTCGACGACCTCACCCGCTACGGCTGAGTCCTCGACCTGAGTACGCGGACGGATGTGGGCGAGCGCACGGCTTCCTACCCTGAGGTCATGCCCTCGACGACGAACGTCCGCCGCTCCGTGTCCGTGCTCCTGACCCTGGCGACCTGCGCCGCGTCGGCCGTCATCGGCCTCGTGGGCCTGGCCAGCGCGTCCGGGGTGACCCGACTCTCGCGCAACGACTACGACACCGAGTTCCTGCACCCGTCCACGCTGATGGTCGCGCTGGGACTCGTCGTGCCCGTGTTCTGCTGCGCCTGGCTCTGGCCGCGCGCCGGCGGGGCGGCCGTGCTCGCCGCCGTCGTCCCGCAGGTCGCCACCGCGCACCGGGTGGTGAGTCGCTACCAGGAGTCCGGGTGGGGCGACGGCTTGGAGGTCTTGAGCTACCTGCTCCCGATCATCGTCGGCGTCGCCTGCGCGATCGCGGCCCTCGCGGGGTGGGGACTACGGCGCCACCAACGATGACCGGGCCTGCCTCACGCCTCGACGACCACCGGGATGATCATCGGACGGCGGCGGTGCCGGTTGGACACCCACCGGCCGGTGACCCTGCGGATCGTCTGCTGGAGCTGGTAGGGATCGTTGACGCCCTCGGAGAGCGCCGCGTTGATGGCGTCGACCAGCGGCTGCTTGATGTCGTCGAAGACGCCGTCGTCCTCGGCGAACCCGCGGGCGTGGATCTCGGGGCCACCGGCCACCTTGCCGCTGACGGAGTCCACGACCACGATCACCGAGATGAACCCCTCCTCGCCGAGGATGCGGCGGTCCGTGAGCAGGGTCTCCCCGACCTCGCCGACCGACGAGCCGTCGACGAACACGTAGCCGCAGTCGACCTTCCCCGCGATCGTGGCCACGTGGTCGACCAGGTCGACGACCACCCCGTCCTCGACCACGACGACCTGAGCCGCTGGCACGCCGGTGGCCTTGGCCAGGTCGGCGTTCGCCCGCAGGTGCCGGATCTCGCCGTGGATGGGCATCACGTTGCGCGGCTTGACGATGTTGTAGCAGTAGAGGAGCTCACCAGCCGAGGCGTGACCCGAGACGTGCACCAGGGCGTTGCCCTTGTGCACCACGTTGGCCCCCCAGCGGGACAGTCCGTTGATCACCCGATAGACCGCGTTCTCGTTGCCCGGGATGAGCGATGAGGCCAGGACGACGGTGTCGCCCTCCTCGATGTGCACGAAGTGGTGGTTGCGTGAGGCGATCCGGGACAGCGCGGACAACGGCTCTCCCTGCGACCCGGTCGAGATGAGCACCGTGCGCTCGGGGGGGAAGTTGGCCAGCTCCTTGGCGTCGACCAGGGTGTTGTCCGGGACGCGCAGGTAGCCCAGGTCGCGGGCGACCCCCATGTTGCGCACCATCGAGCGCCCGACGTAGGCGACCTTGCGCTTGTGGGCGACGGCGGTGTCCATGATCTGCTGCACGCGGTGCACGTGCGAGGCGAAACAGGCGACGATGATCCGCTGCTCGCGGCTCTGGTGGAAGACGCGGTCGAGCACCGGAGTGATGTCGCGTTCCTTGACGGTGAAGCCGGGCATCTCCGCGTTCGTGGAGTCGACCATGAAGAGGTCCACGCCCTGGTCGCCGAGACGGGCGAAGGCGTTGAGGTCGGTGATCCGGCCGTCCAGCGGGAGCTGGTCCATCTTGAAGTCCCCGGTGTGCAGCACCAGGCCGGCCCCGGTGCGGATGGCGATGGCCAACGCATCGGGGATCGAGTGGTTGACAGCGACGAACTCGAGGTCGAAGGGACCGAAGGAGATCCGGTCGCCCTCGGCCACCACGTGCTGGGCGGTCTCCTTGAGGCGGTGCTCGCGCAGCTTCGAGGACAGCAGCGCCAAGGTGAGCTTCGAGCCCACCAGGGGGATGTCGGCGCGCTCGCGGAGCAGGTACGGCGTCGCGCCGATGTGGTCCTCGTGGCCGTGGGTCAGCACCAGGGCCTCGACCGCGTCCAACCGGTCCCGGATCGACTCGAAGTCGGGCAGGATCAGGTCGACGCCGGGGTGATGGTCCTCGGGGAAGAGCACGCCGCAGTCGACCAGCAGAAGCCGCCCGTCGTACTCGAAGACGGTCATGTTCCGGCCAACGTCCCCCAGGCCGCCCAGCGGGGTGACCCGGAGTCCGTTCGGGGCCAGCGGTCCGGGAGCGGCCAGCTCGGGATGGGGTCGGCTCATGGAGTGCTCGATTCTGGGTTCTGGGTGGTCGCGGTGACCACGTGGGTGGTGGCGCTGATGGGGGGTGTGGGGGTCATCGGGAGCCAGCGACCGCACGGTCGCCGAGCAGTCCCGCGTGGGTGAGCACGTGCGCGATCTCGGTGACCAGGGCGTCGTCGGCGGGCACCAGCGGGAGGCGCACGACACGGTTGCCGAGCACGCCGAGGAGCTCGAGGGCGGCCTTCGCCGTCATCGCTCCCTGAGCGCGGTTCATGACCACGTCGACGACGGGGACGAGGTCGCGGTAGATGTGCAGCGCTGCGTCGAGGTCGCCCCGCTCGAGGGCGGAGACCATCTCGACGTACCGGCGGCCCGCGACGTGCCCGACGACCGAGACCACCCCGGCCCCGCCGTGGGTCAGCCAGGCCAGGTTCAGCACGTCGTCCCCGGAGTAGAAGGCCAGCCCCGTGCGGTCCATCAGGTGGACTCCGCGGTGCACGTCACCGACGGCGTCCTTGACCGCGACGATCCTCTCGTGGGTCGCGACCGCGTCGTAGGTCTCGGCCGCGATCGTGACGCAGGACCGCCCCGGGATGTCGTAGAGCATCACCGGCAGTCCGGCGGCGTCAGCCACGGCCAAGAAGTGCGCCGTCACCCCCTCGGGGGTCGGCTTGCTGTAGTACGGGGTGACCACCAGCGTGCCGTGGGCCCCGAGCTTCTCGGCCTGGACTGCAAGCTCGACGGAGTGTGCGGTGTCGTTGGTGCCGACCCCGGCGATCACGGTCATGGTCTCGCCGACCGCCTCGAGAACCGCGCGGAGCACGAGCCCGTCCTCCTGGATCGACGTGGTCGGCGACTCGCCCGTCGTGCCCGAGACGACGACCCCGTCGTGGCCGAGGTCCCGCAGGTGCTCCGCGACCCGTGCGGCCGCGTCGAGGTCGAGCGCACCGTCGGGGTCGAAGGGGGTGACCATCGCCGTCAGCACACGACCGAAAGGAGCAGGTGCCAACGTCATGCGACCCAGGCTAACGCCTGGTGCCGACCGGCTGGGCCCGGTCACGGCTGGTCGGCGACGACGGGCGCGGGCAGCGGGGCCCGGCGCTCGAGCCAGACCCGGGTGAACCCGTCGTGGTCCTGACGCCGCGCCTCGCGCCACTGCGCGGCGTCGAGGTCGGGGTAGTGGCTGTCGCCCTCGGGGTGCCCGGGGACCAGGGTGAGCACCTGATGGGTGGCGTGGGGCATGGCGGCTTGGTAGACCTGGGTGCCTCCCGCGACCATCAGGTCCGCCCCCGTCTCGGCGTGCAGGGCCCGGCCGCGCTCCAGCGCCTCCTCGATCGAGGAGACGACGAGGACGCCCTCGGAGGTCCAGCCCTGCTGCCGGGTCAGCACCAGGTTGGTCCGCCGGGGCAGGGGTCGCCCGATGCCCTCGTGGGTGACGCGGCCCAACAGCAGGGTGTGACCGGTGGTCACCTCACGGAAGTGGCGCAGGTCCTCGGGGAGGTGCCACGGGATCCCTCCCCCGTGACCGATCACCCTGTTCTCCGCGTACGCCGCGACCATCACCACGCGCAGCGGCCGGTCCCTCGGGTCCGTTGCCGAGGCCTCCGGCAGGGTCATACGGCGATCGGGGCCTTGATGCCGGGGTGGGGTGCGTAGCCCTCCACGGCGATGTGCTCGAGGTCGAAGCCGTCCAGCGAGCGCACCTCCGGGTCCAGACGCAGGCGCGGGAGCGGGTGCGGCTCCCGGGCGAGCTGGATCCGCGCCTGCTCGACGTGGTTGGCGTAGAGGTGGGCGTCGCCGAGGGTGTGCACGAAGTCTCCCACCTCGAGGTCGACGACCTGCGCCACCATGTGGGTCAGCAGCGCGTAGGAGGCGATGTTGAAGGGGACGCCGAGGAAGACGTCGGCCGAGCGCTGGTAGAGCTGGCAGGAGAGCCGGCCCCGACCCGACTCGCCTGGCGCCACGTAGAACTGGAACAGCGCGTGGCACGGGGCCAGCGCCATCTGGGGCAGGTCGGCGACGTTCCAGGCCGACACCAGGTGTCGGCGGCTGTCCGGGTCGGACCGGAGGTTGTCGACGACCTGGGCGATCTGGTCGACGTGCGCGCCGTCCGGCACGGGCCAGGAGCGCCACTGGTAGCCGTAGACGGGACCGAGGTCACCGTCCTCGTCGGCCCACTCGTCCCAGATCGAGACTCCACGCTCACGCAGCCACGTCACGTTGGTGTCACCACGCAGGAACCACAGCAGCTCGGCGAACACCGAGCGGGTGTGCACCTTCTTGGTCGTGACCAGCGGGAACCCCGCGGCGAGGTCGAAACGCATCTGGTGACCGAAGACGCTGCGGGTCCCGGTGCCGGTGCGGTCTGACTTCGTGACGCCGTCGTCGAGCACCCGGCGGAGGAGGTCGAGGTACTGCTGCATGGTCCCCACCCTAGTGCCGCAGCGGTGGCCAGCGACGACCCCGCGCGCGGGGGGGTCGGCACGGCTCCGGG
>JBBPYL010000116.1:0-15449 GCA_038199935.1 Propionibacteriales bacterium | reverse complement strand
TTCATCGTGCCGACGAGCACCGGGATGCGACCGCCGATGTGGGAGACCGTCTCCGCGACGACCAGACGCCGTTCCTCGGGGGAGAGGGTGATGAACTCGCCGGTCGTCCCCAGCATGATCACCCCGGGCACACCGGACTCGACCTGCCAGTCCAAGAAGGCTCGGAGCCGGGACATGTCGATGGTGTCGCCGTCGTCGGAGAACGGGGTGAGCGCAACGGTGTAGCTGCCCTCGAACGACTGCGGCTGGGCCATGGTGACCTCTCTGCGAACACTTGTACGTTCTGTGAACGCCTACGATACGATGCGCGCCATGACTGAGGGAACACCGAGGGGGGAGTTTTTCGACCTTGCCGTCGTGGGGGGCGGTGCGACCGGTTGTGCGACCGCCTACTACGCGAGCACGTACGGCGCTCGCGTCGTGCTGCTGGAGCGGCACGACCTGAACACGGAGGCCTCGGGCCGCAACGCGGGCAGCCTGCACGGACAGATCCAGCACGAGCCCTTCCTCCACCTCGGAGAGGAGTGGGCGCGCTCGTGGCTGCCGGCACTTCGCTTCCTGGCCGACTCCCTGGCGCTGTGGGACGGCCTCGCCGACGAGCTCGGAGCCGACCTCGAGGTGACGAAGAAGGGCGGGCTGCTCGTGGCGGACCACCCCGACCAACTCGCCGCCATCGCCCGCAAGGTCGAGCTGGAGCGGTCGGTCGGCATCGCGAGCAGGATGCTCGGGCGCGACGAGCTGGTCGCCCTGGCGCCCTGGGTCTCCGACCGGGCCGTGGGAGGCGAGCTGTGTCCCGTCGAGGGCAAGGCGAACCCGCTCCTGACCGCGGTGGCCTTCGCGCGGGCCGCCGTGCGCCGCGGAGCGCAGGTACGCACGGGCTGCGCGGTGCAGGAGATCCGGTCGGAGTCGGAGGGCAACGTGGTCTCGACGTCTCAGGGGGACGTGCTGGCGCGGAAGGTGGTCGTCTGCGTCGGGGACGCCATGCCGCACTTCGGTGAGCAGGTGGGTGTCCACCTGCCTGTCACCAGCGAGGCGGTCCAGGTCAGCGTGACCGAGCGCGTGGAGGCGATGGTCGACCAGCTCGTCTACTACGCCGGCGGGCGCCTGACCTTCAAGCAGGCCTCCACCGGGTCGTTGCTGATCGGGGGAGGGTGGCCCGCCCGTCGCGACGCGGGCGGAGCCTGGGTGATGGATCCCGACTCCCTGCGCCAGAACCTGCGGACCGCGATCGTGGTGGCCCCGATGATCGGCGACGTCAAGCTGCTGCGCACCTGGGTGGGCGTCGGGAACGGCACGCCGGACCAGCGACCCATCCTGGGCGAGGTGCCCAGCCGCCCCGGGATCTTCCTCGGTCTCTACCCCTACATGGGCTTCACGGCCAGCCCTCTGATGGGGCAGACGCTGGCCCGGTTGGCCACCGGCCAGAGCGCCTCGATGGACTTGACGCCCTTCGACCCGCTCCGCTTCAGCGGGGGAGCGCGTCCGGAGGGGCGGCCATGTCGTTGATCGAGACCGGCTTCACCGGTGCCTGGGGCGCGAAGCCGGAGAACTCGCCCACGGGGCTGCCACTGGCCTCGGCGCTCATCGCATTCACCACGGGGCCGCAGTACCGGCCCTGACACTTGCCCATCCCGACCCGGGTGGTCCGTTTCAGCGACCCGGAGGTGCCGACCCCGTCGCCGAGCCCTGAGCGGATCTCGCCGTAGGTGATCCCTTCGCAGCGGCACACCACGGTGTCCGGGGTGGCCAGCTGGTCGGTGAGCACCGGCGCGGAGAAGAGGTGGAGCATGGCGGCCTGGAAGCACTGCTGACGACGGGCCTGCGCCTGGAGACCGCTGCCGTCGGTCCGACTCCCGACCGCTCCCAGGTCGTCGGCGATCGCGGCGGCGGCGAGGCGGCCCTGGACCTGCGCGTAGGCGGCGCCGAGGACCCGTGCGCTGTCCCCGACCACCCAGACCCGGGGGTTGCTGGAGCGTCCGCTGGGGTCGGTGACGGCGACCAGAGCCGCTCGGTCGGCGTCGATGTCGTGCCGGCACCCCAACGACCGGGCCAGGTCGCTGCTGGGGATGAAGCCGTAGCCCAGGCAGACGGCGTCGACCTCGAAGACCCGCTCGGGTCCTCGGGTCGTGCCGTCGGCGTCCAGCCGAGCCACCACGGTGCGGGTGACCCCGTCCGCGGGATCGCCCTCCAGTCGGGTCACCACGGAGCCCGTCAGCACGGGCACCCGGCGGGCGCCCAGGGACGTCAGATAGCGCGCCCCACTGGCCATCAGACCCGGCGCGGCCAGCGCCATCCGGGCCACGGCGCCCCCGCGGCTGAGGCTGCGGATCGGTGCGGCCTCCACCAGGGCGACGACCTCGACCCCGGCCCGCGCCAGCTCGGCGGCGAACTGGATGTTCAGGGGTCCGTTGCCCGCCACCAGCACCCGGCTGCCGGGCGAGACCTGGTACGAGCGGAGGAGGGTCTGGCCGGCGCCGGTGGTCATCACGCCGGGAAGCGTCCACCCGGGCATCGGGACGCCGCGCTCGTAGGCACCCGCGGCGATCACCAGCCGTCGGGGGCGCAGCGTCCACCGGTGGGTGGCGGACCGGGCGAGGAGATAGTCGACGCCGAAGGCGCCCCAGACGGTGACACCGAGCAGGATCTTCGCCGGGGAGGAGGTCGCCTCGTCGATGAGCCGGCGACCGGCGCGGTACTGCTCGTCCAGCGCCCCTTCGTCGAGGTCGAAGGCCTTGTTCGGCTGCTTGTAGTACTGGCCGCCCAAGGACGAGCGGTCGTCGACGACCACGACGTCCAGCCCGCGGCGCGCCAGGTCGTTGGCGGCGGCGAGGCCGGCGGGACCGGCGCCGATGACCAGGACGTCGGGGGAGAGCTCGGACTCCTCGGTCGCGGCGCTCGGCGGGGAGGACCCCACGGCCGGTCGGAGGGGCTGGGTGGTGACCCTGGCGCCGTCGGTGGCCGGGGTCATGCAGGCCAGCGACCCTCCGTTCCCCTCAATCGAGACGGTGCACTCGTGGCACACGCCCATCCCGCACCACAGGCCGCGCTTCTCGTCGTGGTCGGCCTCGCGGAAGCCGCGGACGCCCGCGGCGACCATGGCCGAGGCCACGGTGTCGGTGGCGCTGGTCGGCACGGTCTGCCCGTCGACATCGATCGAGCCGTCCTCGCCCGCGGGTCCGATGCCGCGCGTGTGCACCCTCACGTGGTCGCCCGGCCGAGGCGGCGACGTACGCCGGGTGAAGCAGGATCGCGCGTGGTCATGCCCGGACTCCCCAAGTTCGTTGAGCGAACGGTTGGTCGCTGACCGAACTTACTCGCTACAGTGACCACCGTCCACCTGCCGGCGACCCGAGAAAGCGTGACGAGGATGACCCTGTTGGGGAAGACGGTGCTGGTCACCGGTGCCTCCCGTGGGGTGGGCCGGGCAATCGTGGAGAGGCTCGCCCACAGCGACGCCACGGTCCTGGCCCACTACCACCAGGGGCGCTCCGGGGCGCTGGAGGCCATCCGAGGCTACGACGAGGGTCGCGCCCACCTCCTCTCGGCGGATCTCGGCAGTTTGGACGGCGCAGCGGAGCTCTGGAGCCAGGTGGAGCGGGTCACGGACGGGCTCGACGCCGTCGTCCTGAACGCCGGCGTCATGCCGCAGGTGGAGTTCGACGCGGACCCCGCCGACTGGGCCGAGGCGTTTGTCCGCGCGCTGGCGGTGAACACGCTGAGTCCGGCCGAGCTGACCCGGCGGGCCGTCGCCCACTTCCGGACCGCCGGCTCCGGGGTCGTGGTCGGGATCAGCAGCTGGGTCACCCACCGCGGTGCCGGCCATCCGAACCTCGCCGCCTACGCCGCGTCGAAGGCGGCCACCGCCGCGCTGCTCAAGACGGTGGCCCGCGCCTACGCCGCAGAGGGCGTGCTCACCTACCTCGTCGCCCCCGGAGCGGTGGACACCGAAATGACCCGGGCCTCGGCCCAGGACCGTGGGGGCCTGGAGGCACTGACCAGCACGCTCAGCATGGGTGAGCTCGTGCCCCCCGCGGAGATCGCCGACCTGGTGGCTGTCCTCTGCGAGGGCCGACTCCGTCATCTCACCGGAGCCACGCTCGACGTTAACGGCGCCTCCTACCTCCGGTAGGCCGGCGAAGGCTGGCCGCTCTCTGCCATGATGTTCGCTCAGCGAACCATAATCACCTTCGGGAGGGACGATGCCGGACGCAGGGGCACCCGACCAGCGTGGGTCGGGTGAGTTCGTCCAGTCCCTCGACCGGGGCCTCGCGGTCATCCGCGCCTTCTCCGACGAGAACGACATGCTGATGCTCGCCGACGTCGCTCGGCTGACGGGACTGAGCCGGGCCTCCGCACGGCGGTTCCTGCTCACCCTCCAGACCCTCGGCTACGTGGGATCCAAGCAGGGACGCTTCTTCCTCCGCCCACGCGTCCTCGACCTGGGGTACGCCTTCCTCTCCTCGTCCTCGAGCGTGGAGGTCACCCAGGACCACCTCGACAAGCTCTCCCTGCGGATCGGGGAGTCCTGCTCGGCGTGCGAGTACGACGACGGAGACGTCGTCTACATCGCTCGGGCCGCCGCGGACCGGATCATGACGATCCGACTCAGCGTGGGGCGCCGGCTGCCGGCGTTCTGTACCTCCACCGGGCGGGTCCTGCTCTCCGCCTTCAGTGACGAGGAGCTCGACCGTTTCCTGGAGACCTATCCGCGCGAGCAGTTCACCGCCCAGACGCTGACCGACGAGGGGGCCATCCGAGACTCGCTGGTGGAGATCCGGGAGCAGGGCTGGGCCCTGAACAACCAGGAGCTCGAGCTGGGTGCGCGGTCGATCGCTGCGCCGGTCCTCGACCCGTCGGGCCGGTTCGTCAACGCCGTCAACATCTCCGTGGCGACGTCCCGGGTCTCGGTCGAGCAGCTGAAGGAGGAGTTCCTGCCGTTCCTCCTCGACGCGACGGCACAGATCTCCGCCGACCTGGCGCTGCTCCGCCCGCACTGAGCGCCGACGGTCCCAAGTCAGGTGCGGCGGGAGCTAGTCGACCGGACCGGCCCCGGTGCCGATGCGCGCCAAGAATCGCTGTGTGCGCTCCTCACGAGGGTGGTCGATGACCTCGGCGGGCGGCCCCTGCTCGATGATCCTGCCACCGTCCACGAAGACGACCCGGTCCGCGACGTCGCGCGCGAAGTCGATCTCGTGCGTCACGACGAGCATGGTCAGGCCGTCGTCGGCGAGGAGCTTCATTACCGAGAGCACCTCTCCCACGGTCTCGGGGTCCAGGGCCGAGGTGGGCTCATCGAACAGCATGACCTTGGGTCGCATGGCCAGCGCCCGTGCGATGGCCACGCGCTGCTGCTGTCCGCCGGAGAGCTGCCGGGGGTAAGCGTCGGTCTTGCCCACCAGCCGGACGTGCTCAAGCAGGGCCAGGGCGTGCTCCCGGGCCGCTGCGCGGTCCTGGCCAAGGACCCGCATCGGGGCCTCCACGATGTTCTCCAGCACCGTCATGTGGCCGAAGAGGTTGAACGCCTGGAAGACCATCCCGATCGCCGTGCGCTGGCGCGCCAGCTCCTGGGCCGGGAGGTCGACCAGCCGACCGCGGCGCTCGTGGACCCCGATGAGCTCCCCGTCGACCCGGACCGACCCGTAGTCCGGCTGCTCGAGGTGGTTCACGCACCGCAGCATGGTGCTCTTGCCCGAGCCGGACGGCCCGATGATGCAGACCACCTCCCCGGTCGCCACGTCCAGGTCGATCCCGTCCAGAACGCGGAGCGAGCCGTAGCGTTTGCACAGGCCCTCGATCCGCACGAGCGGTGCCGAGGTGGCGCTCACTTCGCCTCCTGATGACTGAAGAAGCCCTCGGGCTGGGTCGTGCCCCGGCCGAGACGTTCCCGCCAGGAGAGGGGAACTGCGCGGCTCGATCCTCTCGCGTAGTGCCGCTCGATGAAGTACTGACCGATCGAGAGGACGGTGGTCAGCACGAGGTACCAGATGCTGGCCACGACCAGCAGCGGGATCGTCTCGAAGGTGCGGGAGTAGATGACCTGCACTGTGTAGAGCAGCTCGTTCATCGAGATGATGCTCACCAGGCTGGTGCCCTTGAGCATGGAGATGACCTGGTTGCCGGTGGGAGGAACGATCACCCGCATGGCCTGGGGCACGATGATGCGCCGCATGGCCTGACGGCGGGTCATCCCCAGGGCGGCGGACGCCTCGCTCTGGCCGTGGTCGACGGAGAGGATGCCCGCCCGGAAGATCTCCGACATGTAGGCCCCCTCGTTGAGGCCCAGGCCCAGGCAGGCCGCGACTAACGGAGTCACCAGGTCGTTGGTCGGTGAGCTGGCGAAGTCCGGGCCGAACGGGATGCCGATCGACAGGTCGGGCAGGAAGCTCGCGAGATTGTACCAGAACAGGATCTGGACCAGGACCGGCGTGCCGCGAAAGACCCAGATGTAGGCGGTGGCCAGGCTGCCGAACACGGCGCTGGAGGAGAGTCGCATCAGGGCCAGGACCAGGCCGATGATGCAGCCCAGGACCATGGCGATCACCGTCAGCTCGATCGTCCGCCAGACCCCGTTGAGAACATTGGTGTCGAAGAGGTAGGACCAGACCACCGACCACTGGAGGCTCTCGGAGGTCAGGAAGGTGGACCCGACCTCGACCGCGACCAGGACGACGAAGATGCGGATGGCCCAGGCGAGCGTCTTGCCCACCACCGGTGAGAGCCTTGGGCGCGCCACGGACAGCGTACGAGCCGGGGATGCCTCCGCATGGTCATCTGGTGCAGTGCCGGTCATATGGTCTCCGGGTCGCATGTCGCGGGCGTCGTCGTCGAACCTCGTCCGGGCATTCAATCGAGGTCGTGGGCGTTCGTCAAGCGCCCATTCGTTCGTCCTGCGAACGAGGGTCCACGTCTCCCACCTCTTGACACCTGCTCGCGCTGCCGTACACAATTCGAACACTTGGGCGCACAGCGAACAAGTCCGACGTCCGTCGGTGGCCACACCCACGGACGACACCTACGTCAGGAGCAATCGATGGCACTGAGATGCCTGGGTACACCCCGCAAGGCGGTCACCGCGCTCGCGGCCGGAGTCCTCTTGAGCGCCACCCTCGGGGCCTGCGGCGACTCGTCCTCGGACGGTGGGACGGACTCCGCGACGCCCGAGGACAGCGGCCTGTCGGTCGAGGTCGCCGGCGTCACCGTGAAGACGGACGCCGACCTGGCCGCGAAGGTTCCCGATGCCATCGCCAAGGCCGGTGAGCTGACCGCCATTCAGTACGACAACGCGCCTGCGGACACGTTCGTCGACGACTCCGGAGAGATCGTCGGCTGGGGGCCCGACATGGGAGAGGCGGTTGCGGCCCTCCTCGGTCTCTCGTGGAAGCCCCAGGCCTCGGGTGCCTTCGACACCTTCATCCCCGGCATGCAGAACGGTCGCTTCACGAGCACCTGGGCGTCGCTCACGGTCCTGCCGGAGCGGCTGGACGTCGTTGACATCGTCGCGGTGCACGAGGGGTCCACCGGTGTGATCACCACCGCAGACAGCACCCTGGACATCGCCACCCCCGAGGACCTCTGCGGCCTCCGGGTCGCCGCGCTGGCCGGATCCTCATTCGTCTCGCAGCTCGAGGACGTCGCCACCACGTGCAACGACGCCGGCCTCGACAAGCCCCAGGTCGACTCCTTCCCGCAGCAGGCTGCTGCGCAGCTGGCGGTCACCAACGGACGGGCCGACGCCTTCGCGACGACCAAGGGTCAGCTCGCCTGGCTCCTGCGCGAGGTCGAGGGCTTCAAGCTCCAGCCCCTGGACTACCAGCCGACGCTGGAGGGCATCGGCGTCGGCAAGGACACGGGGATGACCGAGGTCATCGCCGAGGCCATGGACGCGCTGATCCAGGACGGCACCTACGAGGCGATCCTCACGAAGTGGGACATCGACTTTGGCTACCTTGCCAAGGCAGAGATCAACCCCTCGAGCTGAGGCCACCCGCGAGCGGCGGTCGGACTTCCCCCCGTCCGGCCGCCGCTCTTCGCGTGAATGGACGCCGGGCGCGAAGGACGTTCCTTTCGGTGCGAGCACGCCCGCGCACCGATGACGCTCAGGCGAGGTGGTACTTGCGCCGGTAGGCAGCCCACGTCGTGGCCCAGCGCTCAGGATCGTCCAGCGTCGAGGCGTCCAGCTGGCCCACGACCTGCGCGTGCGGCGCGGACCTGACCAGGTCCGGCTGGGTGCGGCCCTCGTCGAGCACGTGGACGAGCACGTCGATCCAGTAGTCGATGTCCTCCAGCGACCAGGTCTCCCCGGCCTCGGGGGTGAAGGGCTCGGGCACGATCCACGGCTCGTGGCTCAGCCACATCGCGTCGACCCCGAAGTCGCTCATCCTGTTCTGGACGTCGACCACGGTCAGACCGGTCGCGGCGGTGTAGTCGCCCAGGCTGTAGCGGGTCATCTCCAGCCGGTGCTGTGTGAGCTCGGGGAAGGCCTTCGTCACCCCCGGGACGCTGAGCAGCCTGGTCTCCATGTAGTGGTTGGCCAGTACGGAGAGGTCGGCCGCCTGCTTGATGCCGTCCGAGCCCATCGCCAGCAGCCAGCCGAAGGCCTTGACGACCTGGTTGACGTTGCCGAGGTACTCGCGGACGCGACCAATCCCCTGGGGGTTCTCGCGCCGCACGTAGCCCTCGGGGGTCGCCTCGACCAGCGGGCCAGGCAGGTAGGGCGCCAACGCTGATGTGCAGCCGTAGGCGCCGACGGCGGGACCTCCGCCGCCCTTGGCCACGCCAAAGGTCTTGTGCAGCATGAACATGCAGGCGTCGAAGCCGAGTTCGGCCGCCCGGAGCCGCCCCATCACCCCGTTGAAGTTGGCGTGGTCGTAGAAGCAGAGCCCGCCGACGTCGTGCACGGTCTGGACCCACTCCGTGACGTGGGGGTTGTAGATACCCATGTCGTCGGGGTTGTTCATCATCAGCGCCGCCGTCCGGTCCGAGACCACGGCGCGCAGCGCCTCCAGCGAGGGGTAGCCCTCGGCCTCGATCGGGAGGGTGATGACGTTGAAGCCGGCCGCCGAAGCGGTGGCCGCGTTGCACGGGTGGGCCTGGGAGGTCGTGATCACGTCACGACGGGTGTCGAGCTCGCCGCGCTCGGCGAAGTAGGCGCGCGTGACCGAGGCGTGCGTGTACGCCGCCGCCGCGCCGCCGCCGGGCTGAAAGACGAACCGGTCCATGCCGGAGAGGCCGCGCAGCATCAGGTCGAAGCGGTGCACCATCTCGAGGAGGCCCTGGATGGTGCTGTCGTCCTGGTCGGGGTGGATCTCGGCGAGGCCGTCCCGACCGGCGAGCTGCTCGTTGACCCGTGGGTTGTACTTCATCGTGCAGGTGCCGAAGAGACTGATGCCGAGCATGCCCATCGTCTCCTGGGAGAGATGGAGATAGTGCCGCAGCACGTCCGGCTCGGAGACTTCGTGCAGCTGCGGTGGCGTGCTCCGCAGCACGGCTGCGGGCAGCGCCGTGGACGGCTCCAGCACCTCGATCGGGTCGGGCGGCACGTTCCCCCGCCGTCCGGTCGCGGACATCTCCATCACCAGCGGCTCGTCCCAGACGGCGGCGTGGTAGCGGCGCAGCTCGGTGTCGCTCATGCCAGAACCTCTTTCAGCGCGGTCAGCAGGGTGTCGATGTCGTCGGCGGTGTGCAGCTCGGTCACGCAGTAGAGCGCGCACCCGTCGAGGTCGGGGAAGTCGGGCGAGAGGTCCTTGCCACCGAAGACGTGGTGGGCTCGCAGGCCCGCGTTGATGTCCGCGACCGTCCTGTCCGTGCCGGTGAAGTCGACCACGAACTCCTTGAAGAAGCCGTCGGGCCAGCGGATGCTCACGCCGTCGAGCTCGCCGACCCGACGGGCGGCATAGCGCGCGTTGGCCAGGATGGTGCGTCCCAGCTCGGAGAAGCCGGTCGGCCCCAGGAGCGACATGTACACGGCGTTGGCCACGGTCCACAGGTAGACCGAGTTGCCGGTCCAGTCGTTGCCGTCCTCGCGCGAGCCGTAGGAGGACTGGTGGAAGAGCGTCATGCCGAAGGAGCGCTCGCCGCGTACCGTCTCGGCGATGCTCACCTGGAGCGTTGGGTACTCCCGGGCGTAGCGTTCCTCGTCGCGCGTGGCGATGAAGCCACCGACGCCGCCGCCCGCGTGCAGGTGGATGCCCAGCGGTTGGGTCGAGCCGACGACGATGTCGGCTCCGAGCCGACCCGGTGCCTCCAGGAGCCCCAGCGAGATCGGGTCGACCCCGAGCACGGTCTCGCTTCCGTTGGCCCGGCAGGCGGCCGCGACCTCGGCGACGGCGACCTCGACCACACCCAGGTGGTTGGGCGTCTCCAGGTAGACCGCCGCGGTGTCCGGGCCCAGCCCGAGCGCGTCGACGTCGACGGTCCCGCTGGCCGGATCGATGTCGGCGAGCCGCACGCGGATGACGTCCTCGCCACCGGCGACGCCGCAGTAGTTGCGGATCACCGCCAGGCGCTCGGGTGAGATCGAGGCGGGTACGACGACCTCGCTGCGACCGGTCAGGCGGGCGGCCATCCGGATCGCGTTCCCGGCGGCACCTCCCCAGCTGTAAACCGGGAGACCGACGAACTCCAGGTCGAGCAGGTCTCCGAGCATCGACGCGTACTCGAACCACGCCTGGTTGCGGCCCAGGTCGGAGGAGGTGGTCCCCCACACCGGGGTCAGGAACTCGCTGCGGGTCGCGATCTCGTCCACCACGGCCGGGACATGGTGCTGCCACAGCCCGGCCCCGAGGAAGCTCAGGTTGGCCACGCAGTCCTGGTTGCTGTCGATGAGCGAGCGGACCTCGCGGCGGACCGTCGCCTCGGACCGGATGCCGCGCGCGAGACCGTTGGACTCCCGCGAGATGTGGTCGACAGGGATCTGCTCGAAGAGCTCGTCCACCTCGGCCACCCCCACGGCGGCCAGCATCCGCGCCGTGGCCTCGTCGGTGGAGTTGGGCATATAGGGATGCGCCATGGTCACTGTCCTCTCCTCGCGCGGCTCACGCCACGACCTTAAGCACGGTGCTGCGGCCCCGGCCGGTCCGCACCTTCCGGTAGCCGACCAGTCGAGCGGACAGGTCGGGGTCGTCGATGTCGATATGCAGCACCGGCTCCGCGAGCTCGGCGACCTTGGCCGCCGTGGCCAGGACCTCGATGCTCTCGGGCCCCACCGCGCGCAGGACCGCGGGTGAGAGTTGCTGGTTACCGCGCCCGAGCAGAAAGCCCTGGCCGCCGACGACACCGAGCAGCAGGGTGACCCGGGGGTGGGTGGCCACGAGGTGGAGGAGCCCTCGTTCGTCGGCGTCGCGGGCCAGGAGCCTGCCGTCCAGGACGGCACTCACGCCCAACGAGGAGGTGGAGAGTCCCAACGCTTCCGCGACCGAGGACACCGTCGTGCCCGGCCCCAGCAGGTACAGCCGGTCCGGCTGCATCTGGTCGGCGATTTCGCGCCCGAGCGCCGAGGCGTCGTGGGAGGCGGCCGTGCTGGCGCCCTTGGGGTGCTGGATGCCGGAGGGGACGGCCGGGACCAGGACCGTGGCGAAGAGCCGGAGGTCGCCACCGAGGTCGCGGTCGACCACCTCCGCGCGTCGGGTCGTGACCCGGTCCGGGTCCGCGAGGTAGCGCGCGGCCGTAGCGCCGGCGGCCTCGGGGGTGGTGCCGAAGACCCCCGAGTGCATCTTGACGCCGGCCGGCACCCCGAGCACCGGGACGGTCGTTCCCACGGACCCCGCCACGTCCCGGGCGGTCCCGTCCCCTCCGACGAACAGCACCAGACCGACTCCCGAGGCCAGCATCTGCTCCAGGACGAGTCGCGTGTCTGACGCGTCGGTCTCGCCCTCGCGTACCGGGACGACGCTGACGTCCCATGCAGCGGCGGCCGTGCCGGCCAGCGTCCGCGCGCCCATCTCGCCGCTCCCGGTGAGGACCCGCAGCCTCGGCACCGCCTCCTGGAGCCGTTCCACCGCCCGCCGGGCGCGGTCCGGTGCGATGGGCGTCGCGCCGAGGGCTCGGGCGCGGGGCAGGGCTCGGTCGTCCGTGCCGTGCAGGCCCACCCGGCCCCCCATGCCGGCGACGGGGTTGACCAGCAGTCCCAGGACAGGTGCGGTCACGCGAGCCCGCGCTCTCGACAGACGTCGTCGAGAGCCTGACGGGTGGTGGCGACCATCTGCTCCAGCTCCGGCTCCGAGACCACGAAGGGCGGGGCGAACGAGATGGTGTCGGCGTTGGGCAGGGCCCGGGTGATCACTCCGAGCTCACGGGCGCGGGCGACCAGCGCCCCACTGACCCGGCCGCGTGGCTCGAAGCGCTGCAGGGGGTCCAGCGACTCGGCCAGCTCCACGGCGGCGAGCAGCCCGTTCCCCCGTACCTCGGCGACGAGCGGGTGGCCCTCGAAGGCAGCCCGCAGGAGTCGACGGAGGTGCTCGCCGCGGGCAGCGGCCTGGGCCATCAGGCCGTCCCGCTCGATGATGTCGAGGTTGACCATGGCCGCGGTGGCCGCCAACGGGTGCGCGGAGTAGGTGTAGCCGTGGCTGAACAGGCCGTAGCGCTCGGACCCGGACGCGATAACCTC
Source organism: Propionibacteriales bacterium (assembly GCA_038199935.1). Classification (GTDB taxonomy): domain Bacteria; phylum Actinomycetota; class Actinomycetes; order Propionibacteriales; family Nocardioidaceae; genus Nocardioides_B. The sequence continues at coordinate 2,845 of JBBPYL010000116.1, read as the reverse complement.
CCAGACCGGTGCGGAGACGACACAGGCCGAGAGAGGGACGTAGGCCGACGTGATGCCCTTGGCCAGCGTCATCAGGTCCGGCTCGGCGCTGAAGGTCTGGGACCCGAACCACTCGCCCGTCCGACCGAAGCCACAGACCACCTCGTCGGCGATGAGGAGGACGTCGTGGCGACGCAGCACCTTCTGGATGGCCGGGAAGTACGACGCGGGGGGAACGATGACCCCGCCGGCCGCCTGCAGGGGCTCCGCGATGAAGGCGGCGACCGTCTCGGGCCCCTCCCGCAGGATCAGCTCCTCCAGCTCCGCGGCGAGCCTGCTCACGAACTGGGCCTCGGTCTCGTCCGGACGACCCTCGAAGAGGTGGTGCGGCGCCGAGGTGAAGCGGACCATCGGCAGGGGCAGGTCGAAGCCGGTGTGCATCCCGGGGAGCCCGCACAGGCTCCCCGACATCACAGTCACCCCGTGGTAGCCGCGATCCCGGGAGATGATCTTCTTCTTCTCGGGGCGGCCCAGGACGTTGTTGTAATACCAGACGAGCTTGACCTGGGTGTCGTTCGCGTCCGAGCCGCTGTTGCCGAAGAACACCTTGGCCATGGAGCCCGGCGCGTCGGTGATCAGCCGATGGGCCAGCCGCGCCACCGGCTCGTTCCCCATGCCGGCGAACGTGTGGTAGTAGGCCAAGGTGCGGGTCTGCTCGGCGAGGGCCTGGGCCATCTCCTCGTTGCCGTAGCCGATGTTGACGCACCACAGGCCCGCCATCGCGTCGAGGTACTCCTTGCCCCGGGTGTCGACCAGGGTGGAGCCCTGCGCCGAGGCCATCGTCAGAGGGCCGCTGCGCTCGTGCTCGCGCGCGTGGGTGAAGGGGTGGAAGAAGTACTGCCGGTCGAAGTCTTCGACGGTACCCGGGGTCGTCATGTCCACCTGCGCTCCTCGAGGGTTCTGGTGTCCGGGACTGTAGCATCCGGCGTGCGCAAAGCGTACTCTTGCGCGCACAACGGCCACGTTGATCGCGGGCCGCCCCACGGAAGGCTGCTATGACCACCAGATTCGACCCGGCCCGCCTGCACGACGCCTTGTTGCTGCGCACCCAGCTCTTCGCCCACGGGGCCTGGTGCGACGGCGCGGGCGAGGCCTTCGAGGTGCTCGACCCCGCGACCGGCGACGTGCTCGCCACCGTGGCCTCGGCCAGTGCCGAGGACGTCGAGTCGGCGATCGCGGACGCGGAGCGCGCGGGCCGGGACTGGGCGGCCGTCACCGCTCCGGAGCGAGCCCGGGTGATGCGTCGGTGGTACGAGCTGATCGTGGCGAACGTCGAGGACCTGGCCACGATCCTCACCGCCGAGCAGGGCAAGCCTTTCGCGGAGGCGCGCGGAGAGATCCTCTACGGCGCCGGCTTCGTGGAGTGGTACGCCGAGGAGTGCAAGCGGACCTACGGCGAGGTGATCCCCACGAACGTGGCGGGTCGCCGCCTGCTCACGGTCCGCCAGCCCGTGGGCCTCAGCGCCGCCATCACCCCGTGGAACTTCCCGTCCGCGATGATCCTGCGCAAGGCCGCGCCGGCGCTGGCCGCCGGCTGCTCGATGATCGTCAAGCCCGCCTCGGAGACCCCGCTGTCGGCGACCGCGCTCGCGGAGCTCGCACATCGGGCCGGTGTGCCGGCGGGTGTCCTCAGCGTGCTGCCCGGGCACCCGAAGATCGTCGGGGCCGTCCTGACCGAGAGCCCCGCGGTCCGCGCTCTGAGCTTCACCGGCTCGACCGCGGTCGGCAAGCTGCTGATGGCCCAGTGCGCGGGCACGGTCAAGAAGCTCGCTCTCGAGCTCGGGGGCAACGCACCCCTGGTCGTCTTCGAGGACGCTGACCTCAACGCCGCGGTGAAGGGCGCGATGGCCTCGAAGTTCCGCAACGCTGGCCAGACCTGCGTGTGCGCGAACAGAATCCTCGTGCAGGCCAGCGTGCACGACGAGTTCGTGGCGAAGTTCGACGAGGCCATCGCCGCCCTGCGGGTGGGCAGCGGGTTCGAAAGCACGTCCGAGCAGGGCCCCCTGATCTCCACGGCGGCGGTGGAGAAGGTGCAGCGCCACATCGCCGACGCCGTGGCCGGTGGAGCCCGGGTGGTGCGTGGCGGTGAGCCCCACGAGCTCGGGGGCACCTACTTCCAGCCCACCCTGCTCACGGGCGTGCGCGGGGACATGCTCGTCGCCCGCGAGGAGACCTTCGGCCCGCTCGCACCGGTGATCTCCTTCGCCACCGAGGACGAGGCCGTCGCACTGGCCAACGACACCGAGTTCGGGCTCGCGGCCTACTTCTTCACCCGTGACCTGGGCCGGATGTGGCGGGTCGGCGAGGCTCTGGAGTTCGGGGTCGTGGGGATCAACACGGGGGTGATCTCCTACGAGGGAGCGCCCTTCGGCGGGGTGAAGGAGTCCGGCCTGGGACGTGAGGGGTCCCGGCACGGCATCGACGAGTTCACGGAGATCAAGTACCTGTGCATCGACGGCCTCGGCTGAGCCCAGCACCGGTGCTACGCCGCCGGTCCGCGCGGCGCTGAGCCGACCTGGGTCTGCACGGCCATCCCGTCGCGGACCCAGGTCATGCAGGCACGGGTCTGCGGGACCCCGTCGACGACGACCACGCACTCGTAGCACACGCCCATCCCGCAGAAGAGTCCCCGCGGGTCACCGGCACTCGTGGTGCGCAGGCTCGGGTCCCCTTCGACGGCGATCATCGCGGCGGCCACGCTCTCCCCGGCGAAGCACGGGACCGGGCGGCCGTCGACGGTGATCTGGATCCGCGGGCCCCGCCGCACCCCGGGGGCGGTGGCGATGCGTACGCCGCCGCGGCGCCG
>JBBPYL010000115.1:0-11966 GCA_038199935.1 Propionibacteriales bacterium | reverse complement strand
CCCCGACCGCCGGCTGCGGGTGCCCGAGTTGGCGAATGCCGGACGACCGACGATAATTGGCAGTCGAGCCCGGTGAGTGCCAGACCTCCTGGGCCCGATACGACCGACCCGGAGGATTCGTTGCCGACCTACCAGTACGCCTGCACCGAGTGCGAACACAGCTTCGAGCAGTTCCAGAGCTTCAGCGACGACTCGCTCACCGTCTGTCCGCAGTGCCAGGGCAGGTTGCGCAAGGTGTTCAATGCAGTGGGCGTGGTCTTCAAGGGCTCGGGCTTCTACCGCAACGACAGCCGCAGCGAGTCCGGGTCGGGCTCGGGGTCGAAGTCCGAGAGCGCGGACTCGGCCGGCGCCACCAAGGGCGAGAACACCTCGCCCGCGGAGAAGGGCTCCGGCTCGGACAAGGGCTCCGGCTCGGACAAGGGCTCCGGCTCGGACAAGGGTTCTGGCTCGGACAAGGGTTCGACCTCGGAGAAGAAGGGCGGTGCGAGCGACTCAGGCTCGCCGCGCTCCGACAAGCCGGCCACCAAGCCCTCGTCCTCCCCCGCCGCGTGAGGTGGTCCCACCTGCCGGGGCCTGTGGACGAGCGCCGACGTCGACCCGGCGGAGTTCCTAGCCTGGGCTGATGCCCCGCACACCCCCCGTCCTGCGCCGGATCCGGCGCGTCGTGCTCGCCCGTCGGCGCTGGTGGGCCGCCGTGCTCGTCGCTGTGGCCGTCACGGCCGGGCTCCAGTCCCAGGCCCCGGACCCGCCACCCCGTCAGAGCCTGCTCGTCGTCGCCCGGGACCTGCCCGGCGACCGACCGCTGCGTCCCAGCGACGTGACCGTGGCGCAGGTCTCTGCCGAGCTCGTCCCGCGCGGGGCCCTCCGGTCACCCGACCAGGCCGTCGGCCGCAGTCCGGTCGGGCCTTTGCGAGCCGGGGAGCCACTGACCGACGTCCGCGTGCTGGGGCCCTCGATGCTGGCCGCGCACCCGGACCGAGTGGCCCTCGCGGTGCGGATCGGGGACGCGGCCACGCTGGCGCTGCTGCGCGTGGGCGACCGGGTCGACCTCCTCGCGGCCGACCCCCAGCGCTCCGGTCCGGCCACCGTGGCCGCTGCCGCGGTGCCCGTGCTGGCGATCCCCCGGTCAAGCCGGGACGAGGCGGGACTCGTCTCCGGCGGCCTCCTCGTGGTCGCAGCGGACCAGACCACCGCCCTCCGGCTCGCCGGTTTGGGAGTCACGAAGTACCTCTCGTTCACCCTGAGTCATTAGCATTCGCCACGCATCGGACGCTGCGCACCCGACACCACGTGCGCGGCCCACGCACAGCGACCCGGCCGACCCGGACCGGGCGCTCCCTCCGCACAAAGGACCCCTTTCCATGCTCAAGGGATTCAAAGAGTTCATCATGCGAGGAAATCTCGTCGAGCTCGCTGTCGCCTTCATCATCGGCGGCGCCTTCGCCACCGTCGTCACCTCGTTCACCGCGGTGATCCTCTCGCTCATCGCCAAGCTCGGGGGTGGCGCGAACCCCGACATGACTGACTTCGCTCCGGGTGGAATCCCCCTGGGCGCGTTCCTCACCGCCGCCATCGCCTTCCTCATCCTGGCCTTCGTCGTCTACTTCTTCGTCGTGACGCCGTACAACAAGGTCCAGGGGCGGATGGCCGCGGGCGAGGAAACGGCGCCTCCGGCCCCCGATGTGGCGCTGCTGACCGAGATCCGCGACCTGCTCGCGGGACAGGGCGGTACCCCGAACGTCCGCGGCGGTGGCGGTCTGAGCTGATCTGGCTCAGCCGTGGTGTGGCGGAACCTGACGCTTGAGCCACGCCTCCGACTCCGCAGCCGATCCGCCAGCGACCTCCTCGAGGTCGTCGGCGGTCTGCTCGGGCAGGACCTCCCCGAAGACGTGGGCCCGGCGACGCCGTCGCTCCGCCTCCTCGGCGGCGGTCGGAGGTGGGGCGGTGACCTCCGGCTCCGTCACCGGCTCGTCTCTCACAGGGCGGCGCCCGAGGTCAGGTCCACGTCCTCAAGCCAGGTGGCGTCGAACGCGGCGTGCTCGGGCATCCAGCCGGTCGTCGCGGTGAAGTGGTCCGAGCTCACCCGCAACGACCGGGCCATCGGCTCGACACGGTTGCCAGCGAGACGGCGCAGCACCGGGGTGACGAAGCCGACGCGCTCCCGACCTGCCGCCTTGGCGAAGGCCGCCACGTAGTCCGAGCGCCGTACGGGTCGGGCACCGACGTTGTAGACCCCGCTGGGGGCGTCGACCGCGGCCAGCACGGCACCGCCGAGGTCGTTCATATGCACCGGGTGGAGCCAGCCGTCCGGGTCCCCCAAACCGATGGGCCGCCCCTGCACGGCGTTACGCAGTTGCCAGCGCGTCATCGCGTCGTTTCCGGTGACGAGACCGAAGCGCAGCACTACCCCCACGCGGGAGTCGCAGGCGTAGGTCTGGACCTGGGCCTCAGCAACCGAGGCCGGCTCGGTGGCCCGGGTGATGTCCAGCGCGGATCCTTCGGTGATCCAGGTGTCACCGTGGTCGGCGTAGAGGAAGGACACGCTCTCCTGGACGATGCGGCGTACGCCGGCCTCCCGGGCCGCCGCGACGATGCGGCGCACACCCTCGGTGCGCAGCCGGTCGTTGGTGCGCCAGGCGCCCGGCCACATGCCGACCAGTCCGACAGGGATGTGCGTGGCGAGGTTGCACACCACGTCAGCGCCCTGGCACAGCGCGACGAGACCCTCGTGGTCGGCCAGGCTGGCCTGCACGGCGCTCGCGCCCCGGCTCTCCAGCAGCGCGACCTTCTCCGGAGTCCGGGCCAGGCCGAGGACGTCGTGTCCGGCGGCGACGAGTGCGGCGACCGCTGACGTGCCCAGCACGCCGGTGGCACCAGTGACGGCAACCCTCATAAGCCCCAGGCCTCTCTCCCCATGCGGTCCTCTCGACGCAGGCGCGGAACCGGTGACGGTGACCGCGAGCAGTTCAGTGTCCGATAACGAAGTGATAACGGCAAGTGCGGGCTGGATAAACCTTGACGCGGACCCTGCCGATCCAACACGGCCCGTGAGGGCTCAGGTGCAGAGCCCGTTCTCCGCCGCCGACTGGGCGCGGGCCTCCTTGCGGTTCCGCTTCTCCTTCGCCGACTCGGCCGGCGCCGCCTTCACCTTCCCCGTCGAGTCCTCGGCCGTCGTGGTCACCGACTCCGCCTGACGACGGGTCAGCGGCTTGTCGTTGCGCAGCCGCGCCCACAGGCGGTCGGCCCCGGGGGCGATCTGGAGGCGGTTCGGGTCGGGCTCATAGGTCTCGAAGGGCACGGTGAGGAACTGGACCTTGTCCAGGCCGATGTCCTTCAGCTGCTGGCCCATGTCGGCGAGCTGGCGGAGGTTGGCCAGCTCGGTGTCGGTGGTCAGCGACGAGGTGGCCGCGTCGAGGAACTTGTAGAGCCGGACCGGGTTGGCCAGCGTGCCGGCGGAGATGGCCTTGTTGACCATCGCTGCGAGGAACGTCTGCTGCCGCTTCATCCGGCCGATGTCACCATTGTCGGAGAGACCGTGCCGCAGCCGGACGTAGCTGAGGGCCTGCTGGCCCTTGACGTCGTAGGAGCCCGCAGGCAGGTAGATGTGCCCGATGTCGTCGTTGACCTCCTCGGGCACGCAGACCGGCACTCCGCCCAGGGCGTCGACCATGGACTTGAAGCCGTTGAAGTCCACGACGACAAAGTGGTTGATCCGGATGTCGGTGAGCTTCTCGACCTGCTTGATCGTGCACACCGGACCGCCCACCGCGTAGGCCTCGTTGAACATGGCGAGCCCGCCGGCGTCAGTGCCCGTGCCGTCCTTCAGCGCACACTCGGGCCGCTGGACCATCGCGTCCCGCGGGATGCTCACCGCGTAGGCGCGCTCCCGGTCGGCCGAGAGGTGGAGCAGGATCGTCGTGTCACTCAGGCCTGGGGTCTCACCGCCGATGCCGTTTCCCTGCCCCTCGCGGGTGTCCGAGCCCAGGAGCAGGATGTTCATCGGGGTCATCTCGACCGCCGGGTCAGTGGGCCGGACCTCGACGGGACGGTCCTTGCCCAACGCCTGGACGACGTCGACCTCCGCGATGTTTCCCTCGAGGTGGCGATAGACGAAAAAGGTCCCGGCCAGCGAGAGGGCGAGCAAGGTGGCCAGGGTGATGATGGTGACGCGCGCCACACGGCGCTTCTTCGACGGCCGACCCAGGGGGCCTTGCGGAGATGACATGGCGGTCCTGCGGCTCGGTCGGCAAGAAGGGGAGGTGTTGCCCTATCATGCCAAGTTTGCCCCGCCAACCGAAATCCGTGTGGCGGACTCGAGCACCTACCAGGAAAGCATCCTGTCGATCTCTGCCTGCTGGTCCTCCGCGACATTCTCGGCGAGGCGGCGTACCTCTGGGTCAGAGCCGTCCCGGACCACGGCCTCGGCCATCGCCAGTGCCCCCCGGTGGTGCGCCACCATCATTTCGACCCACTGGTCGCCGAACGACGTGGGCGGCGCGTCCGCGAGAGCGCTCATCTCCGCGTCACTCATCATCCCGGGCATGGAGGTGTCCATCCCCGTCCCGGGCAGGTCGCCCCCGTGCGCGTGTCCGTCCCCGGTGGCGAAGCCGGTCTCGGGCACCGGTTCGCCCCAGCTCTCCAGCCAGCCCGACATGCTGTCGATCTCGTCGCTCTGCGTCTCACGAATGTTGTCGGCCAGCCGGGAGATCCGGGGGTCGAGGCCCGCTCGTCCGAGCGTGAGGTCCGCCATCGCGATGGCCTGGGCGTGATGGTCGACCATGACCGTCGCGAACTCCACGTCGGCGTCGTTGTGCGAGTCGCCGCCTGAGCAGCCGGAGACCAGGAGCAGGCCCAGGATGGCGGCCGACAACCTCGTCGCCGTTGTGACGGACAGGGAGATCGCCTCGTCGTCGCGTGTGTTCGCCATGTCGCCGACGCTACCCGTCCGGACCCGAGCGGCGCCGACACAGAGACACGCGCGGCACCGATCACCGACACGAGGGACGTGACCTCCTCGACGAGCCGGTGGCGGCGGTCGACGCGCCCCGGACGCAGCCGGCACCCACGTCGGACTCACCCAGTCCGACGCCGGCCTCGATCCCTCCCACGTCGCGCTCACCTCGCCACAGAGGGCGGCGATGAGCCTGGGCAGGGAGTCTCTGGTGGTTTCCCTCGCCCCGCAGCGGCGCGGAGCACTGCGCCTCAACGGCGTCGAGGTGATCTACGCCCGCGGTTCGTGGGGCATGACCCAGAGCGGGACCCAAGTTCTCCACTCTCGGATCTCGCTGGCTGTCGGCTGACCCCGCGCCGCCGGAGGATGCGGATGCCGCGCATGGCAGGATGTCCGCGACGGAGACCGGCAGCCTCGTGCGTCGCACCGGGCCCCGCCCTCGTAGCTCAGGGGATAGAGCGTCGGTTTCCTAAACCGTGCGTCGCAGGTTCGAATCCTGCCGGGGGCACCATGTGATGTCTCAGGACATCGGAACCGCCGGACCTGTGAGCAGACCCGGCGGCGAGACGATGACTAGGAACCGAGTCCTGTCTTGTCCACTGCCCGGTGGAAGCGCATCCCGGCCAATCCGCCGAGGATCGCGCCCAGCAGTGACACCACGACGAGGGCCACCGCGGCGATGATCCCCCCGGTGGTCACATCTCCCTCGCTGAGCGGGATCCGCGGAAAGACGTTGAGCTGGGCGAGGATGTCGTACTTGGCTCCGGCGACCGCACCGAGCACGGTGACAAGGATCGCCACGACCAGCGCCCAGACCCACACCGCGATCCCTTGCTTCATCCCGTTGAACCGGGCCATGCGTGCTGCGACGTAGCCACCGCAGTAGTAGGCCACGAACAAGACGACCAACAAGACGATGCCGCCCACGATCCCGATGGTCGAGGCCGAGGCGGTGGCCTTGTTCTCCAGAGATGTCGCGGTCACGTTGCTGGCGACCCCGACGGCAGCCCCGGCGGCGCTCACCAGGGCGGTGAGCAGGACACCGACGCCGACCGCGGTAAGGAATCCGAAGAACGCGGACCCGATCTTCACCCCGCCGTGCTCCTCCTTCTGACGGTTCACCACGGACTCACGACTGGTGGTGCGGTCCCGCCCGACCTCGCGGGAGCCGCCGACGGACGCGTCGTCGGAGTTGTCGGAGCCTCGAGGAGGGCCCACGCTGCTGCTCATCGCAATCTCCTTGAGGTTGGTGGTTCATGTCGGTGTCCCGCGAGGGTCCACCGCCGAGGCGGTGGCTCGCGCGTGCGGGAGAGCAGCGAGCCACCACCGGGTCGGGGACAGATCAGCGCAGGTCGGACCGGTTCTCGTCGGTGACGCCCTGTGAGTCGTGACCGTCCTCAGCGCCGTGACCCTCGTCATCGACGTCGATCTGCTCCTTGCGGACCTCCTCGGTGACCTGCTGGTCCTCGGTGACGGTCTCGCGATCGAGCTGCACCTTCTCCACGGGGACCGTGTCCTTGTCCACCACGACGCGCTCGCCGGAGAGCTCCACCTCGGCGGTCTCCTCGGCCAGCTCGCCGGAGGCACTCGAGGTGTCGGCCTCGTCGCCCTCCAGGGGGACCCGCTCTACTCGTACCTCCTCGTGGCTGACCGGGACGGTCTTGGTCACCTCGTCAGTGACGACGTACTTGCGCAGCCGGACCTTCCCTGCCGACTCCGTCTCGGTCCCGATGTTCACGCGCTCCTCCGAGCGGGTCATCGACCCGTCACTGCCGTCACTGCCGTCGCTGGCGCCTTCGGCGCCGCGCGTGCTGTCGGTGTCGTCACCTAGGACACCGGAGGCCATGCCGTCACGGGAATCCGTGCGCCCGTCGTCGTCGCGGTCCTCACGATCGACGCCACCGCCACCGTCGGACCGGTCGGAGCCGAGGTCCGTGTCCTGCTGGGTCGTGGTGTCGTGATGGGAGCTCGAGGACTCGGCGATGCCGTAGTAGCGGTAGAGCTCGGACTCCTCCTCGCGGCTGAGGTGGCCGTCCTGGTCCTCGATGCGGGGGGCGTCCTTGACCTTGTCCTTCGAGAAGGGAACGGTCACCTCGTCGCCGTCGACTCGCGCGTCCTGGAGGGGCACGAAGGTCTCGGCTCCGCCGAACATGCCGGTCTTGACCGTCACCCACTCGGGCTCGGAAGTCTCGTCGTCGAGGAAGACCTGCTCGACCTTGCCGATCTTCGAACCGTCCTCGCTCAGGACGGTGCCACCGTCGGTGAGCAGATCCTGTACTTGCTGCGTGCTGACCATAGTCCTGTGCTCCTCAGCAGTCGTACGATGTGGCAGGCGCACCGGTTGCACACCCACAGGGTCCCGGTGCCCACGGGCTTACGGCGTAAACCTTCGGTGGATCTCACCCGGCCAGGACAGGCTGGGCGTCCGGCTCACCCCCGGAGCGGGCGTGCGGTCGACGCGCAGGTGAGGCAGTGACTGGCGCGCGGCCGGGCTTTCAGCCGGGCAGTGTCGATGACTCGTCCGCAGGTCGCGCACGTGCCGTAGCTGCCGGCGTCGATCCGCCGCTCCGCCGCGTCGAGCTCCGCCAGCTGGTCCAGGGCCCGCTGGATCAGGGAGCCCGTCTGCGAGCGCTCGAAGGCGATCGTCTGTCCCTCGGGATCGTGCTCGTCGTCGGCGTTAGAGTCCCGCGAGGCGTCAATGACCCCCTCGAAGTCCGTGCGCAGGCGGGCCAGCCGGGCCAGGGTCAGGGCACGCTCGGCGGCGATCGCCGTGCGCACGTCGGTCTCGCTCACCGGCGTCGCGCCTCGACCGGAGCGCGGAGCGGAAGCCGGTGCAGAACCACGTCCGCCAGGCGTCCGTCCTCGACGAGCGCGGTCTGGTACGTGCAGTACGGCTGACGTCGGCGGTCCGTCGGCGAGCCGGGGTTGAGCAGTCGGAGACCACGCGGGGTCACCGTGTCCCACGGGATGTGGCTGTGCCCGAAGACGAGCACGTCGAGGTGGTCGTACGCCTCGTCCATCCGCTCCTCGCGTCGGTGCCGGGACCCGGTCTCGTGCACGACGCCGAACCGCAGGCCTCCCAGCTCCGCCTGGGCGACCTCGGGGAGCCGGGCCCGTAGCGCGGGCCCGTCGTTGTTGCCCCAGCAGCCGATCAGGCGCCGGGACCGCGTCTCCAGGAGGTCGAGGGTGGCCTCGTCGATCCAGTCCCCGGCGTGGACCACGACGTCCGCCTCCGCCACAGCCACCAGCAACGCCTCGGGTAGCACCCTCGCCCGGGCGGGCAGGTGCGTGTCTGAAGTCAGGAGCAGACGAAGCGAGGACACCGCCCCAGTCTGCCCCGCTGGGGTCCACCCGGACGGGACGGGCCTCAGCCGACGCTGGGCCAGCGGGGGAGCCCGGTGACGTGCCAGCCGGAGAAGGTCCGCGCCTTCCTCTCCGTCACGTCGATCGAGCCCCCGCCGATCTGGACCCAGGTGCCGCCGTCCACCACCCACTCCTGGCCCGAGACCGCCTTCTGCTCGCGCTGCACGGCACCTCCACGCCAGGTGAGCACCGAGTCGAACGACGCGTGCGCCCCGACACCGGTCAGGACCGCGAGCTCGACCCCCTTCCTGGGATCGAGCTGCTCAGGGTCGGAACGCCGAGCACGGCCGACGCGACCGAGACCAGGCCGACGAGAGTCTTCTTCATGGTGTCCTCCGTCTGAGGGGACCACGTGGGGGGCCGTCGTCCCCTCAGACGCCGAGCACAGCCTCGAGGTTGCACGGGCGGCGCCACCCGCTCTCGCTTGCCGGCAGTGTCCAACCGGTCAAGGGGCCGGAGCCTGGAGCTGCCGGGCGACGCGGTGCAGGACGTCGGGGCGATCACTGATCACGCCGTCCACACCGAGACGCAGGGCCCGACGCATGGACGACGGCCGGTTCACGGTCCAGACCGAGCAGGTCAGCCCCAGTTCGTGCACCCGTTCGACGTACTCGCGGTCCAGGCACCGGTGGTGCGGGTTGACCTGGTCGGCCCAGGTGGCGATCCGGGCGAGACGGCTCGGGGCCGGACTACCCAGGACCCCGACCACCAGGTCGGGAACGAGCCGCTTGACCTCGCGAACCAGGCGGTGGTCGAAGGACTGGACGACGATCCTCGGCGCCCCGGGAGCACCAGCACCCCGATGACGCAGGGCATGTGAAGCCGTCTGCGCCACCTCGGACGCCAGAGCCGGGTGTGAGGCCGGGGCCTTGAGCTCGACGAGCGCACCGATGTCGGCCAGCGCCAGCACGTCCAACGCGTCCTGCAGGGTCGGGATCCGCTCGCCGGCGAACTCCGCCGACTTCCAGGAGCCGGCGTCGAGACGAGCCAGCTCCGCCCGGGAGAAGTCCGCGACTCGCCACGGCCCGCGACCCGGGAACAGCCGTCGCACATCGGTGGTGCGCTCCAAAGTGTCGTCGTGCATCAGCACCAGCTCGCCGTCGCGCGTGCGCTGGACGTCGAACTCGATCCGGTCGGCGTCACGAGCGATGCCCTTGCGCACGGCGGCCAGGGTGTTCTCAGGCGCGTAGGCGCTCGCTCCACGGTGCGCGATCGTGGCGGCCGGGAGCACGTCAGGCTGGGCCTGGTCCGACGGCGTCGACGTGACCGGACGACGGGCGAGCGAGGAGAAACGCACGTGGTGCTCCTTCGAGGGAGTCCTGAGGACTCTCGAAGCCTCAACCCGATGGGTGACGAGCAGATGGACAGCACGTGGAGGGAACCCGACGGCTCCGGGAAGTCGTCGGGCACCGGCAGCCGGTCCAGCAGAGCCAGGTCAGTCGGCGCGGGTCACTGGGTCAGCTTGTCCGCCGCGTCGGGACAGTACGTCGAGGCCGCCGTGCCGTAGAAGATCGTCGCCCGTCGACTCTCCTGCAGCGAGCCGGACTCCCGGAGGAGCTTGGCGTACGTCTTGGCCACGTCCGCGCGCGTCGTGTTCGGGTCCAGCAAGGTCTCGCACCACTGCTCCGCGCGCGCCACGGCGTCCTGCCGTACGGCGTCCCTGGCGTCGGCGCCGAGCACCTTGGCCTGCACCAGCGCGTCGAGGAAGACCGCATCCAGCGTCGGGTCCGAGCCCGGCTCGGAGCCGGGACTGTCCGCGGGGCTGGGACTGGGCGCCACCGGCGAGGTGGCGGGGTCCGGCTCCGGGGAGGGACTCGTGGCCGACCCGGACCCGGCCGAGTCACCGGCCTGCGGGGACCCCGACCCGCGTGCAGCCTCCTCCGACGAACCGGAGCACCCGCCGAGCAGCAGGCATGCGGTCAGGGCCAGAGCGACGCGTCTCATGGTCTCGACCATAGTGCTCCCACGCCCAGCCGACAGCGGCCCGCGCGTCCGCGGGCGGTGACGGCTCAGATCCGTGGAAGGCTGAGCCCATCATGTTTCTGTTGACCTTCGCCCTCGTCCTCCTCGCCGCGGTCCTGCTCTCGAGCCTCGCTAACCGGACCGTGCTGTCCACCGCGGTCATCTTCCTGATCGCCGGATTCCTCGCCGGCAACGGAATGCTCGGGATCATCGACGTCTCCCCCGACGACGAGGTGGTCTCGCTGCTGGCCGAGCTGGCGCTGTTCTCGGTGCTGTTCACCGACGGCATGAGGGTCGGCTGGTCCGACCTGACCTCGGCCTGGCGCCTGCCCGGCCGGGCCCTCGTTCTCGGCCTGCCCCTGACCCTGCTGATCACCGCGGGCGCGGCGCACTGGGTCGCCGGTCTCGGCTGGACCGAGGCCCTGCTCATCGGAGCCGTGCTGGCCCCCACCGACCCCGTGTTCGCCGCCGCGCTGGTCGGCAACGAGAAGGTTCCCGGTCGGCTACGGCACCTGCTCAACGTGGAGTCCGGGGTCAACGACGGGCTGGCGCTCCCGTTCGTGATCGTGCTGTTGGCGGTGGCCAGCTCTTCGGGCGACCTCCACCTCGGCGAGCTCTCCCTCGAGCTGGCCCTCGGCATCGCCATCGGCGTGCTGGTCCCCCTGGCCGCGCTCCGGCTGGAGAGGTCGAAGATCTTCTCGGCCTCCACCTCCTACGAGCCCCTGAACGCGGTCGCGATCGGACTCACGGTGCTCGCCCTGGCCGAGGCGACGCACGCGAACCTCTTCCTGGCCGCCTTCGCGGCCGGCATCACCATCGCCACGGCCGGCGAGCGCCAGAGGGAGACCTTCGAGGAGTTCGGTGAGCTCGTCGCCGAGCTGCTGAAGCTAGCCGCACTGTTGGTCTTCGGCGCCCTGATCACCCCCGCGCTGCTGGCGATGGTCCCGTGGCAGGGCTGGGTCTTCGCGGTGCTGGCGCTCTTCCTGGCCCGGCCCGCCGCGCTGGGACTGTCCTTCCTGGGCAGCGGGCTCAGCCCGCGCGAGCAGGTGGCCGCGGCGTGGTTCGGACCCAAGGGCTTCGCGTCCGTGGTCTACGGGCTGCTGGTGCTCAACTCCGGCATCGACGGTGCGGTCGATGTCTTCGACCTCGTCGCTGTCACCGTCGTGCTCTCGATCCTGCTGCACTCCTCGACCGACGTCGTCGTCGCGCGCTGGTTCGACGACGAGGACGAGACCCCGGCCTGGCACAGCCGGCGGCGCAGACTCAGGCGACGGGCGACAGCGGGTGAATCCCCGGAGGCACAGCCAGGTGACCGTCGGTGACGGTGAGCGCCTGGGCGATGTGGGCCGACCCCATGTGACCGTCGTGGTCCTGCTGCGAGGTCCAGGTCTCGATGGTGATGAACGTCCCGGGGGCCGCTGCGGACTCGAAGAGCTCGTAGGCCAGGCAGCCCTCCTCCTCCTTGGTCGCCGCAACGAGCTCGACGAGGGCGTCGCGGACCAACTGCTCGGAGCCGGGGGACGCGACGATGGTGGCGACTACGCGGAGATCGGTCACTGGTCCACCATCTTCCTGGCGGGCACCGGAATAGTGCTCGTTGTTAGGACTCGGCGAGGGTCGGGGTGACGGCCTAGGTTGGTCGCTCCGCGAGGGCCGCCATGACACCGCCGCCCCCGGCTCTCCCGAGGCT
>JBBPYL010000114.1:0-13968 GCA_038199935.1 Propionibacteriales bacterium | reverse complement strand
GTTGCGCTCGTACTCGATCTCGACGTTGCGCTCGAAGGCCTCCGGGGTGCCGAAGACGTCGGCGATCACCGAGTGGTCGATGACCATCTCGGCGGGGGCCAGCGGGTTGATCTTGGCCGCATCGCCGCCCAGCTCCTGGACCGCCTCGCGCATCGTGGCCAGGTCCACCACGCACGGCACGCCGGTGAAGTCCTGCATGATCACGCGCGCCGGGGTGAACTGGATCTCCTCGCTGGGGTCGGCGTCGGCGTCCCACGAGCCGAGGGCGCGGATGTCGTCCGCGGTGATGTTCGCGCCGTCCTCGGTGCGGAGGAGGTTCTCGAGGAGGACCTTGAGGCTGTACGGCAGCGAGGCCACGTCGACCCCGTCGCCGGTGACCTGGTCGATGCGGAAGATCTCGTAGCTGGTGCCATCGACGTCGAGGGTCCCCCGCGCGCCGAAGCTGTCGTGGCTGGTCGAGCTGGGCATCAGGGGCGCTCCTGTGGTCGAGGTCGTTCGCGGACTGTTCCCCTGCTGCCGTCGACGTACACGGAGGGGCTGGACCGATGAGATGTCTTGACGTCAAGATACCTCATCGGCCGCACGATGTCACCGGGGACGCAGCCGGGCGACGGCCTCGAGGTGGTGTGTCATCGGGAAGAGGTCGAAGGCCCGCAGCGCGTCCAGGTGGTAGCCCCGCTCGGCGAACAGGGCGAGGTCCCGGGCCAGCGCCGCGGGATCGCAGGCGACGTAGACCACGGACCTCGGCGTCCGGTCCGCGATCAGGTCGACCACGGCCCGCTTGGCGCCCTCCCTGGGCGGGTCCAGCACGACCAGGTCCACACGGGGGGCCGACTGCTCGGGGTCCGCCTCCAGCGCACGACGCACCGGTCCGGTGACGACCTCGGTCCACGGGTACGCCGAGAGGTTGTCGCGGGCATGGTCCGCGGCCGACGCGTCGCCCTCGACGCCCAGCACGTGCCCGTCGGGTCCGACCGCCTCGGCCAGATAGGCCGAGAACAGGCCGACCCCGCAGTAGAGGTCCATCGCCGACTCCCCCGGCTCGGGCGCCAGCATCCCGAGCACGGTCTCGACCAGCACCGAGGGAGCGCCGGGATGCACCTGCCAGAACCCGTCCGGGTCCACCGCGAAGTCCCGGTCGCCGGCCGGGGTGACCACATGCTCGTGGTGCGGCTGCGGGCCGGTCCCGGCCCGGGACTCCTCGGCGGGGTCGAACGGCAAGGCGGGCGCGGACGGCTCAAACGGCTCAGTCCGCAGAGCCTCGGACCGTACGGGGGCGCCCTCCACGACCACCCGGGCGTCCGGGCGGGCGATCCGGCAGTCGTCGACGGCCACCACCGCGTGGGAGCGGTGCTTGCGCAGCCCGATCCGCCCGTGCCGGCCCCGGGCGTACTGGACCCGGCTGCGCCAGCGGAGTCCGTCCTGGTCGCCGGGCACGGCCTCCACCTCGACCTCGACCTCGAGGCCGGCCAGTCGACGCAGCTGCTCGGCCAGGACCTGTCCCTTCAACGCCCGCTGCGCCGCCAGGGCGACGTGCTGGAAGTCGCAGCCGCCGCACGCGTCGGGCCCGGAGTAGGGGCACGGCGCCTCCACCCGGTCCGGTGAGGCCTCGAGGACCCGCACGGCGTCGCCGCGCAGGAAGCGGCTCTCCTGGTCCCCCTCGGTCACCCGCACGGTCACCCGCTCGCCGGGGAGGGCGTGCCGGACGAAGATCACCCGGCCGTCGTGGCGCGCGACGAAGTGCCCACCGTGCGCGACCGGCCCGACCTCCACCTCGACCTGCTCGCCGACCAGCGAGCGGCCTCGGCTCTGCCGCTGCCGGGACGTCCTGCTCATCGGGTCCCTCCGGGCGGGTCGTCGTGCGGGCCCTTGACCACCCCGCGGCGCACGTCGCCGGGGCGGGCCTTGGACAGCTCACGCTCGGCCCGCTCCTTGGCCACGATGGAGGAGCGCAGCTGGTAGGGCACCGAGATGACCATCACCCCGGGGGTGAACAGCAGCCGGCCCTTGAGCCTCAGCGCGGTCTGGTTGTGCAGCAGCTGCTCCCACCACCGCCCCACGACGTACTCGGGGATGTAGACGGCGACGACCCCGCGAGGGTTGGCGTCGCGGATGCTCCGGGTGTAGTCGACGATCGGCTTGATGATCTCCCGGTACGGCGAGAACAGCACCTTCAGCGGCACGTCGATCCCGCGCGCGTCCCAGTCGTCAAGGACCCGCGCGGAGACGGTGGTGTCGATGTCGACCATCACCGCCTCCAGCACGTTCGGCCGCGCCGCCTTCGCGTAGGCCAACGCCCGCATCGTGGGCTTGTGCACCTTGGAGACCAGGACGACGGCGTGCACCCGGGTCGGCAACAGCTGGTCGTCCTCCTCGACGGCGAGCTCGTTGGTGACCTTGTCGTAGTGCTTGGCGATGCTGGCCATGATCGCGAAGAAGGCGGCCATGGCCAGGATGGTGATCCACGCGCCCTGGAGGAACTTCGTGATCAAGACGATGACCAAGACGACGGCGGTCATCCCGAGCCCGAAGGTGTTGATGGCGCGCGAGCGCAGCATCCTGCGCCGCACCATCGGGTCGGTCTCGATCTTGAGGTTGCGCGTCCAGTGCCGAATCATCCCGAGCTGGCTGAGGTTGAAGGAGACGAACACGCCGACGATGTAGAGCTGGATCAGCCGCGTGGTCTCCGCGTCGAAGACCCAGATCAAGATGATGGCGACGACGGCCAGGAAGACGATGCCGTTGCTGTAGGCCAGCCGGTCGCCGCGGGAGCCGAGCTGTCGGGGGGCGAGCCCGTCCTGGGCCAGGATCGAGCCCAGCACCGGGAAGCCGTTGAAGGCGGTGTTGGCGGCGAGCACGAGGATGATCCCGGTCATCGCCACCACGAAGTAGAAGCCGGGCGTGAAGTGGTCGAAGATGGCCCGGGCGATCTGGGCGATGACCACGTCCTGGTCGTAGCCGTCCGGCATGGCTGCTCCCGAGGCGCTCCGCAACCGGTCCAGCTGGTGCGGGTCGACGTACTTCAGGCCCATCTGCTTGGCCAGGACGATGACGCTGACCATCATCGTGATCGAGAGCAGGCCCAGGAGCAGCAGGGTGGTGGCGGCGTTGCGGCTCTTCGGCTTGCGGAACGCGGGCACCCCGTTGGAGATCGCCTCCACCCCAGTCAGCGCGGCGCAGCCGGAGGAGAAGGCGCGGGCGAGCAGGAAGATCAGCCCGATCGTGGTCAGCGGGCCGTCCAGGCTCGGGTCGGGAAGCATCTCCAGGCTGGCGCTCTCAACCTGCGGCAGGCTACCCAGGCTCATCCGGAAGAAGCCCCACGCGCACATCCCCAGCATCGCGCCCATGAACAGGTACGTCGGCACCGCGAACAGCGTCCCCGACTCGCGGACCCCGCGCAGGTTCATCGAGGCGAGCAGCAGGACCATGAAGGCGGCCACGGTCACCTCGTGGTCCTGGAGCGCCGGAATGGCCGCCGAGGCGTACTGCGCGCCCGAGGAGATCGACACCGCCACGGTGAGGATGTAGTCGACCAGCAGCGCGCTCGCCACCGTCATACCGGCCGTGCGGCCCAGGTTGACCGTGGCTACCTCGTAGTCGCCACCGCCCGAGGGATAGGCGTGCACGGTCTGCCGGTACGAGGCCACCACCGTGAGCATCACCAGCGCGACGCCGATGGCGATCTTCCACGACCAGGTGTACGCCGCGACGCCGGCCGCGCCGAGCATGATGAAGACCTCGTCGGGCGCGTACGCCACCGAGGACAGGGCGTCGCTGGCGAAGACCGGCAGGGCAATCCGCTTGGGAAGCAACGTCTCACCCAGCTGCGCACTTCGCAGCTTGCGGCCCAGAAGGATCCGCTTCGAGACATCGCCGACACCCACGGGGGGAAAGGCTAGTCCAATGCCGCCCGTCGGTTGACCGCATCCAACCCGATGGTCCCGCGGCGGTGTAGCGTCGGCGTGTGCACGTGGTGATCATGGGATGCGGACGCGTCGGGTCCACCCTCGCGCAGGGTCTTGAGGAGCGCGGCCACACCGTCTCGGTCGTGGACACCAACGCCGACGCCTTCCGCAGGCTAGGACCGTCCTTCTCCGGGACCAAGGTCACGGGAGTCGGCTTCGACCAGGACGTCCTCGACCGCGCGGGCATCGACCAGGCGGACGCCTTCGCGGCCGTCTCCAGCGGCGACAACTCCAACATCATCGCCGCGCGTGTCGCCCGCGAGACCTTCGGGATCCAGAAGGTCGTGGCCCGCATCTACGACCCGGGTCGCGCCGAGGTGTACCAGCGCCTCGGGATCACCACGGTGGCCACGGTGCGGTGGACCAGCGACCAGATCATGCGCCGGCTGCTTCCCGCGGGCGCCGAGCCGGACTTCCGGGACCCGTCGGGGACGATCCGGGTCGACCAGGTCACGCCTCCTGACCGGTGGGTCGGGAAGCGGGCCCTCAAGCTCGAGGAGGAGACCCGCAGCCGGATCGCGTGGATCGACCGGCTCGGCGAGGGCATGCTGCCCACCCCCGAGAGCGTGGTTCAAGAAGGCGACCTGCTCCATCTGGTGATGCGCGAGGAGAACGCCGACCGGGTGTACGCCGCCCTCGACAAGGGACCGGAGGCCGACTGATGCGCGTCGCCATCGCCGGGGCGGGAGCGGTCGGTCGCTCGGTCGCCCGGGAGCTCATCCACAACGGTCACCAGGTGCTGCTGGTCGACAAGGATCCCAACGCTCTGCGCCCCGAGCGGGTGCCCGACGCAGAGTGGCTCCTGGCCGACTCCTGCGAGCTCTCCTCCCTGGAGGAGGCGCGGCTGGACAGCTGTGACGTGGTCATCGCGGCCACCGGCGACGACAAGGTCAACCTCGTCACCTCGCTGCTGGCCAAGACGGAGTTCGCCGTACCCCGGACCGTCGCCCGGGTCAACCACCCGAACAACGAGTGGCTGTTCACCGAGGCCTGGGGCGTGGACGTCAACGTCTCGACCCCGCGGATCATGTCCGCCCTGGTGGAGGAGGCGGTGACGGTGGGCGACCTCGTCCGGCTCTTCACCTTCCGCAAGGGCAACGCCAACCTCGTCGAGCTCACCCTTCCCGAGGACTCGCCCTACGTGGGCAAGCCGTGCGGTCTCATCCCGCTGCCGGAGAACTGCGTGATGGTGACGATCCTGCGCGACGGGCAGGTCTACATCCCCACCGCGGAGCAGCCGGTGGAGTTCAACGACGAGCTCCTCTTCGTCGCCTCGGCGGAGTCCGAAGCGGAGCTGCAGACGCTGCTGGCGCCCGAGCAGCACGCCGCGCCCGGACGCTGAGGAACGTCGCCGGCCCCGACCCCGGCCGCCGGGCATCGTTTGGCCGGCCTTCGGTGTGCGGGTGGCTAGCGGACCGGACCGGACGACTCGGCCACCGGCTCGGGACGGACCGGCGTCTTGTCGCGGGAGAGCAGCCAGGCCATCCCGGCGAGCGCACCGAGCTGGAGGGGCCAGCCGAGCACGATCTTGCTCACGGCCAGCGCGGCGATCATCGCGCCGGCGTCCTCGGCCGCACGTCCGGTCAGGTACAGCGGCAGCTGCACCGCCACCCGGACCACGCAGGGCAGGACCAGCATCGCGGTCAGGTTGCGACACAGCCGGACGACCTGAGGGTTCTCGTGCCAGGCCGTCGCGTCGCCCTCGACACTGCCGACCATGAACCCGACCAGGGGCCAGCGCACGACGATGGACAGGGTCATCAGGGTCGCGTAGCCGGCGTTGTAGATCAGCCCGGGCAGGAAGTAGGCCAGTGCGCTGTCGTCGGCCGAGCCGCCCCCCTGGGCGCTGCGCCAGGCGAAGAGCGCGCCGATGCCGATGCCCACGAGGCTGTTGATGACGAACTGCGGCGTCGAGCGTTGCGCCAGGCGCACCCCCAGCAGGAGCAGCGCCGCAGTGACGCTGATGACCAGCGCCAGGCGCAGGTCGTGGGTGGAGAGGAAGGCGACGGTGAAGCCGATGGTCGGCACCGCCGCCTCGAGCATCCCGCGCCGGCCGCCCAGGGCCTTGGCGAGCTGGGCCCGGACGGCGGCTTCGACGGTGTCCGCGCCGACGGGGGCCGCGTCCACCTGGTCGGAGGGCACGCGTCTACCGCAGCTCGTAGCGCGGGTTGAAGATCACGCGCTGGGAGTCGTGGATCCCGATCCTGCCGATCACCTTGATCTGTCGCCCGGGCTCGATCCCGCTGATCCGACGGCGACCCAGCCACACGACCGTGATGATGCCCGACCCGTCGTACAACTCGGCCTCGAGGGCAGGGACCCCGCCGCGCGGACGCAGCGTCACGGTGCGCAGGCTGCCCTGGATCTCCAGCCGTTGACGGTCGTGAGCGTCCCCGATCGGGCAGCAGCCCGCCTTGACGGCGTCCCGCTGGAGCTCGGCGGCCTCGTCGTCGCCACCTTGGGCCCAGCGCGCCAGGCTGCGGCGTAGCCGCCCGGGTCGCGAGGTCTGCACATCGGTCATGGCTTCAGCGTAACCGCCTGGGGACCCGACCCGGAGCCGAGCCGGGACATCGGCTCAGGCGGGTGCGACCGGGGTCGCCTGCGCCGGCATGACGAGCGGAAGCGGGTCGCCCGGCGCGTACGGCTCCTGGCCGCGGCGCACGATCACTTGACGCAGGGCCGTCTCGACCGCACCGTCCTCCTCGGGGGCCACGGCCGGCGCTCCGAACAAGGTCGCGCGCAGGAGCCAGCGAGGACCGGCGATGCCCAGACAGCGTGAGGGCTGGGTACCGGTCTGCCCTTCGGGGGTGGTCACGGTGATGACCACGCGGAGCTCAGGACCCCACTCCCCCTCGGCCTCGGTGGCCGTACCACCCCGTCGGGTCACCTCGGCCGCGATGTCGGCGGCGACGTCGGGCCAGATGTTCCCGTTCCGGGGTGCGGCGAAGACGCGCAGCTCAACGGCACCGCTCGAACCGGCCAGGAGCACGGCGATCGGCGTCCCGGTCGTCTCGTCGACCTGGAGCTGGATGTCCAGGCCCTCGGTCACAGGCACCACCAGGCTGCCGAGGTCCACCTGGTTCGGGTGCGGCTGGTCGGGATCGAGCCTGTTCTTGTCCACCTCGTCGGCGTCCCACGGTCCGTGGTCGCGGCGCCCAGTGACCGGCCCAGTGCCCGGCCCCCCCGTGCCCCTCGCGGCGGGGTCGAGGGTGGCTCCGGTGACCGGCTGGTCGTCGTGCGTGGTGTCCTCGGCCTCCGCAGAGGCCTTGCGGCGGAACTTCACGTTGTCTCCTCGGTCGTGTGGGTGGCGACCGGACCGGGGGCGGACGGGCTGGTCGTCCGCGTCGTGCCGGGGTCGAAACCTCCGGTCGAACCGTACCCGTCGGCGCCGCGAACTGACTCCGGCAGGGCGTCGACGACGACGAACTGGGCTTGGGCGACCCGCTGCACCACGAGCTGGGCGATCCGGTCCCCCCGGCGCAGCACCACCGGGGTGACGGGGTCGAGGTTGACCAACAGGACGCTCACCTCCCCGCGGTAGCCGGCGTCGATCGTGCCCGGGGCGTTGACGATCGAGAGCCCGAACCGCGAGGCGAGGCCCGAGCGGGGATGCACGAGCCCGACGTACCCCTCGGGCAGGGCGAGCGCCACCCCGGTGGGGACGAGGGCCCGCGCGCCTGGCTCCAGACGGACGTCGAGCGTCGTGTGCAGGTCGGCGCCCGCGTCGCCCGGGCGTGCGTAGGCGGGCACGGGCACGCCGGGGTCCAACCGTCTCAGCAGGATTTCGACCATGGCCCCGACCCTAGCGAGCCTCCCGGTCCGGTGCCTGCCAGGATGGTGGCTCCACCCGGGCCTGACCCGGGCCCGACCTGGTGGGAGCTCGTGAGCCGAGATCGTCCTGGCCACCCCCGGTACAAGGGGGACGCCGACTACGAGGAGCGCCTGCGCGTGCCGCTGCGCTGGTGGGCGGCCCTGCTCGCCGTCGGCGCCACGGTCCTGCTTGCCACCGCGGTCGCCATCCCGCTGTGGGCCGCCGTGCTGGTCACCGCGGTCCTCGTCGGAGGGCTCGGCGCCATGCTGGCCTCCTACGGCTCGGCGCGGCTGCGGCTGCGCGACGGCGTGCTGGTGGCCGGGCGGGCCCACATCCCGGTCTCGCTGCTCGCCCTTCCCGAGTCGCTCGACGCGGAGCGGACCCGGTCGGTGGCCGGCCCGGACGCGGACGCGCGGGCCTACCTTCTGCTGCGGCCCTACCTCCCGCGCGCGGTCCGGGTCGAGGTGCGGGACCCGCACGACCCGGCGCCGTACTGGCTGCTCTCGACCCGTCGCCCCGACGAACTCGCCGGGGCGTTGCGCCGGGTGCTGGAGGACTGACCCGCCCGGTCGGCCCTACGATGGCCACGACTGCCCGCGCGGGAGCCGGGTACGTCGCCGCAGGACATGCGCTCCGCGAGGACGTCGCGGAGCGCCGAGACAGCACACACGACAGGAGCAGGACGTGGCAGGTTCGAAGATGTGGTCCGTGATGGGTCTCGCGGCCACTGTCGTGGCGACCATGGTCGCCCGCAAGGCGCTGACCGCCACCTGGAAGGTCGCCACGGGCAAGGAGCCGCCGGTCAACGCGGCGCACCCCGATGTCTCGATCCCCGAGGCGGTCTCGTGGGCCGTGGCCAGCGGCGTGGCGGTCGGGATGGCCCGGATGCTGGCCTCGCGCAGAGCGGCCAACTACTACCGCAAGTCCACCGGCCACCTGCCCCCCAACCTGGAGGACGTCGCCGTCTGAGGACCTCCCTCACGCCGGGACCCGGGCGAGGCGCCTGTGGCGCCGCCGGTCACACGACGAAGGCCGGGCCCCCCGTGAGGGGCCCGGCCTTCGTGCTGAGTGCTGCTGCGCTGGTCAGGATCAGGCGCAGTCGCGGCAGATCGTCGTCTTCTCGTCCGCGAGCTGGCTGCGGTGGTGGACCAGGAAGCAGCTCATGCAGGTGAACTCGTCGTCCTGTCGAGGGCGGACCTCGACGGCCAGCTCCTCGTGGGAGAGGTCGGCACCGGGCAACTCGAATGACTCGGCGGCTTCCGCCTCGTCCTCGTCCACCTTGCCGGAGTTCTTGTCGTGTCGGCGAGCCTTGAGCTCCTCGAGGCTCTCCTCGCTCTGCTCCTCTTCGTTCTTCCGAGGCGCGTCGTAGTCAGTTGCCATGTGTTGCGCTGGCCCCCATGTTCTGTGTCGTCGGGTGGTTCTCGTAGGCGGTGTGGTGAGACCTCGCGTGCGGATTGTGCACCATCGGCGCGCCGAGCGCACGGTGATTCCGCGTGATGTCGCTCACGTGGAGCGCCGGATCCCCCTGCGGCCGCCACCGGGCGGCGCCGAGAGGCGTCCTGGCTCTCGCTGCAGGGCTGAAACCCTGCCGGTGGCTGCGCTATTCCCCGAAGAATCCCAGGTCGGCCACGAGGTCGAAGAACTCCACGAAGCCGCCGCGCGAGCCGGCGACGACACAGGTCTTCCCTCCGACCCCGGGGCGGGTCTCGACCCGCCCACCGGCCTCGTCGACGATCAGTCCGCCGGCGGCGAGGTCCCACTCGTTGAGACCCTCCTCGACGTAGTTGTCGGCCCGACCGGCGGCCACGAAGCACAGGTCCAGCGCCGCCGAGCCGAGCCTGCGGATGTCGCGCACCTCGGGCAGCAGCCGCGCCGCCGCCTGGGCCTGCAGGATCCGGGTCGCCCGTTGGTAGTTGAACCCGGTGATGACCAACCGCTCGGACAGCGGGGCGGCGTCACGGACCTGGATCGGCACCCCGTCGACGAACGCCCCTCCTCCCCGGGTGGCGGTGAAGGACTCGCGGCGGACGACGTCGACGACCACGCCGGCCACGACCTCGTCCTCGACCCGGGCCGCGATGGAGACCGAGTAGAGCGGGATGCCGTAGAGGAAGTTCACCGTGCCGTCGATCGGGTCCACCACCCAGGTGACCCCGCTGGTCGACGGAGTGTCCCCACCCTCCTCGCCGACGAAGCCGTCACCGGGGCGTGCGCCGAGCAGTCGCCGGTGGATCAGCTCCTCGGCCGCGTGGTCGACCTGGGTCACCACGTCGGTCGGACTCGTCTTCGTGTCGGCGACCTCGACCCCCCGGCTGCGCAGGTCCGCGATCAGGGCCGCAGCCTCGTGCGCCACCTCACGAGCGAGGTCGAGGAGCTCGGCGTAGTCGTGGCCGGGGGCGTGCTCGCTGGTCATCAGTCGCGCCCGCACAGTGCGGGGCGGACGGCGCGGGCGTTCGCGCAGCACCCGGCCGGACACACGTCCCACGACGCCGCTCGGGACCCCACCGCCGGGCGCTCGGTCTCGAGCCCCCTCTCGGCGGAGGCTCGTTCCACGAGTAGCTCCCGGGCCAGCCCGACGAAGCGAGGGTCCAGGCCGGCGGTCGCCGCGCGGGTCATCGGCACACCCAGCCGCGCGGCCGTTGCCGCGGCCTCGGTGTCGAGGTCATAGATGACCTCCATGTGGTCGGAGACGAAGCCGATCGGCACCACGACGAAGGCCGGGACGTCCTGGGCGACCAGGTCCTCCATCCGGTCGTTGACGTCCGGCTCCAGCCACGGGACATGCGGCGGGCCGGAGCGCGAGCAGAACACGAGCTCGGCCTCGTGCTCGTGTCCGGTCTCCTGCGCCACCCGGTCGACGACCGCGCGCATGGTGCTCTCGTGCTGGGCGACGTAGGCCCCGCCCTCGTCTCCGCTGGCCTCGTTCATCGACAACGGGACCGAGTGCGTGACGAAGAGGAGCCGAGCTCCCGCCCGGACGTCGTCACCGAGCTCGGCGAGCGCGGCGAGGGTGGCGTCCACGTTGGGCTCGACGAAGCCCGGGTGGTTGAAGTAGTGCCGCAGCTTGTCGAGCCGGGGCAGTCCGTCGACCGGTAGCTGGTCGAGGGTCTCGATGCCACCCACCTCGAGCACGGCGTCGGCGAGGTTCTCTCGGTACTGCCGACACCCGGAGTACGAGGAGTAGGCACTGGTCACCAGACAGGCCGCGCGACCGACGCCGTCCGCGGCCATCCGGCGCAGGGTGTCGGCCAGGTAGGGCTCCCAGTTCCGATTCCCCCAGTAGACCGGTACGTCGAGCCCGTGGGAGGCGAGGTCGGCCTCCACGGCGGCGATGTAGGCGCGGTTCTGGTCGTTGATCGGGCTGCGGCCCCCGAAGGCGAAGTAGTGCTCGCCCACCTCGACCAGCCGCTCGCGCGGGATCCCACGCCCCCGGGTGACGTTCTCCAGGAACGGCACCACGTCCGCGGGCTGCTCGGGACCGCCGAAGGAGACCAGCAGCAGCGCGTCGTAGGGCTGGGTGTCGGGGACCATGCCGCCAGTCTAGGAACCGCCTCGCGAGGCCCGGGCCGGCCCTCCTAGGATCAGGTGTGGTCTGGGACAGCTATCGCCGGGTGCTGGGGCGCCCCGGGGCACTCGCCTTCTCCTCCTCCGGGCTGGTGGCCCGGCTGCCGATCTCGATGGTCTCGCTGGGCATCGTCCTGCTCGTCTCGAACCGGACCGGGTCCTACGCGCTGGCCGGAAGCGTCTCCGCTGCGTTCCTGGTGGCCAATGCCGCGGTTGCCGTCCCGCTGTCGCGCCTGGTCGACCGTTACGGGCAGAGCCGCGTGCTGCTGCCCGCGGTGACGGGCTTCTCGATCGGCCTGGCGGCCATGATGGTCACGGTGGAGCAGAGTCTGGACTTCCCGCTGCCCCACGTGTGCGCGGCCCTGTCCGGTGCGTGCCTGCCGCAGACCGGCTCTGCGGTCCGCGCCCGGTGGTCGCTGCTGCTCAGCGACAAGCGGGAGCTGCGGACCGCCTTCGCGGTGGAGGCGGTTGCCGACGAGATGGTCTTCATCATCGGGCCGGCGCTGGTCGCGACGCTGTCCACCGCGGTGCACCCACTGGCCGGACTGGGGTGCGCAGTCCTGGCCGCCCTGGCCGGGACGGCGGTGTTGACGTCGTTGCGGGAGACCGAGCCCCCGCCCTCGCCCCGAGTCCTCGACGGTCCTCCGCCCACGCCGATGCCCTGGCGGGTGATGGCCCCGTTGACGGTCGCCTGCTTCACCCTCGGAGTCGCCTTTGGTGCGGTCGAGGTCGCCACCGTCGCCTTCGCCGAGGAGCTCGGGCACCCGGCCGCCGCCGGGCTGCTCCTGGCCCTCTACGCCCTCGGCAGCCTCGTGGCCGGCCTGGTCGTGGGAGCGGTCCACCTCGAGACGTCCAACGCTATCAGGTTCCGCTGGAGCATGCTCGCCCTGGCGCTCCTGGTCGCGCCGCTGCCCCTGGTCGGCAGCCTGCTCGTGATGGGTGTCCTGCTGGTGCTCGCCGGCGTCGCCATCTCACCCACCCTGATCTCCGCGGTGGCCTGGGTGGAGGAGAGCGTCCCCCCGGGGCGGATGACCGAGGGCATCTCCCTGACCACCACCGGACTGGTCTTCGGGGTCGCCCCGGGGGCCGCGCTGGCCGGGGTGATGGTCGACGCCTACGGCGCCTCCGGCGGCTACCTCGTGCCGGTGCTGGCCGGGCTGGTCGGGGCCACCGTGGCGTTCACGACGCGACCTCGCCCGACCCGGCCGACTCGGGCGGACTCATCGCCCAACGGATCCCGCGGGTGACGCCCTCGCCGGCCACCCGGACCACGGTCGACTCGACCAGCGGCAGGAAGGGCAGCCGCAGCATCCTGCGGGCCCACAACGGCAGCATCGCCACCGCTGAGGCGGACAGGGCGGAGTACGGCGCGCGGGCCAGCAGCGGCAGGGGCGGGTGCACCAGCAGGAAGCGGGCCGTCTGGCGCGCCTGCGGTGTGGACTCCAGCTCGGGTCGGTAGGCCGCGACCTGGGCGCGAAGCTGCTCCTCGGTGCGGGGTGGCTCGAGCACACCGAGCTCCTCGGCCACCCGGGCGGTGTCCGCTACATAGGCGTCCCGGCCTTCCTGGTCCAGCGGGTGACGACCGTAGGTCTGGTGCGCGGCCAGGAAGCTGTCGATCTCGGCGACGTGCACCCAGCGCAGCAGGTGCGGGTCGGTGGCTGAGTAGCTGCGCCCGTCCTGGGTGGTGCCCTGCACGGTGGCGTGCACCCGCCGGATCGCGCCGACCATCTTGTCCGCGTCGGCCGCCGTGCCGAAGGTGGTCACGGCCAGGAAGTGGCTGGTGCGCTGAAGTCGTCCCCACGGGTCGCCGGCGAAGCCGGAGTGGTCGCTGACCCCGGCCATGGCCAGCGGATGCAGCGACTGCAGGAGCAGGGCACGGATCCCTCCGGCGAACATCGAGGCGTCCGCGTGGACCTGCTGGATGGCGCTGTCCGGTCCGAACCAGCGCTCCCCGGGCGTGTCGTGGATCCGGGCCCGGCGGCTCTCTCCCTCAGGCCCGGCGACGCGCAGGAACAGCCGCTCGCCCATCGATCTGCGCAGGTCCCCGATCGCGTCGCTCACCACGTGGTCGAGTATGCCCGGCGGGCGGTTGCCGACCTCGGTCTGGGCGGCGGCCGGAGTTGGGCCCGGGTAGTTCACTGGAGCACGTGAGACGACCCGTTCCCGACCAGCCCGGACCCGGCCAGGAGTCGGTCTGGGACTACCCACGCCCACCGCGCCTCGAGGCCGCACCGGGTCTGGTCGAGGTGGTGCTCGGCGGCGTACGGATCGCCTCGACGACCGCGGCGCTGCGGGTCCTCGAGACCAGCCACCCACCGACCTACTACCTGCCGATCGCGGACTTCGTGTCCGGGAGCCTGCGGGAGGTGGGCGGCGCGTCCTTCTGCGAGTGGAAGGGCGCCGCGTCGTACTTCGACGTGCTGGGCGGCGACGCGGTGGCCGCGAAGGCGGCCTGGACCTACCGCAAGCCGACCGAGACCTTCGCGGGCATCGTCGGGCACCTGGCGCTCTACCCCGAGGCGATGGACCGATGCACCGTGGACGGCGAGGCCGTGCGCCCGCAGCCGGGCGGCTTCTACGGCGGCTGGGTGACCTCGACGGTGGTCGGTCCCTTCAAGGGCGAGCCCG
>JBBPYL010000113.1:0-11639 GCA_038199935.1 Propionibacteriales bacterium | reverse complement strand
TGGATCGTCCCTTTCGAAGAAGCCGAGCGCCAGGTCTCGGAGCCCACCGAAGAGCGTGTGGCAGAGGCCTGATTACTCCTGACTAGTGGTGTTCGTCATAGCACCCCGCCCCGGATTGGTGGGAGCGTCCAAGAAATCTGGAACAACTTCGTGGCTCAGAGGTCCAAACCGGTTCGGCTTCGGCACCGAACTCCTGTGGTCGAGGTCACCAGGAGAGAGGGAGCACGCCATGAGGGCACGAGCGCTACTGGGACCAGCACTGGCTGCGACCCTGTTGACTGCCGGTTGCTCACCGGGCGCTAACGAGAATGCCCGACCGGCCGCCTCGAGCGACCACGTGCACGTCGAGGAGATGGACATGAGCTCCCCTGGGGGCCCCACCTCGGCCGCCTCGATGATCTGCACGAGCGAGATTGGGGACGCCGTGGCCAGGACGTTCGCGCTCAGCACCACTCCGGACTCGAAGGACAGCTGGTCGAAGGCCAAACGTGTCTACACCTGCAGCTATCAGATTGTGGGCGGCACCCTTGAACTCTCGGTGCAGGACGCCGAGGACGAGGCCTCCGGGGTCTCCTACTTCGACGGGCTGCGCCACCGGCTCCCCGGTGCGACAGAGCTCGAGGGGATGGAGAACCTGGGCTTCCCCGCCCTCGCGACCACCGATCGAGTCGTCTTCCTCAAGGACGGCAAGACCCTCCAGGTCGACGCAGGTGCGGTTCCAAAGGAGGCGCTGCGCGAGGGATACACGCGGCGGGACACGGCCTACGCGGTCGCCTCGGCCGTGATCGCCTGCTGGACCGAGTAGGCCACGGGGACGCTCACTGTCCCGCCACCGACAGGTCGGACCACCGACCAGGGCGTGGCCCACGAGTCGCTGAATCTATACAGCAACGGGTGCGGTGATCGGCTTCCTTTGCCGTCAGGTGCGGGTCTGCAGTCCTACGACCGGGGCCCGGCTACCAGTGCCCCCCCCGCGTTTCCCCCTGCAGATCTCTTCTCACCTGACCTGGTCGAAGGGCTTGCACGAGAGCCCCTAAGGTCGCATCGAGGTGTCCCTGGCCCGTGACGATGATCAAGGAGCCTCAAGTAGTGGTGCCCTCCGGACCGACTGCGGAGGGCGTTATCCCGGGCCGGCCGCCGGTCGAGGTCCTTCCCGGCACTGCGCTGTTCGAGTGGTAGCAGAGCAGGTGAATGGAGGGCCACCGCGCGACCAGCGCCCCGCGAGCGAGATCGTGCGCACGAACCGCGAGGTGGGTGACGCTGCCAACCTGCACGTGGCGGCCCTCGCTGCGCCGCAGCCGTTCAACGACGCGGAGTTCGATCACGCCGTCGCATCCCTCGTCCTGCACTCCCTGGAGGACTGGGCCGGCCCCCTGGCCGAGCTGCGACGCGTGCTGGAGCCAGGAGGTCGCCTCCTCGTCTCGGTGAACCACCCGAGCGCCTACGCGATCGTGTATCCCGAGGCCAACTGCTTCGCCGTCACCAGGTACTCCGAGGTGGGAGCTGGGCCCCCACCCTGACGGCCTGAGCCAGCACGAGGGAGCGCGCTGCCACCAGTGCGGCACCTGTCGGAGCCTCGGCTCAGACAGGTGACCGTTCCTCGCGTTCGTCGCGGTCGAACGACCGTGCGCAGTGCGGGTCACTCGACACGCCATAGATCGACCGGAGCGTCTCCACGGTCTCCAGCTGTCGCCGGCTGTGGGGGCTAGCGCAGGACTCGCCCTCGTCGCCCGGGACCGGATCGAACGAGTGCAGAACGATTCGCTCAAGCAGCTCTCCGAGTGTCTCGTCGTTGAACTCGGCGAGTCCTTTGAGGACCTTGACGAGACTCTTCTCCACTCGTACGCCGAGCTGTACGCGTTCCGTTGGTGATGTCATGGGACCAAGTTATCTGGGTAACATGGAACGTGCCACGTCGTTTCGGAGGCGGTCACCGCGCGTGTCCGCCGCGCCCCGGGGACGTACCGATCGTCACCGGCCGCCTGGGAAGCGGGCGGATCCGGCGACGACGACCAGGACGAGCGCCACGGCGATCGTCGCCGCAAGCAACAGCTCTCGGCCGAGGTGCCGCCAGGGCGGGACGAGCAGCAGGGCGAGCCCGACCGACGCCACCGCGATGGGGAGCGTCAGCAGCGGCGCCAGCGGCGCCGACACACCCGCTATGACACCCAGCACGACCCCCGAGGCCACCGCACGGCGTACGGCGACCGGGCGATCCCCGCGCGGGAGTCCCACGACCGTCACGGCGCCCCCGGTGGACAGCTGGTCGGGCGCGATGGCTCGCAGCAGCAGCGTCGAGGTCGCCACATCCGTCACCACCACGACGTCGCGGAACCGGTCGAGCAAGGCGTGCCGCCGGACCAGCGCGTCCAACCGGTGACCGCGGTCGGCAGGGGGATAGCTCATCGGCGCCAGCAGTACCTCCACCTGTGGCTCGACCGCGAGGGTGCGCACCACCCGCTTGGCTTCGGCCGTCGGAGCGGTGAGGACCACAGGGTCACGACCCACATCGTTCCGGATACGCAGGAGATCGGCTTCGTCCGCCTCCGTGCTGACCACGAGGATGCGCTGGCGACCGGGCACGCTGGCGACGATAGCCGAGGCCGTCGGCACGAGGACGACGGCAAGCGTGCGCTCCCGCTGCGCGAGGTACGGGCCGATGACCGGACGCGTACGGCCCTGCACGGATCCGGGGCGTGCCCACGCGCGCTAGGCGCGCGCCGTGGGGGAGGCAGCATCATGGTCCTCGAGCCCGAGGACGTCCGAGCCGCAACCGAAACGCGCCGCTGCCCGAGGTCCGAGTGGTCTGCTCGCCCCCATGGACGGCGCCGAGTCTCCGTGCCAGCATGGTCGACGGGGTAGCGCGCTGTCGTCGCCACCCTGACCCCACACGAGTCTCGCCGCGGGGCGGCGGAGCGGAGCCAGCGATGCGCGAGCACGAACCCGGACCCGGCGAGAGCTTCCGTCCGGAACGAGAGGCGCCGGCCTGGCCGTTGGCGCAGGTCTCCGACCTCAGTCTGGTGCTCGGCCATGGAGCGGACGCACCCGACCCGGCCGACCTGGGCGAACCTCCCTCCGTCACTCACGCGCTCAGCGACCACGTGTCCAGCCGGCTGTCGCGTCGCCAGGTGATGGCTGCCGGCGTGGTGGCTGCGACGGCAGGCGCCCTCGTCAACCTCCCGGCCGCTGCCGCCTCCACCACCGCGCGAGCGCGGTCTCGCGGCCGAGGCACGGCAGCCTCGCTCAGCGCAGGCCTCGACGTCGACTACCTACGGGAGGTCACCGAGACCCTCACCGGCTTCGGCGACACCCCGGCCGGCTGGCGCCCGGGCGGCTCGCCGGCCAACCTCGACGCGGTCGAGTGGATCGCGCACGAGATGCGTGAGGTCGGGATGACCCAGGTGGCGAAGCTGCCGGTGCCGATCGACCGGTGGGTTTTCCGCGGCGCCTCCGTCGCGGTCTCCGGTGGCGACACCTATGACGCGAGCTCGTGGGGCGGCGTACCGGGGACCCCGGCCGGCGGGATCACTGCCGAGGTCCTCGACCTGGGGTCCGGGCAGGCAGCGGACTACGAGGGCGTCGACGCGACCGGGAAGATCGTCCTGGTCAACTGGGCCTACGGCGACTACTGGGTGAACCGGCATGGCCACCAGGCCACCCTCGAAGGTGCGTTGGCGGTCATCTTCTACACCGGCACCACTGCCGGGGGTGCGTTCTACAACGTGCGGGACGACGGGCTGCTGAGCTTCGACGGGACCTACGACGACGACTGGGTGCCGTTCGTGTTCGTCACCCGCAACGCGGCCAACCAGCTGCGCGCCGACATCGCCGCGCGTAAGACCACCGTGACGCTGACCTCGAACGTCGAGCTGACCCGGGCCGAGGACGGTGGCGTGGGCTACAACGTCCTCGGTTCCATCCGCGGCTCCGACCGGTCGGACGAGTTCATCATCTTCACCGGCCACCACGACGCCTGGTTCCGCGGTGCCGCCGACGACGCGACGGCCGTGGCCGCCATGCTCGCGATCGGCAAGGCGGTGCGTGACACCGGGTTCCGTCCCCGACGGACCCTGCTCTTCTTGGCCAGCACGAACGAGGAGTACGGCTACACCGACGCCTACTACGAGTGGCTGGTCGGCTGCTGGTACGCCGTGACCAAGCAGCGGCCGGACTGGGGCCGGAAGGCGATCCTGAGCCTCGACTTCGAGCTTCTCGGCACCGGTGACCCCGGCGAACGACTGCTGATCCGCACGCACTCCGAGCTGCTGGCTCATGCCGTCGAGAAGCAGCTGAGCGACCCCTCGCGCACGCCGTTCGGCGCGATCTCGCAGAACGTCGTCTGGGCCAACGCCGACCACTTCACGCTCACCGCTGCGGGCATCCCCGGCATCTACTTCAACACTGTCGGCACGGGTTACCTCACCCGCAACTACCACACGAACTACGACGTGCTGTCGAACGTCAACTTCGACTACCTCCGGCAGAACATCGAGGTGGTCAACGACATCTGGGTCGACCATGACCGGTCCACGCTGCCCCTGCTCGACTTCGTGGCCCGCGCCGTCGAGGCCGAGACACGCGTGGCCTACCAGGCTGAGCCGGGCGTGCCTCTCGCAGATCTGCCCGGGGTGGACGCACGGGCCGTCGAACGCCTCTCGGCTGCGGTGGCGGCCTTCCGGTCTGCCGCCGAGTCCTTGGACTCTCGGCTCGCCAAGACACGCTGTCACCGTCCGGAGAAGGTGGGAGGGACCATGCTGTCGGTGGAGCGAGACCTCCTGACCGAGCTCGTTGCTCTCGACGTCTTCGACCAGTACATCTTCCCGCACCAGCAGTTGCAGCGGGACGCGACGCGGATGCACCTGGCCGTCCGGGCCCTGGAGGCCGGTGACCCCGCACTGGCCAACGACACCTACGTGGGGCGCACCGGGCTCACCAACGCGGGACGTCGGTTCGCCTACGAGGCGTTCGTCGCGGAGCTGGCTCGCCATGAGCCCTCAGGCGACCGGTTGCAGTGGGGCGCCCAGGCTCACCTCGCGACCTACGTCGACCTGTGGAAGGAGTACCACTCGATCGCCTCCAAGATCGGGGCCGGGCTCAGTGACCCCCAGGACTATGCCGACGAGATCGAGTCGTTGAGGGTCAAGCTGCGTCCGGTCTACCGAGAGTTGAACCGACGGCTGCACCGGATGGCCAAGCTGTTCGACAAGGCGGCCCATGGTCTGACCAAGGCCTCCCACCACGCCAGGAAGTAGGGGTCAGTCCAGAACGGACTCCGGCGGTGGGTGACCGCCGGAGTCAGCCGGCCAAGGACCCGCCGAAGATCTGCCAGGCCAAGGCTGACTTCGCGACCAGGCTGAGCACCAGGTACACCTTCTCGCCGTAGGCGTAGTCGGCCCAGCGACCGATCTGGCGGTACTGCAGCCACTGGTTGAGCGCGAAGCTCATGAAGAAGATGAACAGCGAGCCCACGATCCCGTAGACGAATCCGGGGACGGAACCGTTGCTGCCGGCACCGATCAGGTTGACGAGGATGGCCACCCAGGGCGCCGCGCCGGCGACGCAGCCGAACCAGAACGGCATCATCGTGGTCGTCGTACGCCCCGGCGGGTTCATTCGCTCCTGAAGCCAGCCGAAGAGGATCATCGCGACGTTCGCCCCGATGATGGCGATGATCTCGACGATGCCAGTGATCCCGTTGTAGAAGCCGATCAGCAGCACCATGATGGTCGCGCTGAACGAGTACTCGATCCACCGGAAGCGGTTGAGTCCGGCGCGCAGGTCCGCCTCGTAGCGACTCCGCAGGACGGTCGCGGTCAGCACGTGGTCCAGGGCGGCCAGAGCCAGGAAGACCGCGATCGCCACCCCGATGCGGACGTCGAACATCGGCTCGGGAGCCTGGGCGGCGCTGCCGGGAGGGCCCTGGGGGTACTGGGAGGTGACGGTGATGGCGAAGTCGCTGGCCAGCACCAGCACGACGATCACCTGGAGCGCGTGCAGCACGGTGAGACCGAGGTTCCACCGGCGCAGACGACTCAGGCGTGACTCGGTGACTCGGTGACTCGGTGACTCGGTGACTCGGTGACTCGGTGACTCCGGTGGCTTCCATGGGTTCCTTTTGCGCAAAGGACTGTCGCAGGCCGGGCGACCCCTTCCGAGACTATCTGCGCCCCGTCTACCCCCACCTCGATTCGTCCGCTGCGGCACGGAGGCGACCGGACGCGAAATCGCGGACGAATCGGGGTGGGGGATAGGACGAGCCCGCGTCGAGGGCTCCTCTGCAGGCTCAACCTTTCTGCACGATGGATGACACTGTGGTGATCCGCTACTTGTGCCCAACCTGGTGCCGTGGCGGGTGCCTCCGGGGCGACGCCCTGGGACACGAACCCGTCGCATCGGATGCGCGGCCCGCCCGGCTGGCCCGGATGGGAGGATCGGGGCATGGCCGCTCACACATCCATGGGTTCCGGAGTCGCGGACCCAGCCCAGCGCGTAGGTCCCTCGCGTCCCCGTCCGGTCTCGGTCACCGTGGGCACCAGGCCGTTGAGCGTGGTGGGTACGGCGCGGATCTACGTGTGCGGCATCACGCCCTACGACGTGACCCACCTGGGCCACGCCGCCACGTTCGTGTGGGCTGACGTGCTCGCCGCCGTCCTGGAGTCGACCGGAGTGCGGTCCCGGATGTGTCGCAACATCACCGACGTGGACGACGTGCTCAGCGAGGCCGCCACGCGACGCGGACGCTACTTCGATGAGTTCGCGCTGACCCAGGAGGCGCTCTTCGCTCGGAGCATGGCCGCCCTGCGCGTCGCCACTCCGGCCGAGGAGCCCCGCGCTCGCCACCACGTCGACGCGGTGCAGCAGCTGGCCCAGGCGCTGCTCGACCAGGGGGCCGCCTACGAGCGGGAGGGCTTCGTACGCTTCCGCGGCGGGTCGGTGCCGGAAGCGAGCGGATTCCCGACCGAGATGGCGCGCGGGCTGGCGGCGGCCTACGGCGACGACCCGGACGACCCGGGCAAGGACGACCCGTTCGACGTGACGCTCTGGCAGCCGTCCTCGGGCGACCAGCCCGCGTGGCCCAGCCCCTGGGGCTGGGGCCGACCGGGGTGGCACGCGGAATGCGCGGCGATGGCCCTGAGCGTGCACGGCGCGAGCGTCGACGTGCTGGTCGGGGGCGAGGACCTCGCCTTCCCCCATCACGCCTACCAGTCCGCGATGGTCGCGGCCGCGACCGGGCTCCCGTCGTTCGCCCGGGCCACCCTGCACGTCGGAACGGTCAACCTCGGCGGGGAGCGGATGGCCAAGTCCACTCAGAACCTCGTCCTGGTCGATGACGTCCTCGCGACGTGCTCCCCGGCCGCCCTGCGGATGTTGCTGCTGGACCGCCGCTACGACGAGCCCTGGGATTACCGGCCCGCCGACCTGGCCGGAGCGTCGGGACGTCTCGAACGGCTCTACGCCGCGGCGGCCCGGCCGGGCTCGACCACGGCCGCGGCGGAGGACGCTGTCGAGGACGTGCTGAGCCGACTGCGTGCGGACCTTGACGTCCCCGGTGCGCTGGACGCGGCGGAGCGGGCGGGCGGCGAGGCGGCCCGTCGACTCCTCCGCGTGCTGCGCCTGGGCTGAGTCCGGCTTCCGGTCTACGGCGGACGGCCGCGGCGGACGTGCCCGGTCTCAGACGACCCGGGCCGCCATGGCGACGTCGAGCCGTGCGGTGAGGGCGTGCAGCTCGTCCCGCAGGGTCGCGAGCTGCGAGGGGTTCAGGCCGGTGGCCTGCTCGACCCGGTGCTGGACGGCACGGGCGTGGTCGTACAACTCCGACCCGGCCTCGGTCAGGGTGACGTCGAGGACGCGCTCGTCCTGCACGCGCCTCTCGCGACTGACCAGCGCCCGTGACTCCATCCGCTTGAGCAGGGGGGAGAGCGTCCCACTGTCGAGGTGCAGCGTCGTGGAGAGCTCCCCCAGCGAGACCGAGCCCCGGTCCCAGAGCGTGAGCATCACGACGTACTGGGTGTAGGTCAGCCCGATCTCGGCCAGCCCGTCGCGGTAGGCCGAGGTGACCGCGCGCGAGGCGGTCCACAGGGCGAAGCACAACTGCCCCTCGATGGTGAACGTCGCGTGCTCCTGCATCGGCACAGAATACGTCCTCCGAGCCGGAGGTCGGAGCATCTCGGACGCAGGAGGAGCGGAAGTTTCCCGGGCATGACAGCATCGGGTGGTGAGAGAGAACGTACTCAACCCGGTCGACGCCATCTGGCTCAACACCGAGGACGCCGAGAACCTGATGGTCATCGAGGCGCTGATGCTGCTGGACGGGCCGGTGGACCTCGACAGCTTCCACGGCGTCGTCCAGCGCCGAATCGTCGACCGCTACCCCACGTTCTCCCAGCGCCCGGTCGCCTCCCGCGTGCGCGGCGGCATGCCGCGCTGGACCGACTCACCCGGGTTCGCCGTCGCCGACCACGTCCGCACGGTGACCATCGACGCACCCGGTGACGACGAGGCGCTGGCCGCGTACGTCGGTAGCTTCCTGAGCACTCCGCTGCCCCGGGACCGGCCGATGTGGGAGATGCACCTCATCGACGGGCTCGAGTCCGGCACGGCGATCTTCGCCCGGCTCCACCACTCCCTGGCCGACGGCATCGCGCTGACCCAGCTGCTGCTGAAGCTGACCGACGCCGAGGAGCACGAGCACACCGGGCCCGGCGAGCAGGAGAAGTCCATCAAGGCCCCGCGTCGCTCCACCCTCCAGCGGATCCGCGCACGGCTGAGCACCGCCCGGCGGCGCTCCAGCGTGCTGGTGGCGTTCCACGCGGTCACGCAGATCCTGCCCATCCTGGCCAAGCTGCTGCTGAGCCGGAACCCGCCGACCGTCCTGGCGGGCCGCGCCGGCCCGCTGAAGAAGGTTGTCTGGTCCACCCCCATCCCGCTCAAGCCGGTGGTCGACCTCGCCCACGACACGGGCTGCACGGTCAACGACGTCCTGCTCGCGGCCCTGGCCGGTTCGCTCCAGCGCTACCAGGTCGAGCACGCGGGCCAGGCCGTCGACATCCCGACCCTGGTCCCGGTCAACCTCCGGCCGATGCATGAGCCGCTGCCCACGGCCCTGGGCAACCGTTTCGCCGTGGTCCTGCTCTCGCTGCCGTGCGCGCTGGAGCGGCCGGCCGAGCGGCTCGCCGAGGTCAAGCGACGGATGGACCGGATCAAGCGCGGGCCCGAGCCGCTGGTCACCTTCGGTCTGCTGCACGGCATCGGACGCACCGGTCTGCACCTCAGCCGGGTCCTCGCCGGCTTCTTCGCCGCCAAGGCCAGCGGGGTGACCACCAACGTGCCCGGTCCCCGCGAGGACCGCTACCTGGCCGGAACCCTGGTCAAGGGCGTGCTCGGCTGGGTCCCCGGGTCGGGTGACCAGACCCTCGGCACGTGCATCTTCACCTACGCCGGGCGGGTCTGGGTCGGCTTCAAGGTCGACGTCGTCCGGATCCCCGACCCGGAGACCATCATGTCCGCGTTTGTCGACGAGATGCACGCGCTCTTCGCGCTGATGCCCGAGGCCCCCTCGGCTCCTGCCGTGGGGGCCTGAGGCCCGTAGCCAGCCCGACCCCGGGATCGAGGTCGCGGGGGGTCGGGTGGTGCGTCGTCGCTGTCGGACCCGGGTCCGGGAGGTCGCTTAGCCGACGATGTCGTTGTCGCCGGGAGGGATGACCTCGCCGTCGACGGTGAACGTCCCGCCCGGAGGCTGGTTGTGGACGTTCGGGCCGATCGGCGGGCAGCTCACCCGCGGCGAGGCCGACGACCTGCTGGCCGCGGCCAAGTCCGGCGAGGGTCTACGGGGGCTCGGCGGCTTCCGCGGACGCGGGCCGGCAGGGAGGGGGGCGCCGGGCCGGCTCGACGTTCCCGGGCCCGCGGCCGGCTGGGTCAGGGGGTCCCGCTCAGTCGCGCCAGCAGGGCGGGTGCGTTCAGCACCCCGGTCAGCGCCGCGGGGTGGACCGGCTCACCCGCCCGGAGGAACGAGAAGCGCCCGTTCGGCTCCAAGATGACTAGGGCCACCTCGTCGGGACTGCGGACGCCGGCCGCCCGCAGCACGCTCCACAGCGTGGTGTCGTCGAGGTGGTGCCGATCCATCTCGGCCCGGTCGATCTCGCCGGAGACCATCACCGCGGCGGCGCGGTGGCGGTTCCCCCACCGGACCCGCTCGCTGCGCCGTACCCGTCCGGCCAGCGACTCCAGGCCGAAGAGCGTCCCGAGCGCCAGCAGACCACCACTCAGCGTGGGCACCTGTCCGAGGATGGCCCGCCCCACGATCGCCCCCAGCACGGTGACCACGGCCAGGTCCAGGCTGGAGGGCGAGGCGAACATCCGCTGCCCTGCGTGCGCGAGCACGGCCGCGAAGGCGAAGTAAAGCAGCACGGTGGAGAGCACGATCGAGAGCGCTCCAAGCGGATGCAGACCGAGGTAGTAGCCGAGTTCGTCCATGGGCTCATCGTGCCGGACGTGCGCCACACCTCGCGTGCGCATGATTTCCCCCGGAACGGTGAACAATCAGTCGGGACGCGAAGGCCGCGATCCGCGCCGAGGAGAGGAACCGCGCAGTGGACACCGAGATCACCCTGCACGTCGACTCCGCCGAGCACGTCCTGCGGATCGACACCCGGACGACCCTGCTGGACGCCCTGCGCGAGCCAATGGGTGGCAACCTGCGGCGCGTACGACGGGATGCTCGCCCCGCAGAGGCCGCGGCCGCCGCCGTGGTCAACGCCGCCCACCACGCCACCGGCGTCCGGGTCCGCTCGCTCCCCGCAACCGCCGACGACTTCCTCAGATAGGAGGGACGACGATGCTCACTCTGCTGGTCGTGGTGGTGGTCTCCGGCGCCCTCGTCGCCGGGGCGACGTGGGGCATCTACGGGACGCTGCCGGACCCCCTCGAAGGCTTCATCGTCGCCCTGGCCGGGGGAGCGCTGATGGTCTCCGCGGTCCTCGAGCTCATCGAGCCCTCCTCGCGGCAGGTGGCCCTGTGGGCGGCGGCCGGAGGGGTGCTTGCCGGTGCCGTCGTGTTCGTGGTCCTCGACGTGCTGGTCAAGAAGAAGTGGGGCAGCTCGGGGGGAGGAGGTCTGCTGGCCGCGATCACCCTCGACGGTGTCCCGGAGAACCTCGCCCTCGGGGTGGCCCTGATCGGCACCGGGCCGCTCGGCGCCGCCGCCCTGTCCGGCTCGATCCTGCTCTCCAACCTGCCGGAGGCGGCCGGCGGGGCTCGGGCGATGGCTCAGGGTGGACGGTCCAAGGCGGCGGTCCTCGGGTTGTGGACCGCGACGGCGGTCCTGCTCTCGGCCGCGGCCCTGGCCGGGAACCTGTTGATGGCTGACGCCTCGCCGGGCAGCCTCGCTCTGATCCGGTGCTTCGCGGGAGGTGCCGTGGTGGCCTCGCTGGCCGTCGAGGTCTTCCCCAAGGCGTTCAAGGAGGAGGGTTACGCCACCGGCGTGGCCGCGACCCTGGGCCTGCTCCTGGCTCTGCTGCTGACGAGGCTCGGCTGAGCCCGCGACGGCGGCCAGCCGGTTCCGGGGGGGGGGGGGGGGGGGGGACCCAATCGCCCCCAGCCCCCAACGGGGCGGCGGGCCCCCGTTTGGGCGCCCGGGCGGCCAC
>JBBPYL010000112.1:0-9401 GCA_038199935.1 Propionibacteriales bacterium | reverse complement strand
TGCAGAAGGCCGCAGTGGATCGCTTTGCAGCGCATCTCGATGGGGCTTAGCACATATCTCAGCACATGAGCCGATAAGGCGCCCCTGACCTGACCAAGAAGGCCCAGGTCAGAGGCGTTTTTCCACTGGCGGAGGATAGGGGATTCGAACCCCTGAGGGCTATTAACCCAACCCGCTTTCCAAGCGAGCGCCATAGGCCACTAGGCGAATCCTCCGCCGCGAAGGCTACCGGTCGCCCGATCCGATCCGGAAATCGCCTGTGCCACCACTCCACCCGTGCTCGCGTGGGGCCTCGGCGCGGCGCCTGCTTGGGGTCGCCGACGTGTGTCACCTAGACTCCTGCCCAACCCCCCGTGCGGCGGCACCTCGCCCAACTCCCCCAGGGCCGGAAGGCAGCAAGGGTCAGTGAGCTCTGCTGGGTGCGCGGGGGGCCCTGCCTTCTAAACGGCCGCCTGTGGCCGTGTCGGTGCCAGTGGCTAGGGTCGCAGCGTGGAAGCCCCGCTCGCCCTCTATCGCCGCTACCGGCCCGAGTCCTTTGCCGAGGTCATCGGCCAGGACCACGTGACCGGGCCGCTGTGCGCGGCGCTGAGCAACAACCGGGTGCACCACGCCTACCTGTTCTCCGGCCCTCGGGGCTGCGGCAAGACCACGAGCGCCCGGATCCTCGCCCGCTGTCTGAACTGCGCGGAGGGCCCCACCCCCGAGCCGTGCGGCGTCTGCGACTCCTGCGTCGCCCTGGCCCGCGCGGGCGGAGGGTCCATCGACGTGATCGAGATCGACGCAGCGAGCCACGGTGGGGTGGACGACGCCCGAGACCTGCGCGAGCGGGCCTTCTTCGCCCCGGTGTCCAGCCGCTACAAGATCTACATCATCGACGAGGCGCACATGGTCTCGCCGGCCGGCTTCAACGCCCTGCTCAAGCTCGTGGAGGAGCCTCCCGAGCACATCAAGTTCGTCTTCGCGACGACCGAGCCCGAGAAGGTCATCGGCACGATCCGTTCTCGGACCCACCACTACCCCTTCCGGCTGATTGCCCCGCGCACGCTCTCGGACTACCTCAAGAAGCTCTGTCTCGAGGAGGGCGTGCGAGTCGACCCGGCCGCACTGCCCCTGGTGGTCCGCTCAGGCGGTGGCTCCGCGCGCGACACCATCTCGGTGCTCGACCAGCTGATCGGCGGCGCCGGGCCCGAGGGGGTCACCTACGAGCTCACTACCGGACTCCTGGGGTTCACCCCCGAGACGCTGCTCGACGAGGTAGTCGACGCCTTCGCCGCTGGTGACGGCGGCACGGTCTTCGGCGTGGTTGACAAGGTCATCGAGACCGGTCAGGATCCCCGTCGGTTCACCGAAGACCTGCTGCGCCGGCTCCGCGACCTGTTGATCATCGCCGCGGTTCCCGACGCGCCGGCCAGCGGGCTGGTCGACGTGCCCGAGGACGTGGCCGAGCGCCTGGTCGCCCAGGCCGCCCGCTTCGGTCGCGCCGACCTGACCCGCTCCGCAGACCTGGTGGCCGCAGGGCTGACCGAGCTCAAGGGCGCAACCGCCCCCCGGCTGCTGCTGGAGCTGATCTGCGCCCGCGTGCTTCTCCCGGGGGCCGACCACACCACGGTGGGGGTGATGGCGCGTCTGGACCGGCTCGAGAAACGGATGTCGATTGAGGGCACGCCCTCGGCCGCCCTGCCGACGCCGACGTCGAGGCCGGCGTCCGGGCCTACGGCTGCTCCGAAGCCCCAGCCGGAGCCGGTGCCAGCCGCCCAAACCAAGCCCGATCCCCAGCCCGAGGCCCGGCACCAGTCCGAGCCCGAGTTGGGGTCCGAGCCGGGGTCCGAGTCCGAGACGGGGTCGAACTCTGGTTCCCCGTCGGCGCCGGCGGGGCTACCCGTCGTGAGCGGCCCGGCCCAGACGCCTCCTGTGGAAGCCGACTCATCGCCCGTGGCAGCGCCGAGCCGGTCGAGCAGCGCGCACGACTCCGGAGCTCCCACCCTGGGTCTGGTCGACGTCCGGCGGTTGTGGCCCGACATCTTGGAGTCGGTCAAGCTCAAGCGCCGCTACACCTGGATCCTGCTCAGCCAGCACGGGCAGGTCGCTGCGGTGGACAACAAGACGCTGACGGTCGCCCTGGTCAACGCGGGCGCCCGGAACTCGTTCTCCGGTGGGGGCAGCGAGGAGATCCTGCGCCAGGCCGCCATCGACGTCGTAGGCCACGATTGGCGCATCGAGGCGGTGGTCGACCCGTCCGCACAGCCCGGTAGCGAGCCGGCTCTGACCCCCCTCCAGCGGGCCACTC
This sequence comes from Propionibacteriales bacterium, assembly GCA_038199935.1. GTDB lineage: Bacteria > Actinomycetota > Actinomycetes > Propionibacteriales > Nocardioidaceae > Nocardioides_B. The sequence continues at coordinate 7,114 of JBBPYL010000112.1, read as the reverse complement.
CGTCCCGCCCGGGGGCCTCCTCGCCCTCGGGTACGGCGGCGGGTGGTCCGGCGACTGCGGCGGCGGCCGGGCACGAGGCCCCCCGACCGGCGGCCGTGCCCCGCGTCGAGGAGAGCCCGGACCGCGAGGACGAGGACGCCGACGACGGCGTCGGCGGCGCCGAGCTCCTCGCCCGCGAGCTCGGGGCGAGCGTCATCGAAGAGATCCCGAACGACTAGTGCACAGCGCCCCCGAGCAGGAAGCGACGACACCATGACCGAGAGCTCCAACCCCTTCGGCGAGGGCGGCTTCGACATGAACGCCCTCCTCCAGCAGGCCCAGCAGATGCAGCAGCAGGTGATGAGCGCGCAGGCCGAGCTGGCCGAGGCGCGTGTCGACGGCACCGTGGCCGACGGACTGGTCACGGTCACCGTCTCGGGTACGGGTGACCTGGTCGGGGTGAAGATCCGCTCCGGGTCCTTCGACCCCGACGACACCGAGGACCTCGAGGACCTCATCGTGGCCGCCTACCGCGACGCCCGGGCCACCGCCGACCGGCTGGCCTCGGAGGCCCTCGGTCCGCTGGCTGGCGGGCTCGAGGGCGGCGCGGACAGCGGGGGGTCCGGGCCCGGACCGCTCGGGTTCTAGGACGGCGCCCCCGTGTACGAAGGCGTCGTCCAGGACCTCATCGACGAGCTGGGTCGGCTGCCGGGGGTGGGTCCCAAGAGCGCCCAGCGCATCGCCTTCCACCTGCTCGCCGCCGACGCGGTCGATGTGCGCCGACTGGCTGACGTGCTGGTCGAGGTGAAGGAGAAGGTAAAGTTCTGTGCAATCTGCGGCAACGTTGCCGAGGAGGAGACCTGCCGGATCTGTCGTGACCCCCGGCGTGACCTGTCCGCGATCTGCGTAGTGGAGGAGTCCAAGGATGTCGTCGCCGTCGAGCGCACCCGCGAGTTCCGCGGTCGCTACCACGTGCTGGGCGGGGCCATCTCGCCCATCGAGGGCATCGGCCCCGACGAGCTCAGGATCCGTGAGCTGATGACCCGACTGGCCGACGGCGTGGTCATGGAGGTCATCCTGGCCACCGACCCCAACCTCGAGGGTGAAGCGACAGCGACGTACCTCACGCGACTTCTACGCCCGATGGGGTTGCGCGTGACCCGACTTGCGAGTGGACTGCCCGTAGGCGGCGATCTGGAGTACGCCGACGAGGTCACACTGGGACGCGCATTCGAAGGGAGACGGGCTGTCGATGACTGAGAAGACGATGGAGGGCTCCCGGGAGGAGCTGGACAGCGACGTCGAGGACTTCGCCCAGCAGATCTCCGACCAGGTGGCCAGCTTCCTACTCGCCCTCAAGGCGATCGCGCGCGGCGACGCCACCGGGGGAGCGGCGGTCTCATTGCTCCTCCTGGCCGTCAGCCAGGTCCTGCTCGCCGGCGGCCGTCTCGGCGTGCACGCCGACTTCGAGCCGGCCGACGAGTACGAGCCCGATGCCGGTCCCGACCCGGACCTGGACGCGATGCGTCTCAAGCTCGCGGTGCTGCTGGACGGGATCGACGTCTACTCTGAGGTCTTCGACCCCTACGACGACCCGCCCGAGCTCGTCACCTCGCTGATGTCGGACGACCTGACCGACATCGCGGCCGCTCTGGCCCACGGCCTGCGTCACCACCGGGCCGGCCGGATCTCCGAGGCGCTGTGGTGGTGGCAGTTCTCCTACATGTCCTCCTGGGGGACCGAGGCCAGCTCGGTGCTGCGGGCCCTCCAGTCCGTGCTCACCCACGACCGCTTCGACGCCGAGTTCGAAAGCGAGCAGGACCAGGTCCGCGCCGCAACCGCACTGCTGGAGTCCTGAGCACCCTCTCCCGCCACATAGAATCACTCCGAACCGCGCGGGCCCCGAGACGACAGGAGTGAGCGATGAGCATTGTCGTGCAGAAGTACGGCGGCTCCTCGGTCGCCGACGCCTCCGGGGTCAAGCGGGTCGCCCAACGGATCGTCGAGGCCAAGCGTGCGGGTCACGACGTGGTGGTCGTGGTCTCAGCGATGGGTGACTTCACCGACGAGCTGATCGACCTCGCCCAGCAGGTCTCGCCACTTCCGGCCGGTCGGGAGCTGGACATGCTACTGACGGCCGGGGAGCGCATCTCGATGGCCCTGCTGGCGATGGCCATCGGCAACCTGGGCCAGGAGGCCCGTTCCTTCACCGGGAGCCAGGCCGGGGTGATCACCGACAGCACCCACGGCAAGGCCAAGATCATCGACGTGACGCCGGGTCGGATCCAGCGTGCCCTCGACGAGGGCGCCATCGCCATCGTGGCCGGCTTCCAGGGTGTCAGTCAGGACACGAAGGACATCACCACCCTGGGCCGGGGCGGAAGTGACACCACCGCCGTGGCGCTGGCCGCAGCCCTGGACGCGGAGATGTGCGAGATCTACAGCGACGTCGACGGCGTCTTCACAGCCGACCCCCGCATCGTGCCCACCGCGCGCAAGCGCGACCGCATCTCCTACGAGGAGATGCTGGAGATGGCCGCCTGTGGAGCCAAGATCCTGCACCTGCGGTGCGTGGAGTACGCCCGCCGCTACGACATGCCGATCCACGTCCGGTCCTCCTTCAGCCACCGGCCGGGCACGTGGATCACCGATGAGAAGAAGGTGGACATGGAACAGGCGATCATCGCCGGCGTCGCGCACGACCGGAGCGAGGCTAAGATCACCGTCGTCGGCGTCCCGGACAAGGTCGGGGAGGCAGCGCGCATCTTCGAGGCGCTCTCCACCGCGCAGGTGAACCTCGACATGATCGTCCAGAACGTGTCGGCCGCGTCCACGAACCTCACCGACATCTCCTTCACCCTGCCGCGGGTCTACGGGCAGGTGGCGATGACGGCCCTGGACAAGATCAAGGGCGAGGTGGGCTACGACTCGCTGCTCTACGACGACCAGATCGGCAAGGTCTCGCTGATCGGGGCGGGGATGCGCTCGCACCCGGGGGTGACCGCGAAGTTCTTCGCGGCGCTCGCCTCGGCCGGGGTGAACATCGAGATGATCTCGACCTCGGAGATCAGGATCTCGGTGATCGTGAACCAGACCCAGGTCGATGACGCCGTGATGGCCACGCACACCGCGTTCGACCTCGACACCGACGAGGTCGAGGCCGTGGTCTACGGCGGGTCCGGCCGATGAGCCTGCGCGTCGGCGTAGTCGGCGCGACCGGCCAGGTCGGTGCGGTGATGCTGCGCCTGCTCGAGGAGAGGGCCTTCCCGCTGGGCGAGCTCCGGCTCTTCGCCTCCGGACGCTCCGCCGGGCATCGGCTGTCCTTCGCCGGCGAGGATCTCGTCGTCGAGGACGCCTCATTGGCTGATGCTGCCGGCCTGGACATCGTGCTGTTCTCGGCCGGAGCCTCCACCTCCCGCGCACTCGTCCCCGTCTTCGCCGGGGCCGGCGCCTGGGTGGTGGACAACTCCTCGGCCTGGCGGATGGACCCCGAGGTCCCGCTGGTGGTCAGCGAGGTCAACCCCGCGGACCTCGACCGGGCCGAGAAGCGGATCGTGGCCAACCCGAACTGCACCACGATGGCGGCCATGCCGGTGCTCAAGCCGCTCCACGACGAGGCGGGGCTGGTGCGGATTGTCGCGAGCACCTACCAGGCGGTCTCCGGCAGCGGCCTGGCCGGGGTGGAGGAGCTGGCCACCCAGCTGGCCGCCTCGGGGGCCGAGGCCTCGAGCCTGACCCACGACGGGTCGGCCGTGACCTTCCCCGCGCCCGTCGCCTACGCGCGCACCATCGCGCACAGCGTGGTGCCCCTGGCCGGTTCGTTGGCTGACGACGGGTCGGAGGAGACCGACGAGGAGCAGAAGCTTCGTAACGAGAGCCGCAAGATCCTCGGTCTGCCCGACCTCCGGGTCTCGGGTACGTGCGTGCGGGTCCCGGTCTTCACCGGGCACTCGATCGCGCTCAACCTGGAGTTCGCCGCCCCGCTGAGCGCGTCTCGCGCCCGTGAGTTGCTCGCCGAGGCGCCCGGGGTGACCCTGGCCGACATTCCCACACCGCTCCAGGCCGCGGGCGCCGACCCGAGTTTCGTCGGCCGGGTCCGTCAGGACCCGGGCGTGGACGGAGACCGCGGTCTGGCCCTCTTCGTCTGCGGCGACAACCTGCGCAAGGGCGCGGCGCTGAACACGATCCAGATCGCCGAGCTCCTCGCGTCGCGGCTCAGCTGATCTCGAGCGTGGCCTTGACCATGTTGTGGTCTGAGGCGTACTCCCCCAGGACGTCCAGGCTCTGCGGGTCGTAGCGCACCACGACCTCCCACTCCCGGACCCGGAAGGCGTCCGAGGCGAAGATCCAGTCCACGTTGTTGCCGGTCTTGTCGCGACGCTTGTAGTAGCCGAACTCCGAGACGTTCTCGCGGCCGCCGTTGAAGGAGTTGACCCACCCGTTGATGGTGCTGGCCGCCCGCGGACGGCTGACCGGGTTCTCGTCGTACTTCTGGTTGAGCACGTCACCGAAGCCCGCGGTGTCCATCGCGGGAAGCAGCGACCGGCTCATCTTGCTGCCGCGACGGGCGTTGAGGTCGCCACCGAAGACGACCGGAAGACCAGCGCGCTTGGCCTTGATGATCTTGATCGTCTCGCGCCACTGCGCCTCCTTGACCGACTCGTTGTTGGCCACGAAGTGGGTGGTGGAAAAGAAGAACTCGCGACCAGTCTCCTTGATGCGCAACGCGGCGTAGACGAGGTAGCGCTCGCCGCCGCCCTGCGCACGGAAGCGCCGCGACCCGCGAGAGACCTTCTCGAGGGTGTCGGTGTTGTAGAGGATGCGCTCGCCGGCGCCCGCACCGAGGCGGCGGGGGGCGCACTTGTACGGCGTCCACAGCTTGGCGCAGTTGTAGGCGGCCTTCGTGGTCAGGGCGTAGTGGCCGCCGGCGTCGTGGAGGCCGTTGAGCAGGTCGAGGTACTGGGTGCGTCCGCGCGCGTAGTCGACCTTGCTGTGCGGCGCGAAGCTCGTCTCCTGGACACCCACGACGTCGATGCCCTCGTCCAGGATCGTGGCGATGGCCTCGTCGCGACGCTGGGACCAGGAGCCGAGCCCCTTGGCCTGCTTGAGCGCGGCGTTGCGCAGGTTGAAGCTGGCCACACGAACGGTGGCCGTGGTGGTGTCGGCCGAGGCGGTGATGCCCGGGGCGACCTCGGCGTGACTGGCTGGTACGGCGGTGGACAGGCATACCCCTGCCACGAGCAGAATTCTCTTCAACATGATCGGTGCCCTCCCAAGCATCGAGTCAGACGATCCGTCTTCCGGAGCGTTGGTGACTCTTCGAGGGTAGGCCGACCTCGCCGGAGAGTCCGCACATCGGACCAGTCCTTACTTGGCGGCGGAATCTTTAACTTGGCCAAGGCCCCCACCCGAGGGGTGAGGGCCTTGGCGCCTGTTGGTTTCTCGGTCGGGCTGACAGGATTTGAACCTGCGGCCTCCTCGTCCCGAACGAGGCGCGCTACCAAGCTGCGCCACAGCCCGAGTGCCATCACGGCGGTCGGCAGTCTACTGCAGGTCGGACGTCACTCTGCACCCGGCTCGGCCCGGGCCGCGGTGAGGGTCAGCAACGCGGCCTCCGGCCGGCAGCAGAAGCGAGCCGCCGCGTAGGGAGACGTGCCCAGGCCTGCGGAGACGTGCAGCCAGCTGCTCCCCGCCGCCCCGGCCGGAGCCTGGGCCGGGTGGCGGTGCAGTCCCCGGGAGCGGGCTGGCTCGAGGTCACAGTTGGTCACCAGCGCGCCCCAGCCGGGCACCCGGAGCTGACCGCCGTGCGTGTGCCCGGCGAGCACCGCGTCGTACTCGTCGGCCGCGAACTGGTCGAGGACCCTGAGGTACGGCGCGTGCGTCACGCCGAGCCGGAGGTCGGCGTCCGGGTCGGCGGGACCGGCGACGGCCGCGAGGTCGTCGTAGCCAAGGTGGGGGTCGTCGACCCCCGCGAAGGCGATCGTGGTGTCGGCCACCGTGAGGCTGCCGCGCCGGTTGTCAAGGTCCAGCCAGCCCCGGTCGGTGAAGGCAGTGACCATGTCTCGCCACGGCAGCTCCGGGGTGTCGGTGTACCGCTTCCCGTCGTCCGGCAGCACGTAGCGCACCGGGTTGCGCAGGGTCGGAGCGAAGTAGTCGTTCGACCCGCGTACGAACACCCCCGGCACGTCGAGGAGGGGGCCGAGGGCGTCGATCAGCACCGGAACGGCGTCGGGGTGGCTGAGGTTGTCCCCGGTGTTGACCACCAGGTCCGGGCGGAGCCGGGACAGGCCGGCCAACCACTCCTGCTTGGCCCGCTGCCTGACCGTCAGGTGGAGGTCGCTGAGGTGGAGCACGCGCAGGTCGCGTCGGCCGGGCGGCAGGACCGGCACCGTGACGGTGCGGAGAGCGAACCAGCGGACCTCGACCAGGGTGGCGTAGGCCAGTGCCACCGACCCGGTCACGGCCACAGCCCCGGCGCCGCGGGCAAGGGACCGTGGGGAGGGGAACGGCATTGCCCCAGACTGACACAATGCCGAAATGAGCACCCTCAAGGACCAGATGCGGGCGGACCTCACGGCCGCCATCAAGTCGCGAGACACCCTCCGCTCCGCCACGCTGCGGATGGTGCTGACCTCCATCACCAACGCCGAGGTCTCCGGCAAGCAGGCTCGGGAGCTCACCGACGACGACGTGATCGGCGTACTGAGCACGGAGGCCAAGCGGCGGCGGGAGGCCACGGAGGCCTTCGCGGACGCTGGCCGCGCCGAGATGGCGGACAAGGAGCGGGCCGAGGCCGCGGTGATCGCGGACTACCTGCCGGCGCCCCTGAGCGACTCCGAGGTCGCGGACCTCGTCACGTCGACGATCGCCTCGACCGGTGCGGACGGGGAGGGCATGAGGGCGATGGGACGAGTGATGGGTGCGCTCGGACCCCAGGTGAAGGGCCGAGCCGACGGTGCCGTCGTCGCGGCCGAGGTACGACGCCAGCTCGGCTAGGACACAGGCTCAGCGGCCGCGACCGTTGCCGTTCCCACCGTTTCCGTTCCCGCCGTTCCCGCCGTTCCCGCCGTTCCCGCCGTTCCCGCCGTTCCCGCCGTTCCCGCCGTTCCCGCCGTTCCCGCCGTTCCCGCCGTTC
>JBBPYL010000111.1:0-36355 GCA_038199935.1 Propionibacteriales bacterium | reverse complement strand
CCCCGACCCCGACCCCGGGTCCGGCAACGCCGTCGCCGGACCCGGGCTGGGACCGGAGTTGTCCACCGCGGGACTGCAGGCCGCCAGCACCAGAGAGGCAGCCACCGTCGCCACCAACGCCCAGAAAAGCCGAGCCCCGCCGTGTTGAGGACTACGCATCCCCGATCCCTTCCCACGTTCCACTGGGATCGTCCGCGCGCCCCTGATCAGCAATCGTGCACTCCGAAGTCCCATCCTCACATTCAGACCCCCAGCACTGCGGCCAGCGCTCGTCACGCTTCGGCGACCGATCCCTCGACGGTGCCGCCGAGTCGAAACCTTGGGTGGTCCGTCAGATTCTCTGCCGGTCAGCCGGGGGAACCCTCACTCGTGGCCAGAGCCATCAGAGCCCGCATTGCCGCCGCCCTGACGCGGGCGTTCTCGTCCTCCTGGAGATCACGCACCAGCTCGAGGCCCTCGTCGAGTCGGCGACGAGCGACGACTTTGGCCGCCATCTCCCGCACACGCCACGCATGGTCATCTAGGGCACGCAGCACCGAAGGAACCGCCGCGGCGTCCCACGCGTAGAGAAGGCCGCGTGCGGCCCACACGCGCAACCAATAGTTCGGCCCCGACGGCTCGCCGGTGAGTGCCCAGCGCGCCGGGGGGCCACCAAGAGCCTCCACGAGCTCGGCGTCGAGTTCTGTGCTCGCGCCCTGGAGAAGCGCCACGCAACCCGACACCACCGCGGGCTCACCCCGCCTCGCACACAGCCGCTCGACTCGTTGACGCGGCGTCTGACTCCGCGAGACTGACGGATCCATAGACAGACCGTACTCACCCACCCGTGTGCTTGCCCCCGACCCTGGAGAAAGGTCGGGGGGCGCGCCTCTGAGGCGGGTCAGGGAAGACGGTCGTGCTGAGGTCGCTGGCGCGCTCGCAGGCCCGCCGCACAGCGCGCACGATCGCCGACCTCTGCTTGCCCGAGGTGTCGAGAGGCAGCGGCCGGTTCGACTCCCGCAGGACTGATGTCGGCACCCCGATCGAGCCTTCCCAGGTGTAGCGCGACGGTCTTGTCCTAGGTGAGGCGCTTGATGGTCGGTGCTGGCCTTGGCCTCGTCATGAGTCCCCTCTCTTCTGAGCTAGGGACCTAGACCAGCGGATTCGGAGGCCGTGGTGCCAGGTGTCAAGGAGGTCTTGGTTGCCTGCGACCTCGATCGCGGAATCATCCCCGCGGTTCCACAGGGCTAGGTAGAGGTCGGACGCCGGGCCGGTGAGGGTCACGTCAGCGGGCCTCTCCCCTCGGGTGGTGGCAATTCCATTCGGGGTCATCGTGACGTGCCACGCTGCGTCTGTGTCGTTCGCGTGAACCGCCATCGTCCCGGGACTGTCAATCGCGAACTCGCTACCTCGGGGAGCGAAGCCACCGAGCAACTCGTCGATCCCATCGGCTGCGAACGCGGGATCGAAGCTCGTCTGGGTGTGACCAACGTGTTCGGCGTCGGAGCGATGCACCGCAGTCTCGTGGGCTTGGCGTCGAGCCCACATGGCAAGCGGGGAAGGTGCGGGCAGGAACGTTCGGCACTCGAGGTCATGCCGAGCTGAGGTGAGCTCACGAACCAGGTTGGCGTTCGTCTCGAGGTACCAGTCGACCAACTCATCGTCGCTGGGCCAGAAGACAGCGAGATCTGGCCAGTAGGCCGACAGCTCGGAGAGGTCATCGACCCACATCTTCGCGGCGCGATGGGAAACCTGCGCAGCAGCCCAGAGGTGGATCTCGGCGAGGTGTCGGACGAGGTCACGCGTCTCCCACTCGGGACAGCCTGGAACGGGTGCATCAAGATCGCTGCGCCGAGCGGCGTTAGCGAAGAGCTGAGCCTCGCACTCGAGAGCAGCGACGTGGCGGGCGATTTCCATGGTGCCCTCGCATCTCTTGGCTTCGGCAGCCGTCCAGGTGCCGATGAATCGAAGAGTTGATACTGCAGATTGCAGTGAAATCTATACTGCATTTTGCAGTAGGGTCAAGGCATGCCACCGAGATCGACCCCGTCTTCCTACGCAGTCCTCGCCCTCCTCGACCTCAAACCCTGGACAGGCTACGAGCTCACTCATCAAGCCCAACGAAGCCTTCGCTACGCCTGGCCCAAGTCGGAGCGCCTCCTCTACTCCGAGCCCAAGAAGCTCGTCGAACTCGGATTCGCCACGGTCCACCACGAGACCATCGGCAACCGAAGCCGCAACCTGTACACGATCACCGAGGAAGGCCGCCACGCCCTTCACGAGTGGACGAGCACCCGAACCGAGCCGCCGCGTTTCGAGATCGAAGCCCTGTTGAGGCTTCTCTTCGCCGACCACGGGTCACGCGAAGACGCGCTCAGAGTCCTGGACGAGCTCGAGGACGACATCGAGGGTCACCACCAGTCCATCGTCGAACTCATGGGCACCTACCTCGACGGCGGCCACCCGTTCCCCCAACGAACGCACCTCTCGGTGCTCTTCGCGACCTTCCAGATCGAGATGTTCAAGAACATCGAACGGTGGATCACGTTCGCGCGAGTCGAAATCGAGGAGTGGCCAAGCACGCAGGACCTCGGGATGACCCCGCGAACCGAGGCGCTCACACGCCTCCTCGCCCAAGATCACTCACCGCTGAACCCATAGACCCGGCCCAAGAGCACGTCAAGGGCGGGAACCATCGCGCCCTTCTCGCCGTTCAAGCGCGGGGGTATGAGAGTGACGAGTTCGAGGCCTCCGGCACCGCGATGGTCCGAGACCGCTCCCCCACCGATGTCGCCAGACGCTCAGATACGCCGTTCCTGTCGACGCCGCTTGTCGGCATTCATGGCAACTCGCGCGCGCGCACTGGTGTCCGTGAGGTGCTCGCCCACGCGTCTGTTCGCGACTCCGGTCGTGACGGGCACACCTGCTGTACGCAGCTCGACCCGGAGCTTGGCCTGCATGGCTTGAAGGCAGCGGGCATCACACTCGACCGCCAGTATCGCGAACACTTCTCCCTCGAGCCGCGCGTGCACATCGCCCGGCCGACCGGTGGTGCTCAGCACCTCAGCGCACCGCGCCAGCAGGTCCTCAGCGGCCGGATGGGCGGTGGTGCTGTCGACGCGTTCGGCGTGCTCGATGGTAGCGGTCAAGATGCCGGCGCTTGACCCGTAGCGGTCCACGCGGTGGTCCTCTCGGACCAGGGCAGCCTCCCAGCCGCGGCGGTTCAGCAGCCCCGTTCGATGGTCCCGCTCGGACAGCGCGTAGGCCAGGGCTGCCTCGTGGGAACGTGCCAAGGCCACCTGTTCGTGCGTCAGAATAGTGCTGAGCATTTGACCTACCAGTTCTACCGTGCTCAACAGATCCCCGGGGGCTTCTTGTTGCGGCGTTCCCGCGAAGGCGCACAAGGTGCCGAAGAACTCACCGCCGTCTCCTTCCAGGGGCACCCCGAGATAGGCCCGCACCCGCGCCAGAACGCCGGTCGCCACAGCCGCGTAGGCCGGGACCGTCAGGACATCGGGTGCCACCGTCGGACCACGCCGCTCGACCATGGACCTGCAGAACGATTCTCGCCAGGAGAAGTCGGTGCCCGGCGCCGCCAACGCCGCCCAGTGCCCGGCTGCGGCCACGACGGTCTGCTGATCGTCCACGACGTGGGTGACCAGCCACAGGTCGAGTCCGAAGCGTTCATTGAGGTGCTGCACGGCCGCGTCCGCAGCGAGGGCGAAGCCCGGCCACGGTGCCCGACGCGGACTGGGATACAACCCGGCATCACCATCTGGGAGTTGCACGCACCTCACCCGCCACAATCGAGAGGCTCTCGACCATACCGCCAGGCTCGCGACACGCTCCGACACGTCCAGGGTGAGCACGCCCCAGACCAACCACCAGCGCACCACGGTCGCGTCCCACTTCCCCGGCCTGGTACCGGTCCGTCGTCGTCCCGCGATCCGAACCTGCACCGGAGCGCGATGATCGCGCAAGCCATGCCCAGTTCGGGGTCTGCGTCTGGTAGAACTACTGAATGCTCGTCCGAGTGTCGCCGGTTCACGGCGGGCAAGCGCACGGAGGCGCGGTCCCACCTCGTTGCGTCATTGTTGCGGCCGGGCTGCGCCGTCAGCGGCAGATCCCCGCCCAGAGTCGCTCGACGCCCATGTCGAACGCGAGGACGTCGGCATCCTCCGCGTCTCAGTCGTCATGCTGGGCGCCAGCAGAGGGGAGATCGTCGACCGGGCCCACACCGCGTCGCCCAGACTTCTGCACGACCGCAGGCGAACCAACCAACCAATCGAGCTGGAGAGATCATGCAGAAGCAGTCATTGACAGCGCTCGTCCGCCATCACCTGAAGACGGCATCGGCGGCATCGAGTGGTCGCAGTGCGCACACCATCTTCGGCGGGCATGAACACGTCCTGCGCCAGACTCTGATCGCCCTGCGCGCGGGCTCGGGTCTCGACGAGCACGAGAACCCTGGCGAAGCCACCGTCCAGGTGCTGCATGGTCGCGTGACCCTGGTTGCGGGCGAGAACCGCTGGAATGGATCACCCGGTGACCTGATGACTATCCCCGACTCCCGCCACGCCCTCGAGGCCGTCGAAGACTCTGCGGTGCTCCTGACGGTGGCGATGCCGATCTGAGACAGGCGCCGGGAGCCAGACCCTCACCGATCCCCTAGACGGGTCGGCTCGTGATGCTCAGGGCGTCGTGTCGGCGTTGATGGACGGTGAGGTAGCGCAGGCCGGAGTCGCTCGCGCGGAACTCACGCTCGGAGTTGCGCGGGAGCCAGACAAGAGCTCCGGGGGTGAGAGCAATCGTGTCCTCGGACGTCATCAGCTCACCGGTGCCGGAGAGCACGTGGAGGAGTACGTCCAGGGCGGGGCCGGTGTGCCGTGCGATGATGCCAGCGGGCGGGAGGGCGATGATGTTCGCGTCCAGGTCCCGTCCGCTCGGCTCCAGGCGCCACACGGCGCCCGCGACCTGAGGCTCGGCGCTGTCGGCCACGGCGTGGTCCGCGGTATTAGCGAGCAACCGCGGGTGTTCAGGGTCCATGGGCCTCATGGTCACACGATCTTGGGGTCGACGGTCCCCACTGACGCGAGCGGTAGAGCGGGTCCACCCAGAACTCGATCTACCAACGGTTCTCCGACTGGTCCGCGGACGGGACCTGGGCACACGTTCTGGCCTCGGCGCAGGCCTTCTCGGCGGCATCGTTGCCGTCGCAGCTGGGAACACAGCGTCGTGGCGCGCGCTTGAGAAGCACTGGCCTGCGAAGGACACCAGGGCCGTGAACACGCCGAGCACGAGCCCGAAGCCGACCGCCGCTCCGAGGGCCTGGTCGGTGATCGTCGCGATGACGACATAGATGACGAACGCGATCACGCCTGCGGGACTGCAAAATTCGCCGGCCGCGCGAGCGGAGCCGCGATCAGTCCTACGCCCGCCGGACGTCGAGAGGATAGTCAGGAGCGCACCGCCGAAGCCAAGTCGTGCAAGACTGCCGCAATGGACGTGGACGGGCGGCAAACCCGGGGATCAGGTTCCGGCCTGGGTCTCCACGTCATCGACGGTGGCGATCGTGCCTGCGGGGAACTACTCCTCGTGCTCGCGGCTCGGACGCGGCCACTCCCACCCAAGAGCCGGATCCGACTCCTGGCGAGTGACCCCGCCGCGCCACTCGACCTCCCGGCGTGGTGTCACCTGACCGGGCACCACTACCGGGGTCGGGGAACCGACGCCACCGGACGCGCCTACTACGACATCGAGACGGCGGCTCAAGCCGTCCCGACCGACGAGACCTACCCGTGGCGCCTCGACCCGAGGCAGCACGCACCCGCCAGTGAGGAGCACGCATGAACGGCCTTGTGATCAATCTGACCCATTCGCTCGACGACGTCGATCGCACCAGCGTCGCCATGGTCGTGGCCGGCGCCTCGGTCGCCTCGAATCAGAAGACCACTGTGTTCCTTTCCTCCGAGGGGACCAGGCTGGCCGCCCGTGGTGTCGCCGACGACCTCCACGAGGAGGGGTTCGCCCCCCTCTCGCAGCTGGTCGGCGACTATGTCGAGGCCGGCGGAACCTTCCTCGTGTGCAGCCCGTGTGCCAAGAAGCGCGGTATCGGCGAGGGGGACCTGATCGAGGGGGCTAGCATCGTCGGAGGCGCATCGCTGGTGAAGCTCCTGGTCGACGGCGCCACATCGCTGTCGTTCTGACCGGGACACAGCTCCGGCCGAGGCGCATACCCAAACGACGCCCGCCGAATCGTCACCGTACTGGGCTCGACAGACAACCCTTTCGCAGGCTGATCCTGTCGTGACCGGAGTCTCCGCGCCTCAGGGTCAACGCATGGACAACCAGGCCGCCGCCACCACCCTGATCTGGGTCGTGATCGGCCGATGCCGGTATCAACCGCGACTTCTGGCGCGATCGCGCTACAGGCGAACGCGCGTGTGCCGCTGGGCCGACCTCACCCGCGTCACCCTCGCCCCAGACCATCGAGTACGTAGTAAGGCGCTGGTCAGGTAGGGCGCGACACGATGTGCGCCACGCGGCCCTCTCGGCGGGACGCAACCGACGAAGGGAACGCACATGATGAACGAACCAGTACGGCGGGTCTTGGTGCTTGCCGAGCCAGTTACGGTCACTGCCGACCTCCTCGACGCCATGCGCGAGAGGGCAGTCACCGGTCCCACCCAGTTCCGAGTGGTCGTGCCCAACCCGGCCCCCGCGGAGATCCACCTGCTACATCCAGAACGTCACGTCAAGGCCGCGGAGGCCGAGCACGCCCTGCGCTCGTCTATGGCCGCCCTCGAGGCCGCGGCCGGCGGCCCCGTGATCGGCTCGGTCTCGGTGCGGCACGACCCGATGGACGTGGTCGAGGACGTGCTCTTCAACGAGCCCATCGACGAGATCATCGTGACCATCACCGGCCACAAACTAAGACATTGGCTCCACCAGGACCTCCAGGAACGACTCCACCACCACGGCCTCCCGGTCACGACGATCACACCAAGGGCCACCGTATGACGTCAACGTCGCACTATCTATACACACTTCCTGTCACGACTGCTGGCACCGTGTGCGGGCCGCCGGGCCATCACCTGAGTCCACTCCGGGATCCATCCGAGGTCCGGGACGACCTCGCCCAGGAGCGCCCCGTCGTCGTAGTGCGGGCACAGCCGGCGTAAGACGTCCACGACGTCCCGCACCGATACAGCGGCTACCTGCTGCTGGTCCTTCGAATACTCGCCATTGCCGTTCCTCTCGATTCGAGGACCGCGCTTCTGGGCCCCTGCCAGGTGATCGGTCAACGCTCGGTGGAGACTGAGGTAGGGCCGCCATGAGGTGCTTCGCAATGGCTCGACATCTACACGCCGCTCCGCTCGATCCCCTCGCGGTGTGGTCCAGGTGTTGGCTCGACATCTCCGTCACCGTGGCCGCAGATCGAAGCACCTCGTTCCAGGAGGCTCGTCGCCGGCGACAGGCTGTGCTGGTCGGGCCGGGGTCTGTGATTCGACTGGCCCCGGGGGCTAGACGACGGTGAGCGGGAGGAGCTGACGCAGCCGCTCGTTCTCACCCGGATCGAGGACCGAATGCTGGACGCATGCGGGCACGAGCTCGCCGGTCTCTGGGTGCGCCATCGCGTAGGTGCACGCGGACAGGCGCTCCTGAGTGGCCCGGACGTCTGGGTCGCTCGCGACCCTGCCGGCCTGTATCAGCCGCCACGCGGGAGCGACATCTGCTGCGTCCATGAAGTTGTGCACCACGTAGGTCATCGGTGCCACTACCCCACGACGCCAGGCAGACCAGACGCTACGGCCTCCGCCGGACCGCTCGACCAGCCGACTCACCCATGCCGCCGTGACCCGCACGTCACCGGGGTGACGAGCGAGCACGCGCAAAACTTTCACCACCAACGCGGGCGGTTGCGTACCGCCGAAGTTCACACCGCCGAAGTGGGCGAGCGCGCGGTCCCTCGCGTCGAGGTCGGCTTCGCTGTCAGGGTCGAACATGGGGACCCAGCGGTCATCGACGCGGATGCCGAAAGCGGAGCGGTTGCAGCGGGGGTCGCCGAACTGCAAGGCCCGCCAGGCGATGCGCTGACCGAGACCAGCCTCGAGCCGGTCCCAGACGTCGTCGATGCCGACCGAGGAGTAGTCGCCTCCCGTCCAGCGTCGCTCGTCACCGACATGGGCGGCGGGCTGGAAGGACAGCATGGAGAACCCCATGGCGCTGACATCGGCCACGACGTGCTCGACCTGATCGAGGTTCGCCGGGGTGATGGTCATGTTGTGCGCGAGGTAGGAGCGCACGCCGTGGTCGCGCCGCAGGTCGCGGAACATCTCCACGAACCTGGCCCGGAACGGGTTCAGCTCGACCTCGGTCCTGGGCCGGGGAACCCCGGTCCGACCCCGCATCAGCGAGTCGAAATGGGCTGCGAACGAGAGCCGACGGAAGCGGGGTCGTCCCTTCTCGTCCAGGGCGAGCGCGCGCAGGTAGTCGGCGTCGAAGTCACCGTGGGTCATCGACATCGGCTCACGTCCGTGCGCACGCATTGCCGCCAGCGCCGCAGCATGGTCCGCGGGGTCCAGGAGGGACACCTCGCCGCCGATCAGCTGGGCGTGCGCGCGGGGACCGCGTTTCGCCTCGAGAAGAATCATCTGGGCCTCCACCTGTGCCACGGTATGGGCGCCGTCGACACGGACCTTGTTGGCGCCCTTGGAGTGGTAGCAGGGTGAGCAGGTCAGGTCGCACTTCGGGAACACTCCGTGGGTGCCTTCGCACCCGACCGCGTGACGCCCGAGGATCTGCTGCTCGGTCCTGACCCCGGGAGGAAGCGCGGCCCAGCGCTGGGCGAGGATACGGGCGGTGACCGGGTGCACGGGCCGTGTGGTCTGCTCCAGCTTCCGCCACAGGGACAGCAGTGTCATGGGGCACCTTTCTGAGCAAGTGAGCCGAGCACGTCGGTGTCGAGATGGGAACTGGCCTAGGCGAACCAGAATGTGTCGAGGTGCTGGGAGGGCTCGAGCTCGACTCCCCAGCAGTTGTTCCGCGGTGGGGGCGGGGACGCGCGCCTGAAACCAGCGCACTCGGTTCACCCCTTCGTTGGACGCGTAGTCACGCGCGCGCCGGTCACGGTCGCATGGTCGTGTGGACAGAATCGCCGACCAGCGCCGGCGGCGGACGTGTGGCGTCCACGCCAGGCTCAGGAATGACCCACAGCCCACCCAGCTCGGGAAGGAGCACGCCGGTACGGTCGCCCGGCCCTAGCGTGGTGCCGAGGCGGGCTTCGACCTCCACCCTCGTGTGGCCATCGCCATGGACGTCGTCGAGCTCGACGATCACGTCCCGGTGCGGCCCGGACTGCCGTACCTGCACAACACGGCCCGTCAGCGCAGCAGTCGTCTCGCGAGGGACCAGGGCAAGGCGCTCCTTGCGAACCAGGAGGACGGCACCTCCGGCTACCCGCGCTGCGGGGGGCACTGCGAACGCGCCCAGGCGTGAGTGGTGGACCCCGGCCTCGACGGTTCCGGGCAGCTCGTTGAACCCGCCCACGAGCCGGGCCACCGCCAACGTCTTCGGAACCGTGTAGAGCGCCTGGATCGTGTCGAACTGCTCGATGCGTCCCTCGACGAGCACGGCGACGCGGTCGGCCAGCCCCGCCTCGTCGAGGTCGTGCGTCACCATCACGACCGTGGGGTCGATAGCAGCGCGAACCTCACCCAACAGCTGGTGCATCGAGATCCGCAGGGCGGTGTCGAGGGCGCTGAACGGCTCGTCGAGGAGCATCACCCGGCGGCTCGCGGCAAGAGCTCGGGCCAGGGCGACGCGCTGCTCCTGGCCACCGGACAACTGCCGTGGCCTGCGCCTGGCGAGGTCCCCCAGGTGGACCAGGTCGAGGTATCGCTGCGCGGCAGCCCGGCCCTGCGAACGACTACGGCCGCGCAACCGGTCCGCGAAGGCGACGTTGTCGAGCACGCTCAGGTGCGGGAAGAGGTGAGGCTTCTGAAACATGACCGTCAGGTCGCGCCGCTCCGGTGGAACGCCCATGACGCTGGTCCCGTCGAGCAGCACGTCGCCGGACTCCGCCGCCTCCAAGCCGGCCGCAACCCTGAGCAGGGTGGTCTTGCCGGATCCGGAGGGCCCGAGCACGGCGACCATCTCGCCAGCTCGGACCTCGAGGTCGACCCCAGCCAGGGTCGGGTGCTCGGCCCCGGGGTGGCGGTGGGTGATCGCAGAGAGCTCCAGAGCCGCAGTCATGAGTACGACGCCGTCCTTCGGCTCGAGGCCGCGACGGTGAAGACCCCCAGGGCCACCAGTGGTGGCAGGCTGGCGGAGACGGCCAGGGTCGAAGTGAGGGAGTCGTTGCCGGACCCGCCTGCGGAGGAGCCGATCAGCATGGGCGCGGTGACGATCTGGCCGCCCCCGATGAGCAGAGTGACGGCGTAGTCGCTCCACCCGACCAGGAAGGCCAGGCCCGCGGCGGTGACCAGCCCGGTGGTGGCGGCCGGGAGCGTCACCCGGCGCCGAGCCTGACGCGAACTGGCGCCCAGGACCCGGGCCTGCTCTTCCAGGGCAGGGTCCAATGCGAGGTAGGTGGCCCGCATGGTGAAGGTGGTGTAGGGCAGGGCGAAGACGCTCAGGACCAGGACCACGGCGACCTCTCCCGGCACGCCGAGACGCAAGATGACCACATCGAGGCCCATGGCGACCGCGAACGGGGCGAGAACAACGGGCGCGAGCAGCACGATCGACGGCAGCGCGGGACGTCGCAGGAGCCGCCACCCGAACGCCCGTCCGGCCAAAGCGCCGAGGGGGGTAGCGATCAGCGCGACGGCTAGGCCGAGGAGACCGGACCGGACCAGGGCGGTGAGCACCCCGGCGTCGAGCGCCTCCTGCCACCCGTGCAGACCGAGATCCTGCGGCAGCCGGGCCGGGCCTGACCAACGTGACGCAACCGCCCACAGCACCAAGGGGGACAGGGGAACCAGCAGCCAGAACAGCACCAGGGCAGGGACCACGGTGTGGTGCACCCGGCGCGCCGTGCGCCTCATCGCTCAGCCCCGAGCCGCCTCAGCAGCGGGAGGGCACCGAGCGCAGCGACCAGGGCCAGCCCCGTCGCAACCACGGCGGTCGCCGCGGCCTGCGGTCGGGAAGCGACGTCGATGTCGGTGAAGAGCCGGTAGGCCATGACTGGGAGCGGCTCGGGAAAGGCGCGTCCGAGCAGTCGGGCGACCTCATAGGAACCCAGGGCGTAGACGAAGGCAATGAGCGAGGACGACGCCAGGGCAGGGGCAGCCAGGGGCAGCAGGACCCGTCGCCACTGGCTTCGCTGGCGTGCGCCGAGGACCGCGGCCACCTCGCGGAGCTGTGGGTAGCGCCCTCCGACGGAGGCGACGACCACGAGAGCCACGAACGCCGACTCCTTCCACGCCAGCTCGAACCCCGTCGCCCAGGGCCAACGTCCGCCCACCAGCTCTGGCCAAGCCGTCACCGGGACGCCCAGCCACCGCTGGGCGAGGCCGACGTCGGAGAGCAGCAGTCCGGCGGCGGTCGCACCAACGAGGTGGGGCACGGTCAACACAGCAGCCGAGACACCGATCAGGAGCCGCCCAGCGCGCCCCGTGTGCAGCGCGATCGTGGCGATCATCATTCCCATGGCCGCCGCGAGCAACGTGGCACCGACAGCCGTGACCAGGGACTCCTGGGTCGCGCGGCGCAGGTCACCAGTCAGGGAGGTGAAGCCGGTGGCGCTCAGGCGAGGCCGCCCCACCAGCGGCAGCAGCCCGAGGCTCGTGGCGATGACGGCAGCGAGCGCCGTGCCGGTGACCGCCACCACCAGGAGCATCGCGGGGGCCACGAGCCGAGCGCCACCACCCGACGCCGGATAGCCGACGTCGAGACTCGAGAGGCGGGACGAGAGTGCGCTCACGACCCGGCGCCGAGCACGGCTCGGCGCCAGCCCTCGTCGAGCGGGTGCACCCAGGAGGACGCGAGCTCTGGGTTGGCTTTGCGCGAGAGCACCTCGTACGACGGTACGACGTCCGAGGTCGGAAGGTCGTCGAACCGTGCGCGATCGACCGGGCAGAGCAGGTCGGTGTCGAGCACCGTGAACTGTCCCCACGTGCCCGGGTCTGCCTTGATCGCCTGCTGGGCGGGTGACAGGGCAAGGTTGGCCACCACCATCGCACCCTCGGGGTCGCCGGCCGAGGAGGGGATGGCGAGGAAGCTGGCGTTGCCGATGGTCCCCTCGTCGAGAGGCAGGACGCGTGTGGTTGCCGGGAAGGTGCCGTCGGCAACGAGCTTGGTGAGCGTGGCCGGTCCGTACGTCATGGTCATGTCGACCTCGCCGTTGGCGTAGAGCCGGTCCAGGGCCACCGAGTCTCGGGGGTAGGTCCGGCCCTGGCGCCACAACGAGGGCGCCACGTCCTGGAGGGTATCCCAGAGCTCGGGGGTCAGCGTGTCGTAGGAGGCTTGGTCGAACTGCGAGGGGATCTGCGCGTAGCCGCCGGAGGTGCTGTAGAGCGCCTCGCGGAGGAAGACCGAGCCGGTGAAGTCCGGCGGGGCCGGGTAGGTGAAACGTCCGGGATGGTCCTTGGCCCACTGCAGGACCCCGGCCATCGACGTCGGTGGCGTGTCGACTCGCGCCGAGTCGTAGACCAGGGTGAACTGGGCCTTGTGCCACGGCGCCTCGCAGCCGTCGACCTGGGTCCCGAAGTCCTGGGTGACCAGGGCGTCGTCGGTGGCCACGAGCGTCATGTTCGGCAGCTGGGAAGACCAGCCGCAGCGCCAGGCATCGGCCTGCTTGCCGTTCGCGAAGTTGTCGCCGTTGACCCACACCAGGTCCACCGTGCCGTCGTCCTTGCCGGCCTGCCGCTCGGCCAGGATGCGGGTCATGGCGTCCTTGGTGTCCGCCACCGGGACTCGTCGCAGGGTCACCCCGAGCTTCTCCGCGGCCGGTGTGAGGACGTCGTCGACGTAGGCGTTGCCCTGCTGGTCCCCGCCGTACATCCACAGGTCGACGGTCTGCCCCTTGGCCTGGTCGGTGATCTGCGACCAGGAGCGGTTCTCGGTCCTGGAGCCCGCCGGGGCGCCCGGGGCGGCACAGGCGGAGGCCGCCAGTCCGACCAACGCGGTAGGGAGGAGCAATCGGGCAAGACGCGGGCGCATCAGACCTCCGGTGCAGGGAACATGTCACATCGGGAACACTTCGAGATACTCAGGGACTTCCCGACGTACGAAGTCCAGTGCATCGAGACGTCAGGATCACCCATGGATAGAGCCGCCCTCGTCAAGGCAGGTGCGCTCGCTCTGGTTCTTCTTGGTGCGATCGGCCTTGCCCTCATGCTCGGGACCCCCGACATCGCTGCGCTGAGGTCGCGCGTCGACACAGCGGGCGGGTGGGGGCCTGCCCTGTTCTTCGCTCTCTATGTCGGCCTGGCCCTCATCCCGTGCCCCAAGGCGGTGCTCACCGCCGCAGGCGGGGCGCTGTTCGGGCTGTGGGCCGGCGCCGCGCTCTCCCTGGCCGCAGCCCTGGTCGGCGCCGTCATCTCCTTCGGTGTCGGGAGACTGCTCGGACGTGACGCCGTCGACCGTCTCATCCGCGGCCGTCTGGCGCACGTCGACGCGCTATTGGCCGACCATGGTCTCTCCGCGGTCCTCATTGTGCGTCTGGTCCCGCTCGTGCCCTTCATCGCCATCAACTACGCCTCCGGGCTCTCAGGCGTGAAGTTCGGCCACTATGTGCTGGGCAGTGCTCTCGGGATGGTGCCCGGCAGTCTCGCCTATGCAGCGTTGGGGGCCTACGGCACCGAACCGTGGGGCCTGGCCGCCGCCGGCTCAGCCCTGATCATTCTCGTCGTCGGCGGGTCCTGGTGGGCGCGACGACTGGACGCTCGCCGCGGGGACCACACCGCTGCGAACCGCACCCATGCTTGACGCGCCGGCTCGCCGATTCTTGGATCGGCCCTTGTCCGAGCTCGCCAGGCTGCTCGACCGGCCGTTCGTGAGCCCGAACCGACTGACCCTGCTCGGCCTGGCCGCCGGCCTGGCCAGCGCCGCCACCGCCGCAGCACAGGTGTGGTGGTGGGCGCTGGGACTGTGGCTGCTCTCCCGGGCCATGGACGGACTTGACGGCCCCCTTGCTCGCCGGCGCCGCGTGGCCGCTCACGGCAACGTCGAGACATCACACGGTTCCGAGGCCGGCGGATTCCTGGACATCACCGCCGACTTCGCCGTGTACGGCGCGACCGTGGTCGGGGTAGCCATCGGCGCCACACGTCAGTACGACGCCGACTGGTTGCCTTTTCTGCTGGTGCTCCTGGCCTACTACGTCAACGGCACCGCGTTCCTGGCATTCTCCTCCATCGCCGAGCGCACCGGGCGACAACGCCAGGACGGTCGCTCGCTCAGTTTCCTCGGAGGGCTTGCGGAGGGGACCGAGACCATTGCCGTGCACTCGTTGTGGCTGCTCATTCCCACTCAGGCAGGGGTCATCGCCACCGTGTGGGCGGCCGTCGTGGGTCTCAGCGCCGTCCAGCGCATCGCGGCCGGCTTCCGGGACCTCTCCTGACGGGTATGCGTCGGCCCCGTTTGATGTCCATGGTGCGCGCGCACGGCCAGCCTGGTCAGTGGTCTCGGCTGACCCACCAGGTACGCGCCCGGGACAGCGCGCCCAGGACGCGCTGGGTGGCGGGGCGTTCGAGCTGGTCCTGGACGTCGGAGACGGCGGCATTCCACGGTCCGTCGTTGTAGGTGGGGTAGGCGTGGGTCACGCCAGCGAGATCGCGGGTCGTGAGTCCCCGGGTGATCGCCAGGGTCAGCTCGCCGAGGGTCTCCCCTGCCCGCGGCCCGACCACCGTGGCACCGAGGACACGGCCACGCTTGTCGATGACGAGGCGGGCGAAGCCGCCGAAGGTGCCCTCCGCGACCGCCCGGTCGACGTGGGAGTGGGACCAGTCGATGGTGCGCAGCCCGGGAGGGACCCGGTCCGTCTCGAGGCCGACCGCGGCCACCTCCGGGTCGGTGAAGGTGACCCGAGGTTCCGCGGTCAGGTCCACCTTGCGGCGCACCCCCAGGATGGCGTTCGACGCGGCCAGGCTCGCGTGCACGCCCGCGGTGTGGGTGAACTGAGGATGGCCGGTGAGGTCACCGGCAGCCCAGACGCGGGGATTGGTGGTGCGTAGGAGGTCGTCGACCACGACGAAACCTCGGTCATCGATCTCGACACCCGCGGCCGCCAGCCCGATGTCGCTGGTGCGCGGCGCTCGTCCCACGGCGACCAGGAGGCGAGAGAACGGCACCTGCTGGCCGCTCTCGAGGTGCAGCACCCCGGCCCCCGGCGACACGCGTTCGGCCCTGGTCACTCCCGAGCCGGTGTGGAGCTCGACCCCGTCGTCGACCAGTGCACGGGCGACCGCCGCTGACGCGGGAGGGTCCTCGCGAGGCAGGATCCTGGATGCGCCCTCGACCACGGAGACGCTGCTGCCCAGGCGGGCGAAGGCCTGGCCCAGCTCGCAGCCGATGCTCCCGCCACCGAGGACCACCAGCTCAGCGGGAAGCTCGCTCAATCCCCACACGGTCTCGCTGGTCAGGTAGTCGACCTCGCTCAGGCCGGGGATGGGAGGAACCGCCGGTGAGGCACCGGTCGCGACAAGGGCCTGCCGGAACCTGACGGTCGTGCCGTCGATCTCGGCCGAGTCCGGCCCGGTGAACCGGGCGGTCGCCGTACGCACGCAGACCGAAGCCTTCTCGAGAGCTTCAACGGAATCAACCGGTGCGATGTGCTGGATTGACGCTCGCACGTGGCCCATGACTTTCGCGAAGTCGACCGCGACCTCGGCGACCTCGATGCCGAACCGGTACCCGTTGCGTGCGCTGGCGGCGACGCCCGCGGCAGCCAGGAGCGCCTTCGAGGGGACGCACCCGGTCCATAGACAGTCACCCCCGGTCCGCTCGCGCTCCACGAGGAGGACCCGCGCACCAAGCCGCGCGGCGGTCTTGGCACCGACGATGCCGGCCGTCCCGCCCCCAACCACCAGGAGGTCCCAGGGCTCGTCCTGCGACGCGAAGGAAGATGGGGCAGTGGGCGGCCGGTCGATGGTCACGGGGTGTCCTCGTCGTTCATGGTGGACAGGAAGTCTCGGACCCGGTCGACCGACTCACGGTTGACGCGCGTTCCGCCTGACCACAGAGACAGTGCTCGGTGCAGGGCACGATGCTCAGCGGCGACCTGGGTGCACCTCACGCAGGTGGCGAGGTGCCCCTCGAGCCGGGAGATCTCTCCGGGCGTGAGCGGGGCGGCCGGATCGGCGTCGAGATAGCGCTGGATGCGACGCGCGGACCAGTGGCAGGTCAGCATCTGACGCAGAGTCCCAGTCATCGCAGGTCTCCTCGGGTGAGTGGGCTGAATCGGAGCGACTTGCGGACGCGGTCGCGGGCGCGGCTGAGCCGTGACATCACCGTGCCGACGGGGACCCCCATGACCGTGGCCGCCTCGGCGTAGCTCAGGTCGTGAACGTCGACGAGGATCAGAACAGCCCGGAAGCGGGGGTCGAGGTCGCGGACGGCTGCATCGAGATCCGCGTGCAGCTCGTGGTCCACGATGCTGTCCTCGGCGCTCGGCAGCTCTGCCCTACCGAAGGCCGGCCGTGCAGTCCGGATGAGCTCCCAGTCGCCGATCGTGCCCGGTCGCTGGCGACGGTGGAGGTTGGCGTTCGTGTTGCGCAAGATGGTCAGCAGCCAGGCGCGCGGATACCGTCCGTCGAAGCGATCGATCGCCCTGTAGGCGCGCAGCAGGGTTTCCTGCACGAGGTCCTCGGCATCGGCGCGATTCGAGGTGATGGTGAGGGCCACACGGAGCAGCACCTCGATCTCGGGCTCCACCAGCTCCCGGAAGGCAGACTTCCGGGTAGCGTCATCCGGGGGTCGGGGGGCCGTCACGACTGGGAAACCCGATGAGGACGGGTAATGCTTCCCGCGTCGCGTTGCGGTGCTGAGACCTTGGGGTGCGGCACGCTCTACCCTCTCCTCCTGGTCGGGTGCTCAGGACCATCACCATCGAGAACCGAGACGCGGAACCTCATTGCTGATAGGTCCTCAGCCACCGTCGATCGATGTACCTCTTGAGTCGCAGCGCTCCGGCGCCGTACCACCACCAGCGTCCCCAGACAGCCAGGCCGACCCCGTCACCGAGATCGAGGATCGACAGGGCACGGCGCTGCGGCTCGTACACCGGAAGAGGCTCTCCTCGAGCCCGCGCGAGCAGGCTGCGGTGCAGCACCGGTCCTTGCCGCACCCCGTGCACGCCGACGCGGGGCAACGGACCTGGGAGGAATAGGGCACAGTCTCCCACCGCGTAGATGTCGTCACGGTCCGCGTGCTGAAGGGTTGCCCGCACCGGCACCCCGCGCTCGTCGCCGAGCCCAAGCTCGGTGAGCAGCGGCGGAGCCGTGAGGCCGGTGGCGATCACGGCGACGTCGTAGGACATCTCCGTGTCGTCATCGCAGAACAGCTGCCGTTCGCCAAGATCCCGCACCCTGCACCCGGTACGAACGATCACGCCACGCGCGGCCAGGAGTCGTACGATCCGCCTGCGTGCGCCTTCGGGCAGGTCCGCACCGATGGTGGTCCCGGACTCCACCAACTGGACCTGGACGACGTCCGAGCGCACGGACACGTGGGCCGCCAGCTCCACGCCCGAGGCACCGCCACCCACGACCGTGACCGTGGCGCCTTGGTGCCCTGAAGCCCGCAGCCGGGCATCCAGATCAGCGAGACCGCTCAGCGGTTTCACTCTCAGGACGGCCGGATGGACGTGCATGCCGGTCGGAGCGACGACACTGCCGATGTTGATCGAGAGCACGTCGTACGACAGGTGGTCACCCTCCGAGGTGGCCGCGATCCGCTCGCCGGCGTCGAGAGACTCCAGGCTGCCCTCGTGGAACTCCACTCCGGAGTCGCGGGACAGCGCTCGCACATCGATACGCCCGGTTCCGATGGACAGGACGCCGGCGGCCTTCGCCGAGGCGACACCGCTGTAGTCGTAGAATCGCGGCGCGAGCAGGTGCACTCGATATCCAGCGGCATACAGGTCAGCGGCGCGCTTCACGAGGTACAGGTGGGCATGACCGGCACCCACCAGCATCAGAACCGGCACTCGGCGACCTCGAAAACTCACGCGACAAGCTGGATCAGCAGCCCGAAGCGAACCTACGGTCCGCAGACGTGAGGATACCCCGGACGGCGTCTGGTGCGCTCCGCCCTCGAGGCCGAATCGCTAGTCACTCGGTGCCAGGCTGGCTTGTCGGCGTTCTTCGGGTGGTGCGGGGGGACGCGCGAGGCCGACGTCGGCGAAATCGCATCCCTGAGGGGAATCGAACCCCTGACCTTCTCACTGCGAATGGCCACGATGCGTGGCATGCTCGCAAGACTCACGAGCCGTCACCGGTGTCATCAACTCGGTGGGTAGGATTCCGCCTTCAGCATTCGCGCCAGGTGCGCAGTGTTCGCGGCGACTGTCGCAGTCGCGGCCGTGGTCGACTCGGGGCTCGTCTCGTGGTCCTTGTAGTCGACGGACTGCATGGCCTCGCCGACCCAGTAGGTACCCGCGTTCGCGGCGATGGTGAACCCGGTGTCGTTGAGTGCCTGGAGGCACTCGGCTACGGTGTGGTGCGCGCCGTCCTCGTTGCCCACGACCGCGACGGCGGCGACTTTCCCGTAGGTGAGAAGACGGCCTTCGTCGTCGGTTTCACTCAATTCTGCGTCGAGTCGCTCAAGCACCATCTTCGTCACCGAGGCCGGCTGTCCCATCCAGATCGGCGTCGCGATCACGAGGATGTCGGCGGCAAGAAGCTTGGCGCGGATAGTCGGCCACTCGTCCCCGTCCCCCTCATCGGTGCTCACTCCGAACCGGACGGCATGGTCGACGACCCGCACGACTTCCCCGCCGACGCCGTGCTTGCCCAGCTCGTTGAGGACCTGGCGGCCTATGAGGTCCGAGCTCGAGTCGGCTGGAGATTTGTTCAGCGTGCAGACCAGGACGAGCGCAGTGAGATCGGTCATGCACGAGTGGTGCCCACTAAAGGCACTCGCGATGCGTGCGACGACGGTTTGGTGGGGACGACCGGTGGTGCTTGATCCAGGTGGGGTAGCGGCGGTCGGAGATCTGCGAGTCGTCGTGGACCTCGATCAACACCCAGCCGGCGTACTGCACCAGGCTGATTGAGCGCGCGCCCCCGAGGCGCGAACACGGGTGTCAAACCACCCAGGGCGTCGCCAAACGGCTGCCTGCTTCCAGAAGCAGGGCGTGAACGAAGGCCTGGGGTAAGTTCCCGCGCAGCTGGCGCTGGACTACGTCGAACTCCTCGGTCAGCAGCCCGGGGGACCCGCAGGCTGTGCGGTTTCGCTCGAACCATCGCAGAGCCTCAGTCTCGTTTCCCTGCTGGTGTTGGGCCAGCGCCATGTGGAAGCCGCAGACGAGGAACGCGCCTTCGGCCTCGTTCAGGGGCCGCTCGTCGTGGCGGAAGCGGTAAAGGACGTAGTCGTCCGCCAGCTCCTCCTCCACGGCCTGAAGCGTGGCGCGAGTCCGGGGGTCCCCAGCGGGTACCGCGCCGCGAATGGCCGGCAGCAGCAGCGATGCGTCCACCCTCGGATCGGTCGGGCTGCGCTGCCACCGACCGCTCCGGTGCATCGAGTCGGCGCCCACCCGCTGTACGAGCGTGTCGGCGAGCCCGTTCCAGGCGGAGGCCTGTTGAATGGGGGCATACCGGGCGATGGACCGCAGGCCCGCGGCGCCGATGAGCCGTGAGTGTGTCCAGTGCTGTTCCTGGGTCTCCCAGATCCCGGCCCCCGGGTCCTGGCCGCGCTGCTCGATGGCCCTCACCGCTGCCTCAGCGGCCCGCCAGTGTTCGGTGTCCAGATGGTCGTGGGCTCCGGCGGCGCCGAGCAGCAGCAACGCCTCCCCGAAGGCGTCGAGCTGGAACTGGGAACGGACCCAGTTGCCGCGGACCGCGCCGCCGCCGGGGTAGCCGGGCAGGTCGAGGTCGACCTGCTCGGGCACCTGGCCTCCGTCGACGGTGTAGGCCGGGGCAAGGTCAGAACCGTGCTCGAGGAGCCGGGACGAGACGAAGGAGACCGCGTCGTCGAGGAGCTCGTGGGCGCCGTCTGCGGCCACCGCCTGACCGGCGAAGCACTGGTCCCGGATCCACGCATACCGGTAGTCGTAGTTCCGGCCCGCGTCGGCACGTTCGGGCAGTGAGGTCGTCGCCGCGGCCACCATGCCCGCCCCCGGCGCCGTCATGCCGCGGAGCACGGCGTACGCCTGGCGAGCGTCCCGTGGTGCCACGGTGGCCCCGAGCCTTGGGACGGCCCGCCTCCAGGCGCTCTCGGTCTCGGCCCACGCGACCCCACTGTTCACCCTCTCATCCGGCAGCCCGCCCTCGGAGAGCTCGAGGACCAGGTCGTGCTGGTCCCCGGCGGTCAGGGTCAGGGCGAGGTGAAGGGCCCCCCGGCGCCTGACCGCCTCGGTCGCGCCGCTCCACCGGAGCCGTAGCTCACCACTGGACGCCGTCCATGTGTCGCCCGATCGGGAGAGCCGGGTCATCGATTCGCGCCCGAACCCGGCCCGCACGTCCAAGGAGACCTCGATCCTGACCGAGCCGCGGTGACAGATGATCTGCCGCAAGACAATCGCCCGCTTGGGGTCTCCGGGGAAGGCCAGTGCGTCTCGACACTCGAGCACCCCTGCGGTGGTGACCCATCGGTTCCGCCAGACCAGCGAACCGTCCTCGTAGTGACCACCCCACACGTAGTCCGTCGCGGTGGGAGTCACGGCGTACCCACCGGGACCTCCCAGCAGCCCGGACATCACGGCGTCGCTGTCCCACCGGGGAAGACATAGCCAGACGACGTCGCCGCGGGGTCCGACCACCGCCCCGCGATGGCCGTCAGCCAGCAGCGCGTACTCGCGCAGGACGTGCTTCTGGAACTCCATGGATCGGCCTCTCGGAGGCGAAGGACGAATCAGGGTGCTGCTGCGCTCTACGACGTACCCGTACCAGCGGGCACCATGTCCATGGTGCGCGAGCATTCTGTGGGCCGACTGAGGAACCTGACGGCCACCTAAATCCTTCGGGATTCCGTCCAGCCGTAAGCCGAGCGACGTTTACGGATCGAGGAGGTGGCTATCGGAAGAGTAGCGGCCCACGAGAGCCGTGACCACTACATCGTCGGGAGGGCCCCAATGCCCCAGGAAGCAAAAGTTGTCGTGATTACCGGGGGAACGGCAGGAATTGGGCGCGCCACAGTGCGGGAGTTCGCCCATGCGGGCTACGACGTCGCGGTGTTGGCTCGCGGCCGGGCCGGACTCGAGGCGGCCAGGGTCGAGGTCGAGCAGGCTGGTCGACGTGCGCTGGTCGTGCCGACCGACGTGGCTGACGCGGACGCCGTGGACGCGGCGACCGAGCGGGTCGAGGCCGAGCTCGGGCCGATCACGGTCTGGGTCAACGCTGCTTTCAGCGGCTCCCTGGCCTGGTTCTGGGACACTAGCGCCGCCGAGTACCAGCGGATGACGGAGGTCACCTACCTCGGTCAGGTCAACGGCACCCGGGCGGCCCTGCGCGTCATGCGGGCGAGGGACCGTGGCGCGATCGTGAACGTGTCCTCGGCCATGGCGTACCGATCCATTCCTCTGCAGTCGGCCTACTGCGGCGCCAAGCACGCCACCAAGGGCTTCACCGAGTCGGTTCTCACCGAGCTACGAGCCTCGGGGAGCCGGGTCACCCTCGGTCTGGTCACCTTGCCCGGGGTCAACACCACCCAGTTCGGCTGGAACTTGAGCAAGGTGCCGGGCCACCCCCGGCCGGTTCCGCCGATCGTTCAACCCGAGGTCTGTGCCCGGTCGATACTCTTCGCCGCCGAGCATCCGCGCCGCAACATGTGGGTGGGCGTCTCCACGGTCTACACGGTGCTCGGCAACCGGGTGGCTCCGCTGGTCGTCGACTGGTACCTCGCCAAGACGGGGGTCTCCTCGCAGCAGACCGACCGGAACCTGCCCCGCTGGGGGTCGAACGTGTTCGACCCCCAAGACGACGAGGTCGACCGCGGTGTCCGCGGATCCTTCTCCCACCACGCCGTGTCGCACGACCCGGTCTCGTTCGTGGCCCGACACCGTCGTACGGCGCTGGGTCTTGTCGGGGTAGCGACCCTCACTGCGGCGAAGGCCGTGATTGCCCGGAGCAGGCAATGACCGTGGCTTGGCGCAAGATCGAGCTTGCGCGTGCGGTCTGGGGCCTCGGCCTGCTCTGCGCTCCGCGCTGGACGCTACACTGGGTCCACCGGGTCGAGGTGGACGCCACGAGCGTGTGGGTCGCCCGGGTCCTGGGTGCTCGACAGGTCGCGCAGGCGGCCCTCTCGGGGGCCTCACCGAGTCCCGAGATCTTGGCGCTGGGTGTGTGGGTGGATCTCGCGCACGCCTCCTCGGCGCTGACCCTCGCCGTGGTGGACCGCCCCCGCGCCTCCGCCGGTCTCACCGACACCGCAGTCGCCTCGATGTGGGCCGCCTTCGGCTGGCACGACCTGCGGGTCGGCGCAGTGCCAAGAGCAACTCACGAGCGACGTCGTGACGCCGTGGCGGTCGGAGTGCTCGACAGGGTTCCTGGTGGGACCTGTCTGGGCAGGACGGCTAGGGCACGCCGCGACGGCGGTGGTGGACATGGCACAACCCTTGTGCAGCGCACTACGCCCCACTAGTCCAAGGTGTCAGGCTCAGTCAAGAGCTTGTCGCGCCCCCGTTGGCGACGTACTCATCCGGGTCCCGGTCGTGTGGCTGGACACCGTCCGGGTGCTGAGCCTCGAAGATCAGGAACTGCACCGCGATGTCGTGTCGAGACTGCAGGCTTGCGTGCCGTCGGAAGTCGGCGAGGTCCTCCCGCTCCTCCTCGGCCATGTGGTCGCTGTTCGCGAGACGAGCGTCAATCATGGCCTGCCACCAGTCCTCCGAGCCCGTCTCGTGCTCACCGACGCGAGTGATCGCGTCGCGAATCTCGTTATGGTCGCTGACGGCATCCTGCGTCTCGTCGGCAGCGCTGTCCGCCCCCCCAGCGCCACGCCCGACCTTGAGGACTTCGGGGGAGAAGAACTTCTCCTCACCCGCCGCGTGGACCTCCAGGAGGACGGCCAGCCGGTCCCATAGGGCCGCGAGACCGGCCACGTCCTCGCGATCCACCTCATCGCAACCCGATCATGAGGTCTTCGTGGTGAACGGCGCAGTGAGGCCTGGAGAACCAGCGCTCCTCTAACGACGGGACCTGGTCACGGGGATACTGCCAGGGACGCATGGCTATGGGCATTCGGGGAACTGATCAACACGTGGCAACCGACTCCTTGGTGCGCATGCGCCCCACGTCTGTCCTGGCGGCGCTCATAGTTCTGGTCGGCGGGTGCAGTCGATACGGGACCGAAGAAGTGACCACCTCGGTCAACTCGGACAGGGAGTCCTGTGTTGTGACCAAGCAACGAATCTCGACGGGACCGGTCACCTTCGAAATCAAGAACAACGGTGAGGACGCCACCTCCTATGACGTGCGCGGAGAGGGAGACGACGGGGAGTTCACCGAAGAGGTCATGTCGGTCCGTGACGTAGCCGCAGGAGAGGAGGCCACCATGAGTGGAACGCTCGACTCGGGACAGTACCAAGTCAGGTGCCTCCTCGCGTCCGGACAAACCCCGGCCGTGACGATTCGAGCCAGCGTCGATGGCGCAGCAGGACCCCGGGTGGATCTCGGACCCGAGAAGTCCTTCGTCTTCACCGTCACCCGAGATGACGCGGTAGACCCTCCACCACCGATGCGAGCGCAGCCTGGCGACTTGGTGACCTTTGCCATCGACAACCGCAGCGACCGCCCGATTGGTCTCACGGTTCGTGGACCCGACGGTGAGCAAGCCGCAGCGATAAGCGCGGACGCCCGGACATCTCCGCAAACCAACGTCGTCCTTAGCTCCGAGGGCACCTACACGGTGCGCGTAGGTCAGAACGGCGACCGCTTCGCAGTAGAGGTCGCGCCCTGACAGCACTGATCCCACATGGCTACTTCGATCGTCGCCCCGCGACGAGGCCCGTCCACGGTCATGTGGCCGACCTGGGTCGGTTGGTCTAGCAGCTCATAGTCATACGCGGAGGTAAGGCGCCCTGCGGGTGCGCGCTATTGACGGCATGGACCGGCGCATCCCGCCGCCCGACGTGCTCAGCGTCAACGCGTGTGGCTGAGCAGTCTGCACCACAACGCCGAGATCAACCCCCGCACTGCCCACCGCGCGCCCCATGCAGTGACCGCGCGGTCGGTTCCAGACCGGAGCGCCCTGAGCGAATCGGGTTCGGGCCCCTGCGTCTGTCTTCCGGCTGCTCAGCGGACCATGAGGACCGCATCGCCGGGCGTAACCAGCTCTCCGACCACGGGACAGCCGGGGATCTCACCCGCGACGAGCAACCCGCCGGAGGTCTGCGCGTCGGCGAGCAGCAGGAGCTCATCGTCGTCGACCCGGGACTCCAGATGGGGTCGCACCCAGTCCAGGTTCCGGCGACTGCCACCCGGAACGAAGCCCTCGTCGTAGGAGGACCGGGCGCCTTCCAGGTAGGGCACTGCGGCCGCGTCGAGCACGGCGGAGACACCGCTGGCCCGACAGAGTTTGTACAGGTGCCCGAGCAGGCCGAACCCGGTCACGTCGGTGGCGCAGACCGCGCCGCGGGCCAGTGCCTCGCGGGAGGCCTCGCGGTTCAGCTGCGTCATCGAGTCGACGGCGTGTGCGAAGACCTCACCCGTCGCCTTGTGACGGTTGTTCAGCACACCCACGCCCAGCGGTTTGGTAAGGGTCAGCGGGGTCCCCGGGACCCCCGCGTCGTTGCGGAGCAACCGGTCGGGGTCCGCGGTACCGGTGACCGCCAGCCCGTACTTCGGCTCCACGTCGTCGATGCTGTGCCCACCC
This sequence comes from Propionibacteriales bacterium, assembly GCA_038199935.1. GTDB lineage: Bacteria > Actinomycetota > Actinomycetes > Propionibacteriales > Nocardioidaceae > Nocardioides_B. The sequence continues at coordinate 11,401 of JBBPYL010000111.1, read as the reverse complement.
GCGAGGTGACAGGCAGCCTCGGCGCACACCGCGGCTCCGCCGCGCAGGACCTCCCCGGCAAGCTCGAAGGGGATCTCGCCGCGCGGCCAGGCCAGCAGGTTCAGGGCGACGAGCGGCTCCCCCCCCATCGCGTAGACGTCGGACAGCGCGTTCGCGGCTGCGATCCTCCCCCAGTCGTAGGCGTCGTCAACGACGGGGGTGAAGAAGTCCGTGGTGACGACGATCGCTCGGTCCCCGAAGACCCGGACTACCGCCCCGTCGTCACCGTCGTCCAGCCCGACCAACAGGTCGCCGCCCGCCAGGCCGACCGGTACGCCCGCCAGAACGCGCTCAAGCTCGCCGGGGGGGACCTTGCAGGCACACCCACCCCCGGAGGCGAACTGGGTCAGTCGTACCGGCGCGTGCACCTGCTCAGTGTGCCTCGGTGGTCCTCGCCTGCTCCTCGCGGCGCGCCTGCAGCCGCTCGCGCTGCGGGATGACGACGTACTTGGGGTCCTTGGCCGAGGCGATGCCCGCCTCGAACACCCCGAAGCGGAACACCACCGACCCCGCGACGTAGGCCGCGCCGGCCAGCCGTCGAAGGGCAGGTCGACGGGCACCGAACGGAGTGAGGACGGCGCCACCCACAGTGAGCCCGCGAGCCACCTTCATCAGCAGGCCGGGACGGCCGATGCGGTAGGGCTCGCCGACGAGCCCCATGCGGCGCTCCATGGTCGCGGTCGCGACCAACTCCACGGCGGCACCCGACATGGCCAGGGTGGCACCGGGACCGGACTCCGCATGCGGTGCGAACACCATCGCGACGCCACCCGCAGCCGAGGCCCCGGACCCCGCGAAGGCGAACGGCAGCTCGCGGTGCGCCTCGTGCCAGGCCGGCACGGCGGTGTTCGCCACCAACGCCGCGGTGTAAGTGACCAGCGGGGCCCCCAGCAGCGCCGCACCAGCACCGGCCAGCCGCCCGATCCTGGGCACTCGACCGGTCAGGTGCGACGCGAAGGCCACCGCCGAGAGGCCACCGAACGGAGCGAGGATGAAGGTCCCCACGGAGAGCGGCGACGTCGGCTTGAACACCCGGAGCATGTTGAGAAAGCGGGAGGGGCGGCCGAGGTCGTGCACCAGGGCCACGGTGCCCACCACGGCCCCACCGGCCGCAGCTGCGCGCGCCACGCACTCCAACCCGGGCCGTCCGGTCAGCGCGGCCCCCTCGGCCAACAACGCGGACCCGCCGGCCATACCGCCGACGAACAGGTAGACCGGCACGTCGGGCGTCTTCCACGTCGGGGTCTTGATGATCTGCCGACCGTAGTAGGACTCGAACTCCGGTTCGGGGACCATCGTGGCCTCCCTCACCGGCCCCTCCCGGCGAACGCGGCCGCGGCGAGCGCCCCGAGCAGTCCCGCAGCGGCCCCGACGTGGCGCCACATCGCGCCCAGGTCCCGGGTGGTGACGACCGGATCAGGCGGCAGCCCGTAGACCTCGGGCTCGTCGAGCAGGAGGAAGAAGGCGCCATCGCCACCGACCCCGTCCTCGGGGTCCGCCCCGTACAGGCGGGCGACGTCGACGCCCTTCTCGTGCAGCTCCGCGACCCGGCCGGCCGCACGTTCGCGCAACTCGGAGACCTCGCCGAACTGGATCGACTCCGTCGGGCAGGCCTGGGCACAGGCCGGAGTCTGGTTGTCCTTGAGGCGGTCATAGCACAGCGTGCACTTGAAGGCCCGGCCGTCCTCCTTGTCGAGGTCGATCACCCCGTAAGGACAGGCGGGCACGCAGTATCCACACCCGTTGCAGATGTCGGGCTGGACCACCACGGTGCCGAACTCGGTCCGAAACAACGACCCGGTGGGACACACGTCGAGACACGCGGCGTGCGTGCAGTGCTTGCAGACGTCAGAGCTCATCAGCCAGGTCAGGCCACCCTCACCGGAGGCGGTGGACTGGTCCTCACCGTGCGGCACCCCGCTCTCGTAGCCCTCGAAGCCCGGCGGGCCCATGCCCGGGAGGCCGAGGTCGGTGGAGGTCACCGTCGCCGGCTTCTCGATGAAGGCCACGTGGCGCCACGTGGTCGAGCCGAGGGCCTCGGTGTTGTCGTAGGACATCCCGGTGAGCGCATAACCGTCATCGGGCACGTCGTTCCACTGCTTGCAGGCCACCTCGCAGGCCTTGCAGCCGATGCAGACCGAGGTATCGGTGAAGAAACCCATCCGTGGCGGGTGATCCTCGGCGAACCCAGCCTCGGCGCTCACGTCGTCGAGCGGCGCGTGCAGTGAGCGGGCCAGGGAGTCACGCAGGCTCATGAGTCAGTTCCTCCGTCGGTGGGGTGCTGCAGGTCCACGTCGGCGCGCTCGCGGTAGTCCTCGACGTACGCCGTGAGCGCCGGCCCGCGTGGACGTCGCCCCGGCCGGATGTCGCAGGTGCCGACCTTGTCCTGGATATAGACGTTGGGGTCGGTGGTCACATTGACCAGGTCATTGGGCGAGTCGCCGGTGGTGATTCCGTTGACTCCCCAGTGGTAGGGCAGCCCGACCTGCTCGACCATCTGGTCCCCGAGCCGCAGGGAACGCATCCGGTCGGTCACCAGCACCCGGCACTCGATCGCGGTGCGCGCGGTCGCGATCGTGGCCCAGCCGAGGTGCACGAGACCACGCTCGGCCGCCAGCCGCGGCGAGACCTCGCAGAACGCCTCCGGCTGAAGCTCGGTCAGCAGCGGCAGGGTGCGGCTCATCGCGCCGGCCGTGTGGTGCTCGGTGAGCCGGTAGGTGGTGAAGACGTAGGGGAACACCTCGCTGAAGCTCGGGTTGATCGGGTTGGACGGGGTGCCGATGAACTTGCGCCCCGGGTTGTTCTGCTGGGTGTAGAGAGGATTGTGCACCGGCGACTCGGGGGGCTCGTAGTGGGCGGGCAACGGGCCATCGGCGACACCAAGAGGAGCGAACAGCCACGCCTTGCCGTCGGTCTGCATGATGAACGGGTCCTGACCGCCGATCGCGTCCGGACCCGTGGCGCCGTCGGCGGGGACGTGGTCCGGTGGCCGGTCCACGATGAAGTCGGGCACGTCGGATCCGACCCACGAGCCCTGGTCGGCGTCCCACCACACGTAGCGCTTCCGCTCGCTCCAGGGGCTGCCGTCCGGCGCGGCCGAGGCGCGGTTGTAGAGGATCCTTCGGTTGGCCGGCCATACCCACCCCCACTCGGAAGCGACTTGGTCCTGCTCCCAGTGCGGCTTGCGGCGGCGGGACTGATTGACGCCGTCGGCGTACACCCCGCAGTAGATCCAGCAGCCGCAGGAGGTGGACCCGTCGTCGGTGAGCTGGGTGTATGACGAGAGCGGCGCACCGTCGACGTCAGTGCCGTTGATCTCGCGCAGCACCGCCTCGGGCTCGATCTCGCCGTGATCGTCGACGGGATAGTCCCACTCCAGGTCGAGCAGGGGGCGGTCCATCTCGTCGGCGGAGCCGGCCAGCTTCGCCCGGATCCGGTTGCCGAGCTCGAAGTAGAAGTCGAGCTCGCTCCGCGCGTCGCCGGGAGGGCTCACCGCCTTGTCACGCCACTGGAGCATCCGCTGGGTCTGGGTGAAGGACCCGGACTTCTCTACGTGCGTCGCGGCAGGCAGGAAGAAGATCTCCGTGCCGATCTCCTCGGTGACCAGCTCGCCGGTCTCGATCTCCGGGCCGTCCTTCCAGAAGGTCGCCGATTCGATCATCTGGAGGTCCCGCACCACCATCCAGTCGAGGTTGGCCATGCCCAGTCGTTGCATCTTGCCGTTGGCCGATCCCACTGCGGGGTTCTCTCCGACCACGAAGTAGCCCTTGCATCGGCCCTCGATCTGGGCCTTGACTGTGGTGTAGGTGGAGTGGTCCCCGGTGAGTCGGGGCAGGTAGTCGAAGCAGAAGTCGTTCTCGGCCGTGGCCGCCTCGCCCCAGTAGGACTTGAGCAGGCTCACCGCGTACGAGCGCATGTTGCCCCAGAACCCGGTGGCCCCGGCGTCGTTGGCCACGTAGCTGTCGAGGTCGACGTGCTCGGCCGCGTGCGGCATCGGCAGGTAGCCCGGGAGGATGTTGAATAGCGTCGGGATGTCGGTGGAGCCCTGGATGCTCGCGTGGCCTCGCAACGCGAGGATACCGCCACCGGGCCGGCCGATGTTTCCCAGCAGCGTCTGGAGGATGGCTGCGGTACGGATGGTCTGGGCACCGGTGCTGTGGTGGGTCCAGCCGACGGCGTAGGCGATCGCCGAGGTCCGCTCTCGACCCGAGTTCCGGGTCAGGGCCTCGGCCACCTGGGCGAACTGCTCGGGCCGGATGCCACACACACGCTGGACCATCTCCGGGGTGTAGCGCGCGAAGTGCCGTTTGAGGATCTGGTAGACGCACCGGGGGTCCTGGAGGGTCTCGTCGCGCTCCCCCTTGCTGCTGACCGGCGCACCGCCGGAGCCATGGCTCTCCGAGCTCGCCGCCTCGTGGTTCTCCGAGGAGTCCTGGTCATCCCCGTCGTCGCCGAGCGCGTCGGTCGTCCCCCCCGTGGCCTGGCCGGCGTCCCGCTGCCCGGCTGCCGGTGCGACCTCCCCACCGCGGTACTGCCACGTGCTCGGGTCGTAACTGGCCGACTCGGTGTCCCAGCCGGAGAAGAGTCCGTCGAGGTCCTCGGTGTCCTGGAACCCGTCATGGATCAGGTTCGCGGCATTGGTGTAGGCCACGACGTACTCACGGAAGTCGAGCTCGTTGCTGAGCACATGGTTCACCAGGCCACCGAGGAAGGCGATGTCGGATCCGGCCCGGATGGGCAGGTGCAGATCCGCGACGGCCGAGGTGCGCGTGAAGCGAGGGTCGACGTGGATGATCGTCGCACCCTTGCGCTTGGCCTCCATGACCCACTGGAAGCCCACCGGGTGCGCCTCGGCCATGTTCGAGCCCTCAATGAGGATGCAGTCGGCGTTAGCCAGGTCCTGCAGGTAGGTGGTGGCCCCACCCCGGCCGAACGAGGTCCCCAGACCGGGAACCGTCGAGGAGTGTCAAATGCGGGCCTGGTTCTCGATCTGGATCGCGCCCATCGCGGTGTAGAGCTTCTTCATGAGGTAGTTCTCCTCGTTGTCGAGGGTCGCTCCACCGAGGCTCGCGATGCCGAGAGTACGGCGCGTCCGCTTGCCGTCCGCCTCCCACTCCCAGAACTCCTTGCGGGTCTTGATCACCCGGTCCGCGATCATGTCCATCGCGGTGTCCAGGTCGAGGTCCTCCCAGCTCGTCGCGTGCGGACGCCGGTAGCGCACCGTGGTCACCCGGCTCGGGGAGGTCACGAGCTGTCGGGTGGCACTGCCCTTCGGGCACAGTCGGCCACGCGAGATGGGGCTGGCCGGGTCGCCCTCGATCTGGGTGACTTTCTCGTCCTTGACGAACACCTTCTGGGCACAGCCGACCGCACAGTAGGGGCACACCGAGCTGACCACCCGGTCGGCCTCCGTCGTCCGCGGGGTGAGGCTCTCGCTCCGCGCGGACATCGCGGCTGAGCCGCGACCCCAGTGGTCCGATCCCCTCAACTGGCGCACCAGCGGCCACAGTTCGAGGAATGCCCTGCCAGCCATGGACACCGCCTTCGCTCGAGCCGCCATCGATTCCGGTCCTGTACCACTGTGGGAGAACTTCAAACCTCCGGCTCAGGAAATGTCGCGTCGACGTGCACGCCGAACCACGGCGCTGCTCGGGCCCGGCGATGGCCGGGTTAGATTGGTAGCGGAGGCGTTCCTCGTCTGGTGACGGGCGCGGTCCTCAACACCGTAGTGACCGGGTATCCCGGTCAGGCGGGTTCGATTCCCGTCCGCCTCCGCCAGTCCGTACGAGAAGACCGCGAAAGGAGCGTGCGTGGAGCAGGATCCCCGGCGTCACACACCGCGCACCGATGTCGTCCTGGATTCCCCCCTCCTCTCCGGCGCCTTGGTCCGTCTGGGCCGCGCGACGGTGAAGCGGACCGTCGACGCCGTCCTCGCTGAGTGCCGAGAGGGGCGGGTGGCACCGGAGGACGTGGTCGCCGTCGCCCGGGCGAGACTGCCCCGGGGGGCCGCCTCGCTTCGACCCGTCATCAACGCGACCGGCGTGCTGGTGCACACGAACCTCGGGCGTGCACCGCTCTCGCAGGCGTCGGTCGAGGCGGTGCAGATCGCCGCCGGCTCGACCGACGTGGAGCTCGACCTCGCGACGGGGCTCCGAGGCCGCCGGGGAGCGGCGGCGCTGGGTGCACTCGCGGCAGCCGTCCCCGACGCAGAGGCGGTCCACGTGGTGAACAACGGGGCGGCGGCGCTGGCCCTGGTCGCCAGTGCCCTCGCCGGCGGTGGTCGCGAGGTGGTCATCGCTCGGGGCGAGCTGGTCGAGATCGGGGACGGCTTCCGCCTCCCCGAACTGCTGGAGTCGGTCGGTGCGCGGATCCGCGAGGTGGGGACCACGAACCGCGTGCACCTCGAGGACTACCGCGGCGCGGTCGGACCCGAGACGGCCTTCGTCCTGAAGGTGCATCCCTCCAACTTCGTCCTCACCGGCTTCACCTCGTCAGTCTCCGTCGCCGCGCTCCGCGACCTCCCGGTGCCCGTGGTCGCCGATATCGGCTCCGGGCTGCTCAGGCCGCACCCACGACTGAGGGACGAGCCCGACGCCACGACGACGTTGCGGGCCGGGGCCGACCTGGTCACCGCCTCGGGCGACAAGCTGCTGGGCGGTCCGCAGTGCGGCCTCCTGCTCGGGCGCGGCGATCTCGTCGAGCGGCTCCGTCGACACCCCTTGGCCAGGGCCCTGCGCGTCGACAAGCTGACCCTGGCCGCGCTGGAGGCGACCCTGAGCGGTCCGGCCCCACCGGTGACCCGCTCGCTGGCCGCCACGCCCGAAGATCTGGCCGCGCGGGCCGCGCGTGTGGCCGCCGCCCTTGGCCGACCGGCCACCGCCGTGGCCTCCCGCGCGGTTGTCGGGGGTGGTGGCGCACCAGGGGTCGCACTGCCCAGCGCCGCGGTGGCGCTCCCGGCGCACCTCGCGGCCCCCCTTCGTCGCGGGACCCAACCGGTCGTCGGTCACGTCGTCGACTCACGCCTGTTGCTCGACCTGCTCAGCGTGCCCGAGGACCGCGACGAGGACCTGGTCCGCGCCGTCAACGAGGTCCTCGCTCGGGACGGCCACTGAGGTGCACGTCGTCGCGACCGCCGGGCACGTGGACCACGGGAAGTCCACCCTCGTCGAGGCTCTGACCGGCCGGCATCCGGACCGGCTCAGCGAGGAGCGCAGTCGAGGGCTCTCCATCGAGCTCGGCTATTGCTGGACCACGCTCCCCGGCATCGGCGAAGTCGCCTTCGTCGACGTGCCCGGTCATCAGCGCTTCCTCACCACCGCTCTGGCCGGCATGGGTCCCGTTCCCGTGGCCATGTTGGTGATCGCCGCTGACGACCCATGGATGCCGCAGGCCGCGGAGCACCTCGCCGCCCTCGATGCCCTCGGCGTCGAGCACGGTGTGCTCGTGGTCACTCGATCTGATCTCGCGGACCCAGCCCCGATGCTGGAGCGTGGACGACGGGAGCTCGACGGTACGTCGCTGACCGGGGCGACGGCACTCCCGGTCAGCGCACGGACCGGCGCCGGTCTCGACCTACTTCGGGCCACCCTGACCGGGCTCCTCGCCGACCTCGCGACGCCGCCGACGACCGAGGACGTCAGGCTCTGGGTGGACCGCCGTTTCCACGTCCGCGGGACCGGCACGGTCGTGACCGGGACCCTGCCTGCGGGGGCGATCGCCGTCGGGGACGTGCTTGCTGCGGGCGCCGACCGGGTGCGCGTCCGCGGCATCGAGGCCCTGGAGGTGCCGCGGCCGCGGGTGTCCGGCCCGGCCCGCGTCGCCCTTGACCTCGGCGGGCGGGTGAGCGCCCAGATCGACCGGGGCACGGCCCTGGTCACCCCGGACGGCTTCTGCGAGACCTCACTCGTCGACGTGCGGGTGGGCGGCGGCCCAGAGGTCCGCCACCTCCCCGAGCAGCCGCTGCTGCACGTCGGTTCCGCCGCGCTCAGCGTCCACCTCCGACCGCTGGGAGGCGAGTTCGTCCGGCTGAGGATCGACCGACCGCTACCGCTGCGGGTGGGCGACCGGGTGATTCTCCGAGACCCTGGCAGCCGCCGACTGTGGGGTGCTCGCGTCGTGGATCCACTGGCTCCCCCGCTGGGTCGACGTGGTGCCGCCGCCGCCCGAGCACAGGCCCTGGCCGAAAGGGACGGCTCGCTGCTTTCCGAGCTGACCGGGCGCGGCGTCGTCCGTGCCTCGACCCTGGAGCGGATCGGTGTGCCCACCGCCCACCTCCCGGACGACGTCGTGCGTGCCGGAGACTGGTTGGTCGCTCCCGGGGCCGCCGACACGCTGCGGGGCCGACTCGCGCTCCTGGTGGACGCTGTAACGCCGATGGCACCGCCCCTCACCACGGTCACCGCGGCACGCGAGCTGGGACTCCCGGCCCCCGAGCTGGTATCAGCGCTGGTGCGAGGCCCGCTGCGGGAGGCGAACGGACTCCTGCTCGGCCCGGGCAGCCAGCACCTCCCGGCCAATCTGGAGACGGCGCTCGCGGCCCTGCGCGAACGGTTGGCGGACGCCCCGTTCGCGGCGCCCGACCGCAATCGGATGCGAGAACTCGGGCTCGACCCGCCCGCCCTGGCGGTCCTGGACCGGGCCGGCCGGGTGCTTCGACTACCCGACGACGTCGTGCTGCTCCCCGGCGCCGACGAGGATGCAGTGGAGCTGTTGCGGGCGCTTCCCCAGCCCTTCACCACCAGCATGGCTCGTCGGGCCCTGTCTACGAGCAGACGGGTGGCGCTGCCTGTGCTGGCCTACCTGGACCGCACCGGACGTACGGTACGTCTGCCCGACGACACTCGGCGGGTTGTGACGCACTGAGGGAACGTCGAGACCCCGGCCCCAGCGCCGAGCGCTATCGCGCATCGGAAACGGTGATCCTGGGTACGCCCTGAGACGAGATAAGTCGTACGGAGGTGCCGACGGTGGCGGAGGGAACAGAGGAGAATCCTGACGCGGGACCGGGCCCAGGCCCGGAGGCATCCGGACCTGCGCGGCCCGTCGTGCGGCCCCGGGCGGTGTGGGCGGGGACCGCATGTGCCCTGGTGGGCATCGTCCTGCTCGGTCTGGGGATGGTGCTGACAACGCTCCTGCTCCTGCTCGGCGGAGTGGCGGCCCTGGCCGCCGGGCTAGGCGTGGCCTGGCGCGGTGGGATCGTCAACGACGTCCACGCGACGTCGCCGCTCAAGGAGAACTTCCGCGAGATCGCCGCCGACGACGTGCACCAAGGCCACTCCCCGGACGAGCACGCGCACGACCTCCGAGAAGGTGAGGCGTCCCGGCGACGACGGCGGGAACGCGCCGACGCGGCGCGCACGACGGCTCCCCCGCTCCGGCCCGTCGGAGCCACTGCGCTCCTGGTGTTGGCCGCGTGGCTGCTCCTCGGAGAGCTGCTGCTCTCCTACCCCATGACCGTCGTGGGCCAGAACTCGGCGCTGCGCGACCAGGGGCTCGCGGTGCTCGTCGGCCTGGCCGGACTCTGGATCCGCCAGATCGGCTTCCACGTCATTCCGGTGGTTGTGGCTGTGGTGTCCGGCGTGGTCCTGGTGGTCTCGCCGTGGCTCTGGGCGCGTAGCCCCCTCGTCGAGGGGAACGAGCTCGTGGTCGGCGTCCTGGTCCTGGTCGCGGCCGTCCTCACTCTGTCCCACGAGCACTGAGGCGCGTTGCCGCCGGGCGACAGCACAACGGTGGCGGATCAGGAGCAACGTCGTGTACGCGCGGGGCGACGTTCGGCCTGCGGTCGGCCATTGCGACGGTCTCTCAGTTCCGTTCGGGTGGGCGGTACCCGGGCCGGCCGCTTGTGCCCACCGCTCGCAGTGCCGACTGCCCCACGGCCCGGCCTGCCTTCGAGATCCCCGAGGGCGGCTCCTGGCTCAGCGCTGGAGGCAGGACCACCACCGGGCACCGGGCCGCGGCGATGATCCGCTGGGCCAGCAGCGAGGAGGAGGACGGGCTCTGCGCGGCATCGATGACCAGGAGGTCAGCACCGAGAGCCACAGCCAGCAGGCTCTTGCGCTTCCCCCCGTACAGCACGCGGCACTCGGCCTCGTCTGCGGACCCGAGTGCCTGCGCGACGTCGGCCGCGAGGTCGGCCTGCGGGCCGGTCGTGTCCTGGGCTGGGGGGCTCTGGGACCCTGGGGCCTTGGATGCGTCGGCGGAGGTGGGTCGCTTGAGCACGCGCACCGCGATCAGGCGCCCGTGGTTGGCCTTGGCCTGGGCGGCGGCCCAGGCCAAAGCAGCCGGCGACTTCGACGTGGCGCTCACCCCGACCACCACGGTGTAGGGCGGCTCGGTTGCTGGTGTGGACATGCGCGCCTCCTCAGACGGGCAGATGGGTGATCAAGTTGCCCTGCTCGTCGTGCTCGGTCAGCGGTGGCGCGATCTCCTCGAGCGATTTGCGTTCGGCGTCGACACCCCACACGATGGCCACGAGCGCGCCGATGAGCATGATCCCGGTTGCGATCAGGTACCCCCAGAACATCGGTTGCCGGTCCTTGCCCTCGCCGATCAGCCACCCGTAGAACACCGGCCCCAGCGATCCGAAGACCTGGGCGACGGCGAAGAAGTAGGAGATGGCCTGACCACGGACCTCCTGGGGGAAGATCTCCGAGACGGTCAGATATCCCGCGGAGGCGCCGGCGGAGGCGAAGAAGAACGCCACGCACCAGAACGCGGTGTGCGTGAGGGGAGTCAGGTAATCGCCCAAGAAGAGCACGGCGGAGATGCCCAGAATGATGCCGGAGATCGCGTAGCAGCCGCCGATCATGCGACGCCGGCCGATGGTGTCGAAAAACCTTCCGAGCAGCAGGGGACCGAGCAGGTTGCCGACCGCGAACGGAAAGAAATAGACAGCAGCCTCGGCGCTGGTGAGGCCGTAGAAATTCTTCAGCACCAACGCGTAGGTGAAGAAGATCGCGTTGTACAGGAAGCTCTGCGTGATCATCAAGGTGGCGCCCAGCACCGTGCGGGTGGGGTAGAGCTTGAAGAACACGTAGAACAGCTGCTTCGGCGTGAGACCCTCACCAGCCTTGATCCAGCGGGCCTCGGAATCCTCGTGGTGCGGCAGCTCCCCACCCGAGTCGCGGATCTCCTGCTCGATGCCGTCGACGACCGTCTCGGCTTCCTCGGCTTGACCGTGAATCAACATCCACCGCGGGCTCTCGGGGATGTGGCGACGAAGGTAGATGATGCCCAGGCCGAGGACCGGCCCGATGAAGAAGGCGATCCGCCAGCCGATGTCCTGTCCGAAGCGGTCGGTGTCGAGCAGGAAGGTACTGGCCAGGGCCCCGATGGCTGCGCCGGCCCAGTAGGTGCCGTTGAT
>JBBPYL010000110.1:0-4577 GCA_038199935.1 Propionibacteriales bacterium | reverse complement strand
CGACGACGGCGAGGACATCACGCGCGGAGAGGATGAGGTACTCCTCGCCGGCATACTTGACCTCGGTGCCGCCGTACTTGCTGTAGATGACGGTGTCATCGACGGCGATGTCGAGCGGGATGCGGTTGCCGCTGTCGTCGATGCGCCCCGGACCGGTCGCCAGGACTTCGCCCTCCTGGGGCTTCTCCTTGGCGGTGTCGGGGATGACCAGGCCGGAAGCCGTGGTCTGCTCGGCGTCGAGAGGCTTCACGACGATCCGGTCCTCGAGAGGCTTGATGTTGACCGACACGATGTCGACCTCCACTTTCCCATGTGAGCTTGAAGACGGTGTGTTGTCTCTGACGAGTCGGGTTCGCGGTGTGGTGCTCGCCGTCGCGGGGGTCGGGCACCGGCGCGAACTCTGGCACCCTCCAGGGGAGAGTGCTAACCCGAACCTATGCCTCGATTAGCACTCGGTCAAGTCGAGTGCCAGACTCAGGACCATGGATCTCGCGGCCTTCACCCGGCTGCTCACCCCGCAGGGTCAAGGCCTCCTCAGGGAGGCCGAGCAGGTCGTGGGCGCTCAGGCCGACGACCCGCTTCGGGCGGCGACGACGCTGCGCCGCTCCCACGACGCCGAGGCGGTGGCCGCCGCGCTGACCCAGGTCGACCTGCGCCGCCGGGCCCGCCCCAAGTTCGGCGCGCTGGCCGAGCGGATGTACTTCACCCCCGAGGGCCTCGAGCAGTCCACCCGGGTCGGGGTGGCCAGGCACCGTGCCGCCAGGATAGCCCTGGCCCGGCCCAGCTCGGTCCTCGACGCCGGGTGCGGGATCGGCAGCGACCTGGTCGCCCTGGCCACCGCCGGGGTCACCGTGGCCGGGGTGGACACCGACCCCCTGCGGGTCGAGGTCGCCCGAGCCAACCTGGCCGCCCTCGGCCTCGGCGGCGCCGTCCGGGTGGCCGACGTGGCGACGCTGGACCTGAGCGGCTTCGGGATCGTCTTCGCCGACCCGGCCCGACGTACGGCGGCCGGCCGGGTCTTCGACGTGGACGGGTGGTCCCCGCCGTGGTCCTTCGTGGAGCAGCTTCTCGGGCGACCCGCCTGTGTCAAGGTCGCCCCCGGGATCCCCCACCACCTCGTCCCCGCCGGGGTGGAGGCCGAGTTCGTCAGCGACCACGGCGAGGTCAAGGAGGCCGCGCTCTGGTCCCCGGGGCTGGCCACCGCACGGCGCCGGGCCACCGTGCTGAAGGCCGGCGGGCTGGCCAGCCTCACCGACGAGGACGACCCCGGTCCACCGGGGGCCGGACCGGTGCAGCGCTACCTCTACGAGCCCGACGGCGCGGTGGTCCGCGCCGGGCTGGTCACCGCCGTGGCGGCGTTGGTGGGCGGCCGGCTGGTCGACGAGCACCTGGCCTACGTCACCGGCCCGACGGAGGAGCGGACGCCGTTCGCCCGCGGCTACGAGGTCCTCGAGGAGGTGCCGTTCGGCGAGAGGGCCCTGCGGGTCGCCCTGCGGGAACGAGGCATCGGGCGTCTGACCATCAAGAAGCGCGGCGTGGACGTTGTGCCGGAGCGGCTGCGGCCGCGGCTGGCGCTGCGGGGCACCGAGGAGGCCACGCTCGTGATGACCCGTGTGCAGGGCCGGGGCACCGCCCTACTCGTTCGGCCCCTCTGAGACCTGCGCGCGCCGAGGCCCGCGGTCGCGGCCGACCCGAGGCGTCCGCGATCCTGACGCCTCCCTGCTCACAGAGGCTTGGCCAGGCAACGGGCCAGCGCGGACCACGAGTAGTGGCCGAAGTGGTCGACCGCCGTGTAACCGGTGCTCGCGTAGAGCGCCAGGGCCTCCGGCTGCTCCAGCCCGGTCTCCAGGACCATCAGGTCCGAGCCCGCCTCGGCCGCCGACTGCTCCAGCCGGGCCAGGACCAGGCGGGCCAGGCCGCGGCGGCGCACGGACGACGCGACGTACATCCGCTTGATCTCGGCGCTCCGGGCCCGACCGAGCCGCGCGACGTCCACCCGTCGCCATGCTCCGGTGGCCACCGGCTCCGACCCCAGGTAGCCGACGAAGAACGCGCCTCCGGGCGGCTCGAACGCGTCGGGGTCGATCGGCGAGGAGTCACGTCCGCCGTAGCGCACCACGTACTCCTCCTGGACCTGCTCGACGAGCAGCAGCGCGTCCGGGTGCCGGATGCCCGTGCGCTCGATCCGCCACGGTGCAGGCGTCGGCTCCACGACCACTCCCCTCGCCCCCGCGCCGGGTGCGGCGCGCGGGTGACAGACTAGGGCGGCGGCCACTGACAACGGGGTCAGGTCACGTCTTCGCCCAACGCACCAGGACCAGGAACCGCCGTGAGAACTCCGATCACCCTGCCCGCCGACCTCCTCCCCCGGGACGGACGCTTCGGCGCCGGCCCTTCGAAGGTCCGCTCCGAGGCGCTCGCCGCGCTGGCCGCGACCGGGTCGACGCTGCTCGGCACCTCGCACCGGCAGGCGCCGGTCAAGAGCCTCGTCGGCCGGGTGCGCGAGGGCATCTCCAGCCTGTTCAGTCTGCCCGAGGGCTACGAGGTCGTGCTCGGCAACGGGGGGGCGACCGCCTTCTGGGACATCGCCGCCTTCGGCCTGATCGGTCGCCACAGCCAGCACCTCTCGTTCGGTGAGTTCTCCTCGAAGTTCGCCGCCGCGGTGGAACACGCCCCCTTCCTCGACGCGCCGACCGTGATCACCGCCCCCACCGGGACGTTGCCCTCACCCCGCGCCGAGGCGGGCGTGGACGTCTACGCCTGGGCGCACAACGAGACCTCGACCGGCGTGATGGCCCCGGTACGCCGGGTCAAGGGCGCCGACCGGGGCGCCCTCGTCCTGGTCGACGCAACCTCCGGTGCGGGCGGCCTCCCGGTCGACATCAACGAAGTCGACGCCTACTACTTCGCGCCACAGAAGAGCTTCGCCTCCGACGGCGGCCTCTGGATCGCGGTGATGTCACCGGCAGCGCTGCAGCGGGCGGCCCAGATCGCGGCCGGGGAGCGCTGGATCCCGGCCTTCTTCGACCTGCCCACGGCGATCGAGAACTCGGTGAAGAACCAGACCTACAACACCCCGTCGCTGGCCACCCTGTTCCTGATGGCCGAGCAGCTGGACTGGCTCAACGGGAACGGCGGGCTCGACTTCGCGGTCGGCCGCACCTCCGACAGCGCGCACCGGCTCTACGGCTGGGCGGAGGCGACGAGCTACGCCTCGCCGTACGTCCTCGCGCCCGAGCAGCGGTCGCTGGTCATCGGGACGATCGACTTCGACGAGTCGGTTGACGCGGCCTCGCTCGCCGCCACCCTGCGGGCCAACGGGATCGTGGACGTCGAGCCCTACCGCAAGCTCGGACGCAACCAGCTCCGGGTGGCGATGTTCCCCGCCATCGACCCCGACGACGTCGAGGCACTCACCGGCTGCATCGAGCACGTGGTCGAGCGACTGGCCTGACCCCGGCCCTCCCTCGGCGGTGTCGCGCCGGTCGTCCGCGTCACGTCAGCGGTGTCGCGCCGGTCGTCCGCGTCACGTCAGCGGCGGCGCGTCGTACCCCCGGCTGGCCGAACACCCCACGGAGAACTGCCGCTCCCCACGATGAATTCACCATGGGGAGCGGCAGGAGTCCTGCATACCCTGGGAAACTTCCGCTCCCCGGGGGTGGTCACGCGGCCTTGCGGTCCTCGACGACGACCGAGGAGCCGCCGGCCAGGGCGGCCAGGGTGGCCACCGGGCGACGGGCGGAGCCGCGCAGCTTGGCCGCCGTCTCTTCGAGGTAGCCGTTGGGCAGCGAGAGCCGGAACACCTTGTGCCACGCGGAGCCGACTTGGCGGGGCAGCGACCCGGTCGTGTAGGTCAGCCCGAACTCGGCGAAGAGCGCCTCGATCCGCGGGGCGAGCTCCTGGTAGCGGTTGCTGGGCAGGTCGGGGAACAGGTGGTGCTCGATCTGGTAGGACAGGTTCCCGGTCATGATGTGCATCGTCCTGCCGCCGGAGATGTTGGCCGAGCCGAGCATCTGGCGCACGAACCACTCGCCGCGGGTCTCGCCCTCGATCGAACGACGCTCGAAGGTCTCCACCCCCTCGGGGAAGTGTCCGCACATGATCACCGAGTGCGTCCAGATGTTCCGGACCAGGTTGGCGGTCGCGTTGGCGCCGATGGTGTGCAGGAACGAGGGACCCGACAGCGCCGGGTGCACAACGTAGTCCTTGAGCACCTGGCCGCGGATCTTCTTCAGCACCTGACGGGTGCGGGCCTTGAACTCCGGGCTCTTGCGGCGGCGCTCGGAGCGCAGGTTCTTGCCCAGCTCGAGGTCGTAGGCGGCGATGCCGTACTCGAAGAAGCAGGCGTTGACGAAGTTCCACAGCGGCTGGGCCAGGTAGAACGGGACCCAGCGCTGGTCCTCGTCGACCCGCATGATGCCGTAGCCAAGGTCGTTGTCGCGGCCGATGACGTTGGTATAGGTGTGGTGCAGCTCGTTGTGCGAGTGCTTCCACTGCGCCGAGGGGGAGGCGTTGTCCCACTCCCAGGTCGTCGAGTGGATCTTCGGGTCGCGCATCCAGTCCCACTGGCCGTGCAT
>JBBPYL010000109.1:0-13504 GCA_038199935.1 Propionibacteriales bacterium | reverse complement strand
TGGAACCGGCTGCCGTCGACCACCCGGCGGATCACCTCGCGCACGTCGTACGGCGTCCGCGAGTCGCTCGGCACCACGTCGTAGAGGCCCGTGGGGTCGTCGGCCGGCTCCTCGACCGGGGCGGTGGGGGGGCTGGTGTCCACCGGGGCGAAGGTGTCCACCACGGAGCGGACGATCGCCAGGGCGTGAGCGTCGTCCTCGGCGAGGTGGTCGACCACGCCGGACTTGCGAGCGTGCACCTCCCCGCCGCCCAGCTCCTCGGCGCTGACCACCTCACCGGTCGCCGCCTTCACCAGCGGAGGTCCGCCCAGGAAGATCGTGCCCTGGTCCCGGACGATGACCGTCTCGTCCGACATCGCCGGCACGTACGCACCGCCCGCGGTGCACGAGCCCATCACCGCAGCGACCTGGGGGATGCCCTGCGCGGAGAGGTTCGCCTGGTTGAAGAAGATCCGGCCGAAGTGGTCGCGGTCGGGGAAGACCTCGTCCTGGAGCGGCAGGAAGGCGCCACCCGAGTCGACGAGATAGACACAGGGCCACCGGTTGGCCCGGGCCACCTCCTGGGCCCGGAGGTGCGTCGTGACCGTGACCGGGTAGTACGTCCCGCCCTTGACGGTCGCGTCGTTGGCCACGATCACGCAGAGCCGACCCGAGATGCGGCCCAGCCCGGTCAGGAGCCCGGCCGAGACGATGTCGCCGCCGTACATGTCGCCGGCGGCCAGCGGGCTGAGCTCGAGGACCGGGCTGCCCGCGTCGAGCAGGCGGTCGACGCGGTCGCGGACGAGCAGCTTGCCGCGGCCCGTGTGCTGGCTGCGGGCGGTCTCGGACCCCCCAGCCCCCCCGTCGCGGACGGTGGCGAGCCGGTCACGCAGGTCGGAGGTGAGCTCGGTCAGGGTCGGGGGCACCCGATGAGGTTAGCGATCATTAACCAGCCCGTCCAGGGTCTGGGCCGCGCCCGCTCGCCTATCGCGCTGGACCGTCCCGAAGGGCACTGTCGCGCACAGGGTCGACAGTGGCCCCGCCCACGGGGGCCTGACCCCGGCCGGGCACCCGGCGCCGGCCGCGCGCCCGGCCACCCCGGTGAACGAACGCTAACCTCAGCGCATGACCAGCCCGCCGACCCGTCGACGCGAGCAGATCCTGGCTACTGCGGCCGAGCTCTTCGCCACACGGGGCTTCCACGGCGTCTCGGTGGCCGACCTCGGAGCCGCGTGCGGCATCTCCGGCCCCGCCCTCTACCGGCACTTCCCCTCCAAGGACGCCCTGCTCGCCGAGATGCTGGTCGAGATCAGCGAGGAGCTGCTCCGGGTCGGCCGCCAGCGGGCCGACGCCGCCTCTCCCGCGGCGGCCGTCGCAGCCCTGGTCGCCTGGCACGTCGACTTCGCCCTGGGCCACCAGCCGCTGATCGTGGTCCAGGACCGGGACTGGGCCTCGCTGCCGGACTCGGCCCGGGAGCAGGTCCGCTCCCTTCAGCGCGAGTACGTCGACCTGTGGGCCGACCGGCTGCGGGCGGTGCACGCGGACCTGACGCTGCCCGCGGCGCGGGCCCGGGCGCACGCCGCCTTCGGGCTGATCAACTCCACGCCGCACAGCGCGCTGCTGCCCGAGGACGAGACGAGGGCGCTGCTCGAGCAGATGGCCTGCGCCGCCCTGGACGTCCCCGTCCCGGCCTCCCCCCACGATGACGCGCCGTCCGTGTGAACCGGCAGCCTGCTGACCGGCCGAAGCGACTCTGCGCCGGTGTGCGGCAGTGGCGCGGTCAGGCCAGCCGTCCCCGCGCCAGACCGATGAGCCGGTCCAGCACCCGCTCCCCGTCCGCGCGCAGCCCGTTGTGCTCGAGCTCGTTGGTCAGCCACGGACGCATCCGCGGCAGCAGACGGGCCGTCTCCTCGGAGAACGCCCGGTCGACGTAGGCGTCCTCGGCGTAGATGGCCGCGGCGCAGGGCACGTCCACGCCGACCAGCGCGTCCCGGTCGTAGAGCCGGGGCCACTCCCGCTCGGCGAGCAGGTCCGCGACCTCCGCCCAGCCGGTCAGCGCCGAGTCGTCGGTCAGCGTCCACGGGTGCACGTGCTCCCCGGTCAGCAGCGTTCGGTCGTCGAGGAAGTCCTCCGGCATCGTCCGCTGCGCCGACCACCGGGTGGCCTGACCGTCGGCGTAGCAGGCCTCGTGGATCGCGACGTAGAGCGGCTCGCGGCCCGAGAACGGCATCGCCGCGGCCAGGTCGTGGACGAAGGCCGTCGAGCCGGGATCCCGCTCCATCAGGGAGTGCAGTCCGGCCGCGCCGTCACTCATCCCCAACGCGCTGCCGATCTGCCGGAAGCGTCGGGCGGTCACCGGGTCTCCGTTCGGCAGGACGACGTCCCCGGCGTCACAGCGGGCCAGGACCTCCTCGACCCGGCCCCGGTCCCGCGGATACGTCGCGTAGAAGCGCCGGGTCCGCTCCCGCAACGTCGCGTACGTCGCGGCGTACACCTCGTCCACGTGCCGGCCGACCGGCGGCAGCCCGCCGGTGAAGAAGGCCTCGGCCAGGCCGTGCGGCGCGCGGGAGAGATAGGCCAGGGCGCAGAAGCCGCCGAAGGACTGACCCAGCACGCTCCACGGCGCGGACCCCAGGTCGGCGCGCAGCACCTCGCAGTCCTCGACGATCGAGTCCGCGCGGAACAGGGCGAGCCGCTCGGCCTGGTCGGCCGGGGTAACGCCCGGCGGAACGTCGAGGGGGCTGGAGCGCCCGGTCCCGCGCTGGTCGAGCATCAGCACCCGGTAGTCGCGCAGAGCCCGGTCCAGCCAGGCGGGGCTGGTCGGCAACCGGGTAGGCCGGGGCGCCTCGTGGCCCGGGCCCCCTTGGAGGAAGACCAGGAACGGCCGGTCGCGCCCCTGCGGATCGGCCACCTCGCGGGCGAAGAGGACGATCTGCTCTCCGTCAGGCCGGGCGTGGTCCAGCGGCACCGAGAACTCGTGCTCGACCAGGACCAGTCCCGGGACGTGCAGGGTGTGCGAGTCGAGCAGGGTCATCGCGAGCTCAGCGCAGCCGGGCCAGGACGTCCTCAAGCGCCGCGAGCACGAGCAGCGCGGCGTCGGGACGGGCGTTGTGGCCCATCAGTCCGATCCGCCACACGGTGCTGGCGAACTCCCCGGCTCCGGCCCCGATCTCGAGCCCGTGCCGCTCCAGGAGCATCGCACGGACCTCCGCCGAGTCGACTCCCTCGGGCACCCGCACGGTGGTCAGCTCCGGCAGTCGCGAGCCCTCCGCGGCGAACAGCTCCAGGCCCATCGCCTCCAGGCCCTCGGTCAGGATCTGGCCGGCCTCGGCGTGCCGGTCCCAGACCTTCTCCAGCCCCTCGGCCAGGATCCGGGCCAGGCCGGCGTGCAGGCTGACGACCATGGCCGTCGGAGCGGTGTGGTGGTAGGTGCGGCCGCCGCCCCGGCTGCCCGCCTCGCCGACGTACCCCCCGAGCAGACCCAGGTCGAGGTACCACGAGCGGGGCCGCTCGACGCGGCGTTCGAAGGCTCGGTCGTTGATGGTGAACGGGGCCAGGCCGGGGGCGACCCCGAGGCACTTCTGGGTGCCGGCGTAGCCGAAGTCGATGCCCCAGTCGTCGGCGCGCAACTCGATGCCGCCGATCGAGGTGACCGCGTCGGCCAGCAGCAGCGCGTCACCCTTGCCGACACCCAGCCCGGCGATGTCGGAGCGGACTCCGGTGGAGGTCTCGGCGTGCACGGCGGCGATGATCTTCGGGCTCGGGTGCGCGGACAGGACGCGGTCGACGTCGACCGGCGTACCCCACTTGTGCTCGACCGGGACGACCTCCGCCCCGCAGCGCGAGGCGACCTCGCACATCCGCTGGCCGAACAGGCCGTTCACCGCGACGACGACCACGTCGCCGGGCTCCACGGTGTTGACGAAGGCCGCCTCCATGCCCGCGGACCCGGTGGCCGAGAGCGGCAGGGTGCGCAGGTTGCGGGTGCCCCAGGCCGTGCGCAGCATGTCGCAGGTCTCGTCCATGATCCGCAGGAAGTCGGGGTCGAGGTGACCCAGCAGCGGGAGGGACAGGGCCGCGGTGGCCTCGGGATACGGGTTGGACGGGCCGGGTCCGAAGAGCTTGCGGTCCGCGACGCGGGAGACGGAGGAAACCATGGCCCGAACCTACAGAACCGCCCCGGGGTTCAAGATCCCGTCCGGGTCCAACGCGTCCTTGATCCGACGGGTCAGCGCCATCACGTCCTCCCCGAGCTGGGCCGGCAGCGCGTGTTTCTTGGCCCGCCCCACCCCGTGCTCGCCGGTGATCGTCCCGCCGAGGTCGATGGCGCGGGACATCACCTGGCCGAAGGCCGCGCGGGCGCGCTGCTCCGCGGCCGGGTCGGCGGCGTCGTAGACGATGATCGGGTGGGTGTTGCCGTCCCCGGCGTGCGCGACGACCGGGATCTCCACGTCGTACGTCGCCGCCACCTCCGCGATCGAGGCCAGCAGCTGCGGCAGCATCGGGACGGGCACCCCGACGTCCTCGAGGAGCAGGGCGCCGCGGGCCTCGATGGCCGGGAAGGCGATCCGGCGGGCCTCGACGAACATTTCGCCCTCATCGGGGTCGTCTGTGACGAAGACCTCGCTGGCCCCGGCCCCCTCGCAGGCCAGGCGCATTACCTCCGACTCGTCGCTGCGGGCGGTGCCGGGGGCGTCGGACTGGGCGACGAGCAGGGCGCCGGCGGACCGGTCCAGCCCCATCGATCGGTAGTCCTCCACGGCGTTGATCGAGGCGCAGTCCATCAACTCGAGCATCGAGGGACGCAGCGTCCGGCGTACGGCCACCACCGCGCGGGCCGCCGCGTCGACGGTGGGGAACGTGGCGACCAGGGTGGAGCGGACGGCCTGGGCCGGCACCAGCCGCAGAGTGGCCCGGGTGACGACGCCGAGGGTGCCCTCGCTGCCCACGAACAGTTTAAGCAGGGAGAGACCGGCGACGTCCTTGATCCGTCGGCCCCCCAGGGTGACCAGCGTGCCGTCGGCGAGCACGACGTCGAGCCCGAGGACGTAGTCGGTGGTGACGCCGTACTTCACGCAGCACAGGCCCCCCGCGTTGGTGGCCACGTTGCCGCCGATCGAGCAGATCTCGTAGGACGAGGGGTCCGGCGGGTACCACAGGCCGTGTTCGGCGGCGGCCGCCTTGACGGCAGCGTTCAGGGCTCCGGGCTCGACGACCGCGACCTGGCACTCGGGGTCGATCTCGATGGCGTTCATCCGCTCCAGGCTGAGCACGATGCCGCCGTCGACGGCGCTCGCGCCGCCGCTGAGGCCGCTGCCCGTACCCCGGGGGACGAGCGGTACCCGGTGCGCGGCGGCCCAGCGCACGGCGGTCTGCACCTGGCCGGCGTCCTGCGCGCGGACCACGGCGAGCGGCGTGCCCGCGGACCGGTCCTGGGACCAGTCGTGGCGGTACTTCTCGATCGCGTCCGGGTCGGTGATCACGACACCAGCGGGCAGGGCGTCACACAGCTCCTCGATCCGGGCCGCAACGTCGGCCTGCGCGGTCCCGGCCTGCGCGGTCCCGGCCTGCGCGGTCCCGGCCTGCGCGGTCCCGGTCGGCTCTGCTCCAGTGGGCTGAGCCGGTCCGGCCGGGGGGGTGGTCTGGGTGAGGCTGGTGTTCATGGCCCCACTCAATACGGGCGGGGTGTGCGACACAAGGGCGCGACATGCCGCTCGGGGCGGCCTCCTCCTCGTAGGCCGGTGGTGCTGCCCGTCGTACCGGCGGCGTGCTCCCCATGGAGAACTGCCTCTCCCCATGGTGAATTCGCCATGGGGAGGCAGAAATCCTGCATACCTTGGGAAACTTCCCGCAGAAGGCCGGACGATCGGGCCTCAGGACATGAAGGTGGCGACGATCTCGCCGAGGCGGCGGCCGGCGTCCTCCTGGAGGAAGTGGCCCGCGCCGGAGACCACCGGGTGCTCGAGACCGGCCGCCCCGGGCACGGAGCGCTGGAGGATCGGCGCCATCCCCCCGGTGATCGGGTCGCCGTCGCTGAACGCGCACAGGAACGGCTTGTCCCACATCGTCAGGCGCTGCCAGGCCGCCCGGTTGGCCTCGGTGGCCGGGTCGTCGGGACGGGTCGGCACCAGGGTCGGCATCACCCGCGGCCCGGCCTTGTAGGTCTCGTCCGGGAAGGGTGCGTCGTACGCCGCCCGTACCGGCGCGCTCAGGCCGCGGGAGCACCCCGCGGCGACCAGCCGTCCGACGTCGAGGTGCTCGGCGCTCTCCACGGCGCGACGGAAGTCCCACCACACGGCCGGCATGTCGTGGTCCCCGGTCGGCAGGCCGGTGTTGGCGCTCACGACGCGGGCGAACCGGCCCGGTGCCTCCCCGACCAGGCGCAGGCCGATCAGCCCGCCCCAGTCCTGGCCGACCAGGGTGACCTCGTGCAGCTCCACGACGTCGAAGGCCAGTGCCCGCACCCAGGCCACGTGCCGTGCGTAGGTGTGGTCAGTGGTGCGGGCCGGCTTGTCGGAGCGCCCGAAGCCGACCAGGTCCGGCACCACGCAGCGCACCCCCGCCTGGACCAGCACGTCGACCACGTCGCGATAGAGGAAGGACCAGGTCGGCTCGCCGTGCAGCAGCAGCGCCACCGGACCGTCCTCGGGGCCGGCGTCGAGGTAGGCCATCCGCAGCGTCGCGCCGCTCGGGTCCTCAGGGTCACCGGTCGGGATCTCGGCGAAGCGAACCTTCCCGGTCACCGCCGGCAGGTCGCTGAATCGGTCCTCGGGCGTGCGCAGTAGGTCCATCCGCCCGAGTGTGCCACCCGGCGCCCGCCCGACCGGTCAGCTGCGCGCGTCCACCTCGGCCGGAGTGCGCTTGCGCGCCCCGGTCCGCTCGGCCCCGATCCCGGCCGCGACCACGAAGCCGACGCCGACCAGCGGCGCCAGGCCCGGCACCTGACCCAGAGCGACCAGGCCGATGACCAGCGCGATCCCCGGCTCGAGGGCCATCATCGTGCCGAAGGCGGCCGTGGTCAGCCGACGCAGCGCCAGCAGCTCGAGGGTGAAGGGGACCAGCGGCAGCAGGACGGCCAGACCGAGACCGACGAACACGACGTGCCAGGTCAGCGAGCCGGCCACGCTCGGGGCGGCGACGGCGGTGGCGACAAGTCCGGCGACCGGGATCGACACCGCCACGCCGGCGATGCCGGTGACCTGGTCGCCCACCCGCTGGGTCAGCACGATGTACGCCGCCCAGCAGAAGGCCGCCGCGAGGGCGAAGGCCATCCCGACAAGGTCGGTGCCGCCGTGCCACGGCTCGGTCAACAGCAGCACGCCGACCGCGGCCAGCGCCGCGAACACCCGGCCGTTGCCCCGCCCGCGCCACATCGCCACCGAGAGGGGTCCGAGGAACTCCAGCGCACTCGCGGTGCCCATCGGCAGCCGGGCTATCGCTTCCATGAACAGCAGCGTGACCCCGGCGGTGACCACACCGAGGGCGACGCAGGCCAGCAGCGAGGACCGGGTGAACATCGAGGGCCGGGGACGCACGATGACCAGCAGCAGGAGTCCGGCCCAGGCCAGTCGGAGCCAGCCCGCCCCGAGCGGACCGACCTCGTCGAAGACTCCGACCGAGGCGGCCACTCCGAGCTGGACGCAGAGCATCGCGGTGACCGCGAAGGTCGCGCCGGTGCGCGGTCCGTCCGGGAGCCGCGCGAGGCCGGCCACGCCCGACGACGCGGCGAGGGAGGTGCCCGACGTGGCGGTGCCGCCGGTGTGCTGGGTGCGAAGAACTGTGCTCACGGGCCTAGTGAGCCACGCCGGGACCATCCACGTCCACGTGATTCGACTGGACACACCGTTCGTAGATCGTGGACGATCGGTCGATGGACACGCGTCGCCTCGAGTTGCTCGTCGAGCTGTCCCGGCTCGGGTCGATGCGGGAGGTCGCCGACGAGCTGGGCACGACCACCTCGACCGTCTCCCAGCAGCTCGCCGTACTGGCCCGCGAGGTGGGCGCGCAGCTGGTCGAGCCCGACGGCCGACGGGTGCGGCTCACACCCGCAGGACGTCGGTTGGCCGACCACGCGGTCACCGTGCTGGCCGCCGTCGAGGCGGCGCGGCTCGACTTCGACCCCACCTCCGAGCCGTCCGGCACGGTGCGCGTGGCCGGCTTCGCGACGGCGGTGCGGACCTCGCTCGTGCCGGTCATCGAGGATCTCGCCGCCAGCCACCGCGCGGTGACCCTGATCATCCACGAACACGAGCCGGTCGAGGCCTTCGAGCTGCTCGGGCGCGACGACGTCGACCTGGCCCTGACCTACGACTACGACCTCGCTCCCGCCGCCTTCGACCGCAGCCTGGTCGCGACGCCGCTGTGGACCACGCCGTGGGGGCTGGGCGTCCCTGCCGCCGACGCGGACCCCGGGCCGGCGGGGGCCAGCGCGACCGAGGTCTTCGCCCGCCACGCCGGCCGGGACTGGATCGTGAACTCGCGCAACACCGCCGACGAGGCCGTGGTCCGCACGCTCGCCTCGCTGGCCGGCTTCGAGCCATCGGTGACCCACCGGGTGGACAGCCTCGACCTGGTCGAGGACCTGATCGTGGCCCGGCTCGGCGTCGGGCTGCTCCCCATCGCAGCCGCGCACCACCGCGGCGTACGCCTCGTCCCGCTGCGCGACCCGGACGTCCGGATGCGCGCCTACGCGGTCACCCGCCGCGGGCGCGCCGCCTGGCCGCCGCTGGCTCTCGTCCTGGACCGGCTCCGCGCCCGCGCCGCGGCCGGCGCGACCTGACTCAGACCAGCACCATCCCGCCGTCGATCATCACGACCTGCCCCAACCTGCGCGCGGTTGGCCGGGTGCGCCTTCACCTACTTCAAGGACCCGAACGGCGTCACCCTGGAGCTGTTCCAGACCGCCGGCCAGGGCCCCCCTGAGGCTCAGTCCTCCAACCATCGGGCGGCGACTTCGGCGAGCTCACGTCGACGCTCCGGCTTCATCCGGTCCAGGGTGCGCACCATCATCGCGCTCCGTGGGTTGCCCGCGAAGCCGTCGCGGTAGTCGTCGACGAACTGCCAGTAGAGCGCGTCCCACACCGTCGTCCAGTCGCCCGAGGGCAGGTCACTCATCTTCTTGAGGTAGTTGCTGCCCGAGACGTACGGCTTGGTGGTGACCAGCTCACCAGCAGCAAACTGGCTCATCGCGTAGACGTTGGGCACCATCACCCAGTCGTAGGCGTCGACGAAGAGCTCCATGAACCAGGCGTAGACCTCGTCGGGGTCGGTGCGCAGCAGAAGCATCGCGTTACCGAGCACCATCAGACGCTCGATGTGGTGGGCGTAGCCGTGGGTCAGGACGCGGCGTACGACGATATCGACCGGGCCGAGACCGGTGGTGCCGTCCCACCAGCCGGGGGCGAGGTCGCGGGTGAGGTGAAGCGTGTTGCGGGTGCGCAGGGCGGGGCCGTGGACGACGTACGCCGCCCGCATGTACTCCCGCCAGCCGATGACCTGACGGACAAACCCCTCCAGGCTGGGCAGCGGCACGTCGTGGTCCCCGGCGTGCGCGACCGCTGCTCGAACCACGTGCTCGGGGTCGAGCAGCCCGATGTTGATCAGTGGGGAGAGCGTGGAGTGGAAGAGCCACGGCTCGTCGGTGGCGATCGCGTCCTCGTAGGGGCCGAAGGAGGCGAACCGCTCGTCGAGGAACTGGCGCAGCGCGTTCTCCGCCTGCCGGTGGGTGGTGGCCCAGCCGAAGGTCGAGGCGTCGCCGGGGTTGTCGGGGTACTCCTCGGCCACCCAGTCCAGGGCGGCGCAGACCTGGTCGGTGCGGGTGGCGCGGGGCAGATCAGGCACCGCGACGTCCCGGGGCAGCCGCTTGCGGTTCTCGGTGTCGTAGGACCAGCGTCCGCCCACCGGACCGTCACCGTCCATCAGCAGGTCGAGGCGGCGCCGCTGAACCTCGTAGAAGTGCTGCATCCGGGGTTTGGCCACCCGGGCGAAGGTCTCCTCGATCTGCTGGAGCGTGGTCAGGAAGGCTGGGGTCACGATGACGGTGAGGGTGGCCCCGACCGCCTCGCAGACCCGGCGCAGCTCGCGGCCGAGCCAGTCGTCGACAACGTCGAAGACGCTCACCTCGGTGATCCCGCGCGTCCGCAGGACCTCGCCGAGGCGGTCCTCGCTGGTGGCCGAGGCGGAGGTGTCGACGTACGCCGTGTCGAAGCCCGCGCGCTCCAGGCGCACCTCGAAGGACCGCATCGAGGCCCGGTGCAGCACCAGCTTGTGGGTGTGGAAGCGGAACTGCCGGAAGAACAGGTCCGGTTCGACCAGGACCATCAGCGTCCCCGGCTCGACCTCGAGCTGCTCGACGAACAGCTGGTGCGGGTACACGATCTGCGCCGACGTCACCTTCCCCTCGTGCCCGGCAGTTTCCCAGGGGAAACTTCACCTCCACGCGGGGAGTGACCGGGGTCGTACGGGGTCCGACGGCTGGGTTCGTTGGCGTCGATGCGGGAGACTGAGGCGATGATCACCGTCGACCTCGCCCTGCGTCTGCGCGCCGCCGGCCTCCGGTGGGAACCGGCCTCGGGGGACCGCTTCGCGATTCCGTACGGCGAGCTCGCCGGCGACGTCTTCGTGGTCAGCGACATGACCATCGACACGGCCGAGGTCGCGGGGACCCAGATCCTCCGCTTCAACGGAACCACCGAGTGGGCGATGGACAGCGTCGCCGCCGAGGACGTCGTGTGGCTACCCGGCGAGGCTCAGCTGCGGGCCCACCTCGGGCCGGCGTTCCGGTCGCTGGTCTCCACCGAGATCGGCTACGCGGTCGACATCACCGAGAGTCACGGGCAGGTCTCGCGGCACGTCGCAGGGGACGCCGAGTGCGCGTACGCCCTCGCCCTGCTCGCCCTCTTCGTCTGACGGCGCGAGCACCGCTGCCGCTTTCGCGCACAGCCACCCTGGTGGCGGCCCGAGAACGGCCCCGGGCCGGCGTGGCCTACCAGATCCGGACGCGGTCCTCCGGCTCGAGCCACAGCCCGTCACCCGGCTCGGTCCCGAACGCGGTGTGGAACTCGTCGAGGTTGCGCACGATGTTCGCGCGGAACTCGCCCGGGGAGTGCGGGTCGGTCGTGATCAGCTGGAGCAGCTGCTCCTTGCGGCGCTTGGCCCGCCAGACGTGCGCATAGTTGAGGAAGACCCGCTGCGTGCCGGTCAGACCGTCTACCACCGGGGCGTCCTCGCCCTCCAGGCTGATGTCGTAGGCCTTCAGCCCGATGGTGATGCCGCCGAGGTCGCCGATGTTCTCCCCGACGGTGAGCGCACCGTTCACGTGCTCGCCGGGCAGGTCGCGCGGCTCGAACCCGTCGTACTGCGCGATCAGCGCGTCGGAGCGCTCGGAGAACGCGGCCCGATCGGCCTCGGTCCACCACTCGTGGAGGTTCCCGAACTCGTCGTACTGCGAGCCCTGGTCGTCGAAGCCGTGCCCGATCTCGTGCCCGATGACGGCTCCGATGCCGCCGTAGTTCTCGGCCGGCTCGGCGTCCACGTCGAAGAACGGCTTCTGCAGGATGCCGGCCGGGAAGCAGATCTCGTTGGTGCCCGGGTTGTAGTACGCGTTGACCGTCTGCGGCAGCATGAACCACTCGTCGCGGTCCACCGGCGAGCCGATCTTGCGCAGCTCGCGGTCGGTCTCGAAGGCAGCCACGCGCACCGCGTTGCCGAGCAGGTCGTCCGCGGCGACCTCGATCCCGGAGTAGTCACGGAACTTCTCGGGGTAGCCGATCTTGGGTCGGAAGGTCTCCAGCTTGCGGTAGGCCCGCCCCTTGGTCTCCTCACCCATCCAGTCCAGCGCGGCGATGTTGCGCCGGTACGCCTCGATGAGGTTCGCGACGAGCTCGTCCATCATCTCCTTGGCCCGCGGCGGGAAGTGCCGGGCGACGTATTCCTCGCCCACCGCCTCGCCGACCGACCCTTCGACGAAGGCCACGCCCCGCTTCCACCGGGCCCGGAGCTCGGGGGTGCCGTTCAGCGTCCGGCCGTAGAAGGAGAAGGTCTCCTCCACGAAGGCCGAGGAGAGGTACGGCGAGGCCGCCCGCACGATCCGGATGGCTAGCCACGCCCGCCAGTCGGCCAAGTCGACGCTCTCCAGGGCCCCGGAGAGGTGCTCAAGGTAGGACGGCTCACGGACGATCGTCTCGGCCAGCGTTGCGTCGTCGGCCCCCAGAGCACCGGCCCAGGCGTCCCACGGCATCCGCGGCGCGAGGGCGAGCAGCTCGTCCTTCGAGGTCAGGTTGTACGTCTTGATCACGTCGCGGGTGTCGGCGCGCTTCCAATGGCCCCGGGCCAGCTCGGTCTCGACCGAGAGGACCTGCTGGGCCGCGGCGGCCGGGTCCGACCAGCCGACAAGGCCGAGCATCCGCCCCAGGTGGGCCAGGTAGGCCTCCCGGATCTCGGCGAACTTGTCCTCGCGGTAGTAGGACTCGTCGGGGAGCCCGAGCCCGCCCTGGACGATGTTGACCAGGTAGCGGTCGGAGTCGCGGTCGTCGCTGTCGACGTACGCCCCGACGAAGCCGCCGCCGCCGGGGCGCTCGACCTCGCCGACCACGGTGGCCAACGACTCCAGGGAGTCGACGGCAGCGGCCCGCTCCAGCGCGGGGGCGATGGCGTCGGCGCCCAGGGCCTCGACCCGCTCCTCGTCCATGAAGGAGGTGAACAGGTCGCCGATCTTCTGCGCGTGGGACCCGGGCTCGTGCTCCTGATCGGCCAGGTCGGAGATGATCTGCCGGACCCGCTCCTCGGCCTTGTCGGACAGCTCCACGAAGGAGCCCCACGCGGACCGGTCCGAGGGGATCTCGGTCGTCTCGAGCCATCGCCCGTTGACGTGGACGAACAGATCGTCCTGCGGTCGGGTGTCGGGGTCCATGCCCTCGCGTGCGTCGTCCAGAATCGTCACGTCGCTCACCCTAGCCGCGAGACAAAGTCGGTATTTTGCCCCCCATGACCCACGCCGCCACCGATCCGTCCCCCGCTGCGCCTCGCCCGGGGTCCTCCTCCGGACGTCCCACCGACCCCCGCACGCCCCGGCAGAGCAGTCCGGTGGGCGCCGAGTGGTGGCGCGACGCCGTCGTCTACCAGATCTACCCGCGCAGCTTCGCCGACTCCGACGGCGACGGGATCGGCGACCTGCCGGGGATCACCGCGCACCTCGACCACCTCATCGCCCTCGGTGTGGACGTGGTCTGGCTGTCCCCGGTCTACGCCTCGCCGCAGGACGACAACGGCTACGACATCAGCGACTACCACCAGGTCGACCCGACCTTCGGCACGCTGGAGGACCTCGACCACCTGCTCGAGGAGCTGCACCGTCGCGACATGAGGCTGGTGATGGACCTGGTCGTCAACCACACCGCCGACGAGCACGCCTGGTTCGCCGAGTCGCGCTCCTCGACCGACAACCCCAAGCGGGACTGGTACTGGTGGCAACCCGTCCGTGAGGGCCACGAGCCGGGGACGCCGGGCGCGGAGCCGACCAACTGGG
>JBBPYL010000108.1:0-8553 GCA_038199935.1 Propionibacteriales bacterium | reverse complement strand
TGCGCCAAGTGCTACGGCCGCTCGCTGGCCACCGGCAAGCTCGTCGACATCGGCGAGGCGGTCGGCATCATCGACGCCCAGTCGATCGGCGAGCCGGGCACGCAGCTGACGAGGCGTACCGTCCACACCGGTGGCGTGGCCTCCGCCGACGACATCACCCAGGGCCTGCCCCGCGTGGTCGAGCTGTTCGAGGCCCGCAGCCCCAAGGGACGTGCGCCCATCACCGAGGCCGCCGGCCGCGTGTCGATCGAGGAGACCGACCGGACGAAGAAGGTCCTGGTCACTCCCGACGACGGCTCGGAGGTCCAGGAGTACCCGATCAGCAAGCGCTCGCGCCTGCTGGTCGGCGAGGGCGACCACGTCGAAGTCGGTCAGCGGCTCACCCAGGGCACGGAGGACCCGCAGGACGTCCTGCGCATCCTCGGCGTCCGTCGGGCCCAGGAGCACCTCGTCGACGAGGTGCAGGAGGTCTACCGCAGCCAGGGCGTGTCGATCCACGACAAGCACATCGAGATCATCGTCCGGCAGATGCTGCGCCGGGTGCTCGTGCTGGAGCAGGGTGACACCAACCTGCTCCCCTCGGACCTGATCGACCGGATCATCTTCGAGGAGGAGAACCGGCGCGTCGTCTCCGAGGGCGGCAAGCCCGCGGCAGGACGTCCGCAGCTGATGGGCATCACCAAGGCCTCGCTGGCGACCGAGTCGTGGCTCTCGGCGGCCTCCTTCCAGGAGACCACCCGGGTGCTCACCGACGCGGCCATCCACGGCAAGTCGGACTCCTTGCGCGGTCTGAAGGAGAACGTGATCATCGGCAAGCTGATCCCGGCCGGCACCGGGCTCGAGCGCTACCGCAACATCCGGGTGGAGCCGACCGAGGAGGCGCGTGCCAACGCGTACTCGGTCACCGGCTACGGCGACTACGACTACGACTTCGGCAACACCGGAAGCCAGGCCGTGGCGCTGGACGACTTCGACTTCGGTTCCTACCAGAACTGAGCCGACGCCCTCGGGCGACGCCGCAGCACGGCATCAGAGGCCGGTACCCCTCGCGGGGGGTGCCGGCCTCTGTGCGCGTCGCGGGCACCGGGCCGGGTCGACGTGTGCGACCGTCGAGCCGTGGAGCTGACCTACACCGCGGCCATCGCGGCCGGCCGGGCGGTGTTGTCCCTGCTGAGGCTGCGGCTCGACGTGGAGGGGGCCGAGCGGGTCCCGTGCACCGGCCCGGTCGTCCTGGTCGCCAACCACGTGAGCTATCTCGACTTCACCCTCGTCGGCCTGGTCTCCCGGACGAGCCGACGTCACGTCCGCTGCCTGACCCGGCACGACGTCTGGTCCGCGCGGATGGTGGCACCCTTCATGACCGCGATGGGCCACGTGCCGGTCGACCCGGCTGCGCCCGCCGCGGCGTACCTCCACGCCCGTGCTCTGCTGGACCGCGGCGAGGCGGTGGGCGTCTTTCCCGAGGCGGGGATCAGCACCTCCTACGTCGTGCGTGGGTTGATGCCGGGGGCGGCCGCCCTCGCCGCCGAGACCGGGGCGACCCTGCTGCCGGTGGCGATCTGGGGACCGCAGCGCATCTCCACCGCCCACCGTCCGCTGGACCTGAGTCGCGGTCGTCCGGTGTCGGTCCGCGTGGGTGCCCCCGTCGCGGTGGACCGCTCCGAGGACCCGCGAGTGGCCACTCGACGGCTCGGGGAGACCCTGCAGCGGATGCTCGAGGCCCTCCAGGGGCACGTCGAGCACCGGCCCCGGGGAAGGGGCCGGCACCGTGGTACCCCCGCCACCTCGGGGGAACGGCACCGGCGCCCCACGAGGCCCCGGGCGGGGAGCGGCTGCCTCGCCAGGCGGTGGCCCCCTCCTGGGGGCCGCCCCGGTGAGCGCGGCTCAGCCGACGCGACGCGTGGCCCGCGGACGCCGGTGCAGGGCGCCGGCGAGGACGAGCACGGCGGGCAGAGCGAGCCACCAGAGCCCTCCGGCCCGGACCAAGCCGACCAGGTCGGACTGCACCCCGGCCGCCGCGGAGACGATCGGGTCCGGGCCCGCGGTTGCCCCACTGAGCACCCGCAGCTCCCAGGCGCCGTACCAGGCGACGTAGGCCCCCACCAGGAGCAGGACGACGCCGACCACCCGGGGGAGCCAGGCCCCGGACCGCCGCAGCCGGCCCAGCAACGAGGTCCGGGCCAGGGCGACCGCGATCGCTGCGGTGGCGACCAGGGCACCCATGCCCAGGGCGTAGGCGGCGAAGAGGACCAGCCCCGCCCCGGTCGAGCCGCTGCGGAAGCTGCTCACCACCACGGCCAGGAAAGGACCGACGGTGCAGGTCAGCGAGGCCAGGGCGTAGAAGACCCCGTAGCCGAAGGCGGGCAGCGGCCCGTTCCCCGAGCCGGGCCGACGCGCTCCGACCCGAAGAGCGGGGATCCTCCGCCCGGCGGCGAGCCACACCCCGCTCGCGGCCAGGCCCAGGCCGAGCACCAGGGTGACCCAGGGCAGGTACTGCTGGGCCGAGGAGGCCACCGGAGCCACGATCAGACCGAACCCGAGGAAGACCACCGCGAACCCCAGGGTCATCAGGCCCGAGGTGGACAGCGCCCGGCCCATCGCCCGGCTGCGTCCCGGCGTCGTGTCGGCCAGCACGGTCAGGGAGAGGTAGCCCGGCAGGAGGGCGAAGCCGCACGGGTTCACGGCCGCGACGAGACCGGCGGTGAAGGCGAGCACGGTCGCCTGGAGGTCCACGCTCAGCCGACGAGCCCGGCGATCTCGGCGTCGAGCTCCTCGGCGCCGCGGTAGCCGGACTCGGCCGCGACGGACCCGTCGGCGTCGAGGAGCACGAAGGAGCTCTGCTCCACCACGCCGTAGCGCTTCCAGACCGCGCCCTCCTCGTCGGCCAGCTGGGTGATCTGCGGTACGTCGCCGGCGAAGTCGGCGATGGCGGCGGCGTCGTCGAGCGACCCGACCCCGACCACGTTGACCTCGTCGCCGTACGTGTCCGCGATGCCCTGCACCTGGGGGATCTGTCCCCGGCAGGTCGGGCACCACGGCGCCCAGAACCACAGTACGGTGGGCCGTCCGGCCAGGCTCGAGGCCTCGAAGGGCTCACCCGCCACGGTCCGGGCGCTCCAGGTCAGGCCCTCGGGGACCGAGGCCGCCGGGGACGACGGCGCGGACGGATCTGCGCTGGACGAGGCGGCGCTCGAGGGGGCCGCACTCGGGGCGGCCGTACCGGCGGGCGCCGCCGACTCCTGCGCCCCGCAGCCGCCGAGCACGAGCAGCGCGGCGACGGCCAGCGCCGCCCCGAGAACCCGGGGTGTCGTCGTGGACGGTAGGGGGGGTGGCATGGGTGGACCTCTCGTGGGCGGCGGGCTGGCAGGCGAGCGTGCAGGTCCATTGTGCGTCGTGGGGGCGAAGGACCGGGCGGGCGCTGATTACGGTTCGGTGACCACGGCGGGGGTGGGACGTGGTGCCGACCCTCCTAGACTCGCCTCATGGCTCCTGGCACCCCGCCCGCGCGGCGTCAGCGGATCGCCGCCTACGCGCTGCTGGTCCGCGACGGTGCCGTGCTGCTCACCCAGATGTCGGCACGAACCCGGATCCGGGGGCGGTGGACGCTCCCGGGGGGCGGTCTCGAGCACGGGGAGGACCCGAGGGACGCCCTGCGACGTGAGGTGTACGAGGAGACCGGACTGCGCGTCGAGCCCGGCAGGGTCGCCGACGTCCACAGCAGCCACTACACCGGAGCCCGCGCTGACGGGGTCGTCGAGGACTACCACGGTGTCCACCTGATCTTCCGGGCCACGATCACTGCGGAGTCCGCGGACTCCGAGCCTCGCGTGATCGAGGTCGACGGGTCCACCGAGCACGCCGCCTGGGTCGCGCTCGACGAGGCCGCCGACCTCGACCTCCTCTCGGCGGCGCGGCACGCCCTGGGGCTGCTCGCCCAGGAGCCTCGATGAGCGCCTCGGCGAGGGGGCCCGAGACGGTCTTCACCTACGGGGCCCCGCAGGTCAAGTTCGGGGCCGGGGCCTCGGACGAGATCGGGTTCGACCTCGCCGCGTACGGCGTGCGCCGGGTGCTCGTCCTGACCGATCCCGGCGTGGCCCGGACGGGACACCCGCATCGGGTGGCCGACCAGATGGCCGCCGTCGGTATCGACGTCCTGGTCTTCTCCGGGGTGCGGGTCGAGCCCAGCGACGAGAGCATCGCCGAGGCCGTCGCCTACGCGCGCGAGTCCGGCCCGTGGGACGCCTTCGTCGCGGTGGGCGGCGGGTCGGCGATCGACACCGCGAAGGCGGTCGACCTGCTCTGCACCAATCCCGGCGAGCTGATGGACTACGTCAACCGGCCGGTCGGTCTGGGACGGGCGCCGACGAACCCGCTGGCCCCGCTGGTCGCCGTACCGACCACGACGGGGACGGGCAGCGAGAGCACCACGGTCTGTGTGCTCGACGTGGTCTCCCAGCGGGTGAAGACCGGCATCAGCCACCCACGGCTGCGACCCACGTTGGCTGTGGTGGACCCGCGGCTCACCCTCAGCCAGCCGGCCGGGGTGACGGCGGCCTGCGGGATGGACATCGCGTGCCACGCGCTGGAGAGCTGGACCGCCCGGGCCTACACCTCCTTCGACCGCAAGGAACCGGGCGAGCGGGTGCCCTACTGCGGTGCCAACCCGGTCGCCGACCTCTGGTCGGAGCGGGCGATGCAGCTCCTCGCGACGCACTTCCGGACCGCCGTGCACCACGGCGAGGACGCCGCGGCCCGCGACGGCATGGCCCTGGCGGCGACGTTCGCCGGGATGGGCTTCGGGAACGCGGGGGTGCACATACCGCACGCGAACGCCTACCCGGTCGCGGGTCGGGTCCGGGACTTCCTCCCCGAGGGCTATCCCGACGACCACCCGATGATCCCGCACGGGATGGCGGTGGCCCTGACCGCGCCGGCGGCCTTCCGTTTCACCTTCGAGGCCGACCCCGGGCGTCACATCCGGGCCGCGGAGCTGCTCGCGCCCGGGGCCGCCCGACCCGACGACCTCAGGGACTTCCTGCCCGGGGTGCTCGCCACGCTGATCCGCGACGTGGGCCTGCCCAACGGCCTGGCCGAGGTCGGGTACGGCGCGGCCGACCTCCCGGACCTGGTCGAGGGCACCCTCCAGCAGCAGCGGCTGCTGTCCACCTCGCCGCGCGAGGTGGACGCGGACTCGGCGCTGGCCATCCTTCGCGACTCCCTGGAGCTGTGGTGAGCGCTGCGGTAGTCCCGGCGTGGGAGGTCACCGTGGACGGGGCGCTGGCCGCGAGCCTGCGCGCCGCCGGGGTGCCCGACGTCGACGACTCGGCCCTGGTCCGCGCGCTGTACTCCACCGACGCGTCGCTCTACCGCGTCCCGCCCCAGGTCGTCGTCCGGCCGCGGCACGTCGAGGAGATCCTGGCCACCCTGGAGGTCGCCCGGGAGCGCGGGGTCCCGGTGACCATGCGGGGGGCCGGCACCTCGATCGCCGGCAACGCCGTCGGCACGGGCATCGTCATGGACACCTCCCGTCACCTGCACCGCATCCACGGTGTCGACCCGGAGGGCCGGACCGCGCGCGTCGAGCCTGGGGTCGTGCACGCCGCTCTCCAGCGTGCGGCGGCCCCGCACGCGCTCAGGTTCGGCCCCGACCCCTCCACGCACACCCGCTGCACCATCGGCGGGATGATCGGCAACAACGCCTGTGGCTCGCGGGCACTGGGCTACGGCCGGACCAGCGACAACGTGATGGAGCTCGACCTGGTCACCGGCAGCGGCCTGCGGCTGCGTGCGGGGGAGGGGTCCGCCGAGCTCGTCGAGGGACTGACTCGTCTGATGGGGGACAACCTCGCGCTGGTCCGCACCGAGTTCGGCCGGTTCCCGCGCCAGGTGTCCGGCTACGCGCTCGAGCAGCTGCTCCCCGAGCGGGGCCGCCGTCTGGATCGGCTGGTGGTGGGCAGCGAGGGCACCCTCGCCGTCGTGCTGGGGGCCACGGTCCGCCTGGTCGAGGACCCGCCGCATCGGGCGCTGGCGGTCCTGGGCTACCCCTCGATGCCCGAGGCGGCGGACGCGGTGCCGGCGCTGCTGCGACACCCGCTGGTCGCCTGCGAGGGGCTGGGCTACCGGATCGTCGACGTCGTGCGCGAGCGGCGCGGCACGGTGCCGGACCTGCCGCGGGGCGCCGGCTGGCTCTTCGCCGAGGTGACCGGCTCCTCGGCGGCCGAGGTCCGCTCGCTGGCGGAGGCCGTCGTCCGCGACTCCGGCGCCCTCGACACTCGCGTCGTCACCGACCCGGGGGAGGCGGCCACCCTGTGGCGCATCCGCGAGGACGGGGCCGGGCTGGCTGCGGTGAGCCTGACCCGTCCGGCCCACGCCGGCTGGGAGGACGCTGCGGTCCCTCCGGACCGCCTGGGGGCCTACCTGCGCGACTTCGAGCAGCTCCTGGTCTCGGCCGGTCTCGACGGGGTGCCTTACGGCCACTTCGGTGACGGCTGCGTCCACGTGCGCATCGACTTCGAGCTCGACGACCGAGGCGGCCGGGCCCGGTTCCGCGGCTTTCTCGACGAGGCGGCCCGGCTGGTCGCGGGCTACGGCGGCACCCTCTCGGGCGAGCACGGGGACGGTCGCGCCCGCTCGGACCTCCTCCCGGCGATGTACTCGCCGGAGGCGCTGCGGCTCTTCGGCCAGGTCAAGGGCCTGCTCGATCCGACCGGCCTGCTCAACCCGGGCGTCCTGGTCGCCCCGAGACCCGTCGAGGCGGACCTGCGGCTGGCGCGGCCCAGTCGTGCGGTGCCCCTGGAGCTGCGCTGGGCCCACGACGGCGGCTCGGCCCGCGCCGCGGTGCACCGCTGCACCGGGGTGGGCAAGTGTCTCGCGGCGCCCCAGGGCGCCGTGATGTGCCCGTCGTACCAGGCGACCCGGGACGAGAAGGACTCGACCCGGGGCCGGGCCCGGGTGCTCCAGGAGATGCTCGAGGGCTCCCTGGTCTCCGACGGGTGGAGGTCCCCGGAGGTGCACGAGGCCCTCGACCTGTGTCTGGCCTGCAAGGGGTGTGCCAGTGACTGCCCGACCGGGGTGGACATGGCCACCTACAAGGTCGAGGCCCTGTACCAGCGCTACCGCCGCAGGCTGCGTCCCCGGAGCCACTACGCCCTGGGTGCGCTGCCCCGCTGGCTGCGGATGGGCCGGCGGCTGGCGCCGCTGAGCGCGCGGGCGATGACCGTCCCGGCGGTCCAGCGTCTGGCCAAGGTCCTGGCCGGGGTCGACCGCCGCCGCAGTGTCCCGGCGCCGGCCCCCGAGTCGCTGCGCACCTGGGCCCATGAGCACGCCCGGGCCGTCACCGTCGCCGGTCTGAGACGAGGTGCGACCCCCGACGTCGTGCTCTGGGGCGACACCTTCACCGACCACTTCACCCCGGCCAGCGCCCGGGCCGCGATCGCGCTCCTCGAGAGGGTCGGTCTCAGCGTGGGCGTGGTCGCCGAGTCGATGTGCTGCGGCCTGACGTGGGTGAGCACCGGCCAGCTCGGCGCCGCCCGCCGGGAGATGGCCCGCAGCGTGGCGGTGCTCTCGGGGTACGCCGAGCTCGGGGTCACCATCGTGGCGCTCGAGCCCTCGTGCCTGGCCACGCTGCGCTCGGACGCCGCGGAGCTGCTCGACCACCCGGCGGTGGCGTCGGTCGTGGCCCGGACCCGGACGTTGGCCGAGCTGCTCAGCGAGCTTCCGGGGTGGAGTCCTCCGGACCTCACTGGCGTCGAGGTCGTCGTCCAGCCGCACTGCCACCACGCGAGCGTCTTGGGCTGGTCGGCCGACGAACGGCTGCTCCGCGACAGCGGAGCCACGCTGACCCGGGTCGACGGCTGCTGCGGACTGGCCGGGAACTGGGGGGTGGATCCCGCCCACCACGACGTGTCCGTCGCGGTGGCCGCGACCCACCTGCTGCCGGCGCTGGGCGCGGCCTCGGAGAACGCCGTGGTGGTCGCGGACGGATTCTCCTGTCGGACCCAGATCGAGGACCTCACCGACCGGCGCGCGGTGCACCTCGCCGAGCTGCTGCTGGCGGCGGGACCGGTGGGCGGCGAGGACACCTTGCGACGACGCTGACACCGTTTTGACCGGGCACCGGGGAGCCGGTAATCTTTGTCAGCGTGCCTGGGGCAGACTCAGGACATCGTGTGTGCTCTTGCGAGCCGCGCGGCTGCGTGAGCAGCGCTCGTAGGCTCCCACCGCGCAACGATCACGGCGGGAACCAGTGCGGACCGGGCAACACGCCCGACCGCGGGGGGCTAGGGCGAGGCCAGTCTGCACAGCACCAGCACGATCCTGCGACACACCTGTGTCGACTCAGGCGTCACCGACGAAGTCAGTACTACCAGCGAAGGGGAACCACGCGGTGCCCACCATCCAGCAGTTGGTCCGCAAGGGCCGCCAGGACAAGGTGTCGAAGAACAAGACGCCCGCTCTGAAGGGATCGCCTCAGCGGCGCGGCGTGTGCACGCGTGTCTACACGACCACCCCGAAGAAGCCGAACTCAGCGCTGCGCAAGGTCGCGCGCGTCCG